>NZ_JBMNVY010000018.1:0-60216 GCF_049745435.1 Lactiplantibacillus sp. YT640
TTGACTTCGCAAATGTTTTGCTCTTGATTCAAAATCAAGAGACCCTACACATTTGATTCGTCGAAACTTTGTTCAGTTTTCAAAGGTCTAAATCGTTCGTTGATTACCTCAACGCAACTATTAAAGTTTATCATCATCAGAACAAGCTGTCAACATCTTTTTATAAATTGTTTTGAATAACTATTCAATGTAAATGCTCACATCAATTTGAATATTCATAATAATGAGTAATGTTGCATATCGCTCTTAACGACAAGAAATATAATACCAAGAATAACGACCCGGGTCAACCCTTTTTATGAATTAATTTCAGAAAAGTTTTAAACACCGCTTAATGTCGCAATAGACTATATTCTACGGGGTTTTTATTAAGATAGCAAGCAAAAGTTCAATAAATCTCCCTTTAATTTTCAACGACTGTTTTTCAAAGTAAACCAACGCTAGCATAATGAATATTATTTCGCTGACAATCTACCAAATCAAGACAACCAATCAGTCAGCATCCCCACCTCATCACCGTACTTTATCGGTTCACAACATCCGCGACGCGCCTACCATTCCAACTTTGCATTTACTTGGGACTCCAAAATTGGTAATACTTCATCGTTCACCATCAGTGTCAATTCACACTGCGCAACAATCGGCTTAATAATAGTGTACCGCGCTGTGGTCAAAACAAGTGGCAGCTTATTTCCGCAACCAAAAAGGGATAACGCCGTCAGCGTTATCCCTTAGTTGATACGAGTTCGATTAATCAGAACTACTGCTTGAACTACTACTACTGTCACTTGAGCTAGACAGTTCTGGTGCATCCGTCTTATACAGACTCTCCGTTGATTTGCCCTTATGCTTCGAGAGAACACTCGTCTTCTTCTCAGCTTGGATCTCTTTCAATGATTTGAGGGTCTTAGTCAGCTTATAACTATAGTCCGACTTATTGACCTTCTTAAAGCCCTTAGGCGTGTAGAACCGTAGTAAGTCACCCTGGATGACCCGATCAGAGAGTGAGAGTTCCGTCGTCACATGATTTTGCATCTGTTTGACAGTATCCTTCTGCTTCGTCGTCATATCCGTTAGCTTCTTACCGGTCTTCGAATCATAGACTGTCCCACTGATCTTCGTATATGTCGGTGAGACAAAATCCCCGTTCCGGAAAGCCACTGTCTGGTTATGCTGTTTCGACAGTAAGTCCGTTCCGAACTGGATGTAACCCTTGTTCTTGATCCCTAACAGGTCAAAAATCGTTGGCAACGCATCAATTTCACCACCATACGTGTGGTTAATACCACCCTTGATTCCTTCAGAATGAATCATAAATGGTACTTTCTGGAATTGAGCCAAGTCGAAACTCGTTACCGACTTTTTACCCAATAACTGTGCAATGGCAGCCTTATGGTTGTTTGAAATCCCATAATGATCTCCATAAAGCACAATCATACTATTCTTATATAAGCCGGCCTTCTTCAAGTAACTAATGAATTCGGCAAAGGCTTGATCAAGATAATGGGCCGTTTGAACGTAGCCATCAACGGTTGAATCCCCGGTCGTCGTCTTATCGATCGACTGGTTCTTCTTATCCAATTCGTATGGATAGTGGTTCGTCAACGTAATCAGCTTTGCGTAGAATGGTTGTGGTAATTGCTCCAAATACTTAACAGAGTCTTTGAAGAAGATTTTATCCTTCAAGCCATAACCAATATTGTAGTCTGACTTCTCTTTATAGTAAGAAGAGTAGAAGAAGTAGTTATACCCCCACGACTTATACGCGTTATCCCGATTCCAGAAACTAGCCACATCACCGTGGAAAGCCGCAGTCGTATAGCCCTTTTGTGATAGGATTGCTGGCGCTGCCTGGAACGTATTCGACGTCCCATACTGCGTCATCGCTGACCCGGTTGGTAAACCAAACAAGGAGTTTTCCATCATCATTTCAGCATCAGAGGTCTTCCCTTGCGCCACTTGATGGTAGAAATTATCAAAACTCAAAGTACTCTTATCATGATAGAACTTGTTCAGGTTCGGGGTAACTTCCTTACCATCGACCTTATAATCAATTAAAAATTGCTGGAAACTTTCCAAATGAATCACGAAGACGTTCCTGCCCTTCGCTTTACCAAAGTATTTGACGTTCTCGCCAGCCTGGTTTTTCTTGAGGTAGGCTAGCACACTCTTCATATCACTACTACTTGCTTGGGCGCGCGTCGCACTTTCCTTTTCGGTCTGATAGAAGCTATACCCTGCATATGTGTTGAGTCCCAAGTACTTAACGATGTAGTTGTTATCAAAAGTCCGCGTCAATAAATCTGAACGGTCATGTTCAGACATGCCGAGGTCAACAGCAAACAACGCCACCCCAATCATGGTCAGTGTTGCAGCATACCGAATTTTGAAAGGCCGTGGATCGATCCGAATGACCTTGAAGGCTAATAACAGAATCAGCAACACGACATCTGCATAAACTAGGAAGTCGGTTCCATGAATGATCTGTCCCAAACTCTTTCCGAGGTTATTACTAGCAGCACCGGAACTCTTAATTACCCCCGCCGACATGAAATCAGAGAATTCCCGGTAATACAAGATATTGGCAAATAACCACGTCGTCTGTAGGGCGTCAATGATCATCATAATCCAATACTTTAAGCGACCACGGAAATATAGGGCAATACCGAACAGCACGATCGCTGTCGGAAATGGATTCAAGAACAAGATAAATTCCTGAACGGGTCCCTTAACCCCTAAAGTAAACTCGCTCTTATAAGCGATATATGTCTTTAGCCAAAATAAGACCACGGTTAGGAGGTAAAAGCCCAACGTTGTGTTGACCTTCCCAACCGTGTTTTTTATAAATTTAGGCATGGTAATTTCTTCCTCCGTTATTGCTATTAACAAATCCATATTATAACGGTTGCGTACTAGTTAGCAATATCTTGAAGATTTCTTCAAAAATTCTTCAACATTACAACGCGTCATAATATGGATCTATCGAAAATCTATCTGGATTTTGGGGGAATCTAGTTATCCGTTAGCAAATCGTATAATTCAATTGCCACGAGGTCAATGTTATCAAATTCAAACGTTTGGTCTGGATTGAATTCTTGTAACGTGTACGTCGAGGTAGCGGGATCATACGCTACTTGCCCACGTTGAACGCCTTCCTTTTCGAACCGCCGTGATTGCACTTCGGTTGCTTCAGTTGTGCGCATGGCTTCTAGTCGTTTGAGAATTGCTGATAGTTCAGATTTATCCATTATACTAATCTCGCTCCTTCAAGTTTTGTTTACATTCTAGCAAAAAATAGGACTAATAACACGTTTTTTTAGTAGAAAGCCCATTTTTACCACAAATTTTCACACTTATAATTATACCCTAACTTCCTGCTAAGACGGTGAGAAGTTGTGCTAAAATTAGAACAACTTATAAATTAAAGGAGTTCGGATATATGACACTATTTAGAGACGATCTCAATGAAACCATCAGTCACATTCAAGTTTCAACCATCCGCCAGTTTGACGAAGAAGTTAGTGCGATACCTGATATGGTCAAGTTAACGCTCGGTGAACCCGATTTCAACACGCCTGAGCACGTTAAAGCGGCTGCTAAAAAGGCGATTGATGACAACTACTCCCACTATACTGGCATGGCAGGTCTGTTGGAGCTACGCCAAGCGGCCGCCCACTTTCAAGAGACAAAGTACGGCGTCCACTATGATGCTGAAGACCAAGTCTTAGTGACCGTGGGAGCGACTGAAGCTATCGCAACTGCATTAACGACGATCTGTAATCCTGGCGACGCCATTATCATTCCGTCCCCAATCTTTCCAGCGTACATCCCCATCATTCAAGAAGCACACGCCAAGCCCCTCTTCATGGATACAGGCGTTAACGATTTTGTCATTACGCCTAAGATGGTCGACGATTTTATTGCTGCTCATCCTGACGAGAACTTCAAGGGAATCGTGTTAAACTACCCGAATAACCCCACTGGTGTCACCTATGTTGAAGATGAAATCAAAGCGCTCGCCGACTGTTTCCATCGCCATAACTTGTGGGTCGTATCCGATGAAATTTACAGTGAACTGACTTACGGTAGCGACCACGTCTCAATTGCTAAATTCATTCCTGACGAAGTGATCCTGATCAATGGATTATCGAAGTCTCATGCTATGACTGGCTGGCGAATCGGCTTCCTGTTTGCCTCTAAGGAAATGACGGCCCAACTTAAAAAAGTCCACCAATACTACGTCACTGCAGCAACCACGATTGCTCAGAAGGCCGGTGTTGAAGCCCTCACCAACGGAATCGATGATGCGCAACCAATGCGGCAAGAATACCAAGCTCGGCGTGATTTCGTTTATCAAACGATGTCGAAGCTCGGTTTCAAAATCGCACGTCCTACCGGAGCCTTTTATATCTTCGCGAAAATTCCAGCTGGCTTTGAACAAGACTCGATGGCATTCTGTAAAGACTTAGCACGCAAGAATCAGCTCGCGATTATTCCAGGGACTGGTTTTGGTGCCGAGGGGGAAGGCTACGTGCGTCTAAGTTACGCTGCTAGCATGGAAAAGCTCCACCAGGCCATGGATCGCCTCACTGCATATATGCAGGAACCTGCTAACCGTATCAACTAAGCAACGACAGTCCACCAGCTAACTGTCCTAGTTCATCACTGTTAGTCATTTCAATGACTGAATTGGATTCAACTCAAAAAGGTGCGCCAACTACTCGTAAATTACGATAGTTGGCGCACCTTTATTTGTCTTCAGCATCACACGATCTATTAAGCGAGCATCACTTTGCGAACGCATACGTGCCCGTGGTGGTCCGTTTTGCGGGCGCTGTTGCCCATTGAAGTGGTCCAAGCATCGTCAGCGCTTCAGGCGTCCGATAAATGACTTCCTTCGCCGTTCCTGACAATGGATCCGTCAATCGCAATTTAAGAACGGCCGTATTAGCAGCCAGATAATTTGGCGCTGTCCGATGTAATGGCCACAAAGCAATTTTGGTCTGCGTCATTGGCTGCTTACTATTCACCCACAGTTTTGAATTGTACTTCGTCACCAGACGCACTTTGGTCTGCGTCCCCGGAATCTGATAATTGATGCTCTTAGGCACAACCTGTTTATACTGCTCGGTCGTTTTGAGCATCAGCCGCAAGTTGTTGTTCGCCGTAAACTGCCACGCACCGCCAAGTGTTGTTGCAATCATCCGGTGGCCGTTCTGCCGGTATGTAGCGACTAAGCAAGCACCGGCCTGATTCGTATAACCGGTCTTCAGTCCATCGACTGGCACGCGGGGATCATAGTACTCGGCGCCCTTCAGGATCTCCACCGAAGTTGGGACCGTATACTTATGAATTTTGACTGAACGTTGATTAGCAACTTGAATAACATCGGGGTAAGCATCAATCAAATGTTGTGCAATGGTCGTCACAGCCCTTGCTGACACCAGATTTTGGTCCTGATCGCTGGTTCCCTTAATTTTTAAATCGTAATTTTTCAAATCAGTATTATCAAGTCCCGAAGCGCTAATAAAACTCGCATCCAAATGCCATTTGGACGCTTGTTGATTCATTAATTTAATGAACTTATCATTACTGCCAGCAACATACTCCCCCAGCGCAATGGCACCACTATTCGAAGACCCTACCAAGGTAGCTGCGAATAACTCCCTAACCGTAAACGTCTCCTTGGCGGGCATCGGCATTACGGATAAAGTTGCACTGGTTGCCATCTTACGGACATTTTTGCGAATTGGGACTGCATCCGTCCACTTGATCTGACCATGCTCGATGGCCCGTTCAACTAAATACAGCGTCATGAGCTTACTCAAGGACGCAATTGGTAATTTCTGATCGGCATTCTGCGCATAAACGACCTGACCAGACTTGGCATCCATCACGTAGGCGGCTTTGACCTCATCCGCCTTACTACTGGTCGCGTGTGCCGCTACATTGCAGCTCAACACCCCGCTGACTGTCGCTGTCAACACTAGTCCCCATACCAACCGTTGTTTGATTAACTTTAACATAGTACCTTCCTTTAATTCGTAACCGCGAAAAATGGGTCGAACAATGATGTCGGCCCATTAAAATTACTGTTCTTGTGAATCCGACCGGCTAGGTGCCGCAATCGGAATTTCTTCTGCTTTTTCAGGCCGCATCGCCATGGCGATCATCCCTAAGAATAGTCCTAAATAATACGTTAAGATCCGCCAGATCAGCATCGCTAAAATCAGCTTACTGTGGCTGGGAATGAACTTAGCAAACAACGCCGTGAAACCAAATTCAGCACCACCGGCCCCACCTGGAATCGGGAATAGTGATGTCACTAAGAAGATCAACACGTTCAAACTAGTCACCATAATCAAATTAACATCATCGATTCCCATTGCCCGCATAATAAAATACGGAATCAGGTAGTAAAACAGTAGCTGTAAGAAGGTGACGATACAAACTTCGACCAGCATCCGCCAGTCCTTGGTCATTCGAACGCTTTCTTCGTAGAACGAATCGATTTTTTCACTAATATTGTTTTCGAACTTGGCAAATCGCTCAGCTTTCATAAACCAGCTGACCGGGATCAAGACGATCTTCACCGCTCGTTTTGTAAAGTTGTACCAGTACATCACCAGCAACAGACCAACAATCACCGCAAAGTGAATCAGAAAACCTAACAAAACGTATAGTGACAGGTAACTTAACTTTTCAGCTAAATAATGAAAACCAATTAACATGGCGAATAAGAAATTCAATACCACCATGGCCTGAAAAACAACAAACTTCATCAATGCAACTGAACTTGCCCGCCCAGCGTCAATCCCTGATTGTGCCATCACGAAGATTTGGGCAGGTTGGCCACCCGAAGAAAACGGGGTGATACCGTTGAATAGTTGCTCGGCTAAAGGAACGCGCAGGGCACTCTTAAAGCGATAGTTCCGATAACGGTGCCTGACAAACTTTTGCACCACCACGGCTTCCAGACCGAAGTATAGTCCGACACACCCTAACGCAACTAATAACCACCACCAATTCAAAGTGAGAATATCGTCCATTAGATTGCTTAGTTTGACATTGCGCAGTGAGTACCACGAAATGCCGACGCCTAACGCAACCATTACGAGTAATGACCAGATATTTTTTCTTGTCATTGACTACCCCTCTTTTGCCTGTTGCAAATAAAAATCATGCCAAACTTTGGCAAGGCGCTCTTCCGAATAATCCTGAGCAGCCAAAACCGCCTTGTCATGCAAGAATTGCAACCCGGCTGGATTATGGCGTAACTGGTCGATCTGTCGTTGCATATCATCAACATCACTGGCCGCTTGATAGTAGCCATCAATGATTGCCCGGTACAAATCTAAATCCCGGAGCAATACTGGTGTCCCACAACTGAAAGCTTCCAACACGGACATCGGAAATAACTCGTTATAAGAAGGCAGTAAGAAAAGATCCGCCATATTATAATAGTCCACCAATTTCTCACGAGGAACGATGCCTGGAAACGACAGATTAGCTGGCGGGTTATCCACCACCTGCTTCAACTCCTGATAACCATCCGTAATTCGGCCAAACGAGAACCCACCGGCCCATACAAACTGGATATCTGGATTCTGCTTTGCAAGCGTAATAAAATCAGGAACACCTTTCCGATCCTGAATCTGACCGGTCCCGATAATCATGAATTTATTTTGATCATAGCCGTATTGTTGGCGCAAGCGCAACTGTTTAGCCTTAGTCATTTCGTAAAATTCACGTTTGCTGACAAAATTCGGAATATACGTTACATCCGCTCTTTTGATATGGTATGCTTCCAATTTTGGAATGAAGGTCGGGTTCACCACCACAATGTGGTCCATCCGCTTATAAAATGAGATTAAATAACGATTGAAAATCATTTGGAATGGTCGTGGCAACTTCAAGCTACCCTCGAGCGTCTCTGGTAAGAAATGCACGTAACCGATTTTACGGCCTCGATTAGGCATAAACGTAGACAGGTAAAACATTGGATTAACCGTATGGTAATGTGAAACGGCGGAGCGCCCATATCGATTGACTTTAATATTAAATTCATCCTGCCAATGGGTCCGCAACAACCGCATCAATTCTAGATAGGCGCTGCCGACTCCCTGACCCTTGACGGAGTCAGCTTTTGAAAACATGGTAATGTCTAACATAATTCGTCCCCTTACGCGTCATACGTCGAATAAGCATCCCCGTTTTGGCGGTGCTCATTGACGATTTGACACACGTTAATTACTAATATTCGCCGATTTATCCGCTGATTCAGAATACGCCAGCTGTACGTCTTGATAGTAGTTGATCACTTGCTTGCCGAAATACTCTGCGGAAATTTGGTAAAGCTTCTTCTGCCGTGGCTTGGGATCGTTAAAAGTATTGGGATGTTGTAAATAACGCACAACATCCTTGATCAGATCGGTCTCACTTGTAAAGGTCGTCCCCAGTGACGGATCATCAAGTAATTGATCCGTGTACGGACTAGCAGCCACTACCGTTTTAAGGCCAGCAGCCATTGCTTCAATGTACGTCAGCCCCTGTGATTCTGAGTTCGAAGCCGAAACGAACAGGTCAGCCATCTGGTAATAGTTATAAACTTCATCATTATCAATTTCACCGGTAAATTGTACGTGCGCCGTTAAGCCGGCGTCTTGAACCTGATTTTCCAGTGTTTCACGTGCCGGACCATCACCTACAATCAGGAGTTGGGCATTCGGCACCTGTTCTAAGATCGCCGGTAGGGCTGCAATGACTTCGTGAATGTTTTTCTCGTAGGCCAAACGACTCAAGGAAAGTAATACTGGCGTATCAGACTGATAGCCGAGTCTTTGCCGATAATCCACCGTCGACTGCTGCTCGTACTGATTAATGTCGATTCCAGTCGGAATAATGCGAATTGGCGCTTTAACGCCGTAGCCCGTCAGTGTATTTGCAACCCGCTCACTCGGTGCTACAATCCCGTTCAGATGATAACAATACGCCCGTGTGGCCTCCTTAACGTGGTATGGCTTTAACAACTTACCATTCGCAATATAATGTAGATAATCCTCATACATCGTGTGGTACGTATGGATACATGGGACTTTTAATTGTTTGGCAACAAACTTACCAATCATCCCCATGGAGAATTCTGTCTGCGTATGAACAATATCCAGGCCAAGATCCTTAGCAACCTGGTAAGCCTTAAAAAGCCCGCGAACGGCGATGCGCCGATCCGTGAACGAAACAAATGGAATACTCGTAAACCGAAAAATATTGCGTTCATAAATATTCTTATCAACATGGGGATCCGTGGTCGTAAAGATATAGACTTGATGACCAGCCCGTTCGAGTTGATTGCGTAACACCTTGATTGACGTTGCGACCCCACTCACTTGTGGATAGTATGTGTCTGTAAATATCCCGATATTCACGTAGATTCTCCCCTTATTTCCATCAATTAACCGTGCTGCTAATCGATGTTGCTTAACCGCGCTTAGATCATTATTTCATGATCATCACGAATTCGACTTAATGCCTATATTATAAACATTATATTGGTTAAATATCCGAGTTGCAAATAATCTTAATATAAATTAAGAGTTCATGACAAAATCTATCTGACCAGCTACACCTATAGAAAATGAATTCGAAATGATGAATTGTAATCGCTAGGCATCACTCAACACCGCCATTACATCGTTTCCACTACACCAACTCTTCACCGTCAACAGCGAGTAGCAATGTGCCCTGTGTCCATCATTGACTAGCGCGCGGTCGCAACTATGGACAATTGTCACAATGCCTAAATGTCCAGTCAATTCGCGTCATGTACTGTGCCAGCTCTCATCATACCGGTGCGGGTAGCCCACTCCCCGTCGTGCTAAACCCGGGGCTAGTACAAACTGGTTAATGACCCGCATTTACCCACAAAAAAAGAGCAAATCCACAGATTTGCTCTTAGTTTGATTGTTTATTTACCGAAGACGTTCTTTTCAACTAATTCTTTGACTTCTTCGTTAGTAACACACTCGTTAAGTGCCTTATCAGCTAATTTAGCCATTTCCTTAGTATCAAGTTTCTTCATTAATGAACGTGTCTTAAGCACGGAAGTTGAACTCATTGAGAATTCATCCAAACCTAAGCCCATCAATAATGGCACCGCAATCTGATCCCCAGCAACTTCACCACACATACCCGTGAAGCGGCCGTTCGCGTGAGCAGCGTCAATAACATGCTTGATCAAACGCAACAACGATGGGTTGTATGGTTGATACAAGTATGACACTTGTTCGTTACCACGATCAGCAGCAAATGAGTATTGAATCAAGTCGTTAGTCCCAATACTAAAGAAGTCGACTTCCTTAGCAAACTGGTCAGCTAAAATAGCTGCCGCTGGGATTTCAATCATGATACCAAGCTTGATGTCGTCAGCAACAGGCGTACCAGCTGCAACCAACTTGGCTTTTTCTTCCTCAAAGATAGCTTTGGCTTTACGGAATTCGTCAAGCGTTGCAATCATTGGGAACATAATCCGTAATTGACCGTAATGTGACGCACGTAATAACGCACGTAACTGGGTCCGGAAGATGTCATCACGATCGAGGGAAATCCGAATAGCCCGGTAACCCAAGAATGGGTTCATTTCATCAGGTAATGGCAAGTAAGGTAATTCCTTGTCACCACCGATATCCATGGTCCGAACAATAACGGGTTTGCCGTTCATCCCTTCGACAACCTTCTTGTAAGCTTCGAATTGGGTATCTTCGTCAGGTAATTCTGAACTGTTCATGTACAAGAATTCTGAACGGAATAATCCAATGGCTTCAGAGCCAGCATCCAAAACCCCATCCATATCGTCAGGTGTCCCGATGTTAGAAGCTAATTCAAAGTGCTTGCCGTCCTTAGAAACGGTGGCCTCGTTCTTCAACTTAGCCCATTCAGCCTTTTGCGCAACAAAGTCTTTAGCCTTTTGTTGGTAATCAGCAACTTCAGCATCCGTTGGGGCTACTAAAGCGTCACCGTTGATACCATCCAAGACGACCGTATCGCCTTCTTTGATATCAGTCGTGGCAGATTCAGATCCAACGACCGCTGGAATTTCAAGCGTCCGTGACATGATGGCTGAATGACTAGTCCGACCACCAATGTCAGTAATGAAGCCCTTAACATACTTACGATCAAGTTGAGCTGTATCACTAGGTGTTAAATCGTGGGCAACCACGATTACTTCGGAGTCAATTAAAGCTGGACTTGGTAAGGTTACCCCTAACAAGTGGCTTAAGACCCGCTTCGTTACGTCGCGAATATCACCGGCTCGTTCTTGCATATATGCATTATCCGTCATCGCTTCAAACATTGAAATGAAAGTATCAGTAACTTCCTTCAAAGCTTCTTCAGCATTGACTTTATCATCCTTGATCTTACCTTCAATTTGTCCGAGCATTTCTGGGTCAGACAAAATGGTGATATGAGCTTCAAAAACTTCTGCTTCTTCTTCACCCAAGTTTTCAACCGCTTTGTCTTTAATGACCTTTAGTTCAGCCTTGGAAGCATCGAAAGCGTCATGTAACCGTGCAACTTCAGCATCCGTATCGGAAACTGTTGTCTTTTCGAATGATAAATCTGGATCAACTAGCATATAGGCCTTAGCAATTGCAACACCATCACTGGCCGCAATTCCTTTTAGTACCTTTTCAGCCATTATTCAGATAATCCTTCTTTCTTCATCGTTTCAGTTAAAGCTGCGATAGCGTCGGCTTCGTCGGCACCTTCAGCAGAAATGGTAACGTCAGCGTCTTTACCAACACCGAGTGACATAACACCCATGATGGACTTTAAGTTAACGGACTTGTCTTGGTATTGCAACGTAATTTCTGAGTTGAACTTACTTGCTGATTGTACCAATAAAGTTGCGGGACGTGCGTGGATACCAGTGTCTGCGATAACGTGAAATTCTTTCTTTTCCATAACTATTCGATCTCCTTCAAGATAAATAAATTTAAAATTGGTTCCGAGTCAATTCGAGTTGCCGCCAACACGTATACTCAAGAGCCCTTAATAATGATGATAGCAATTATCCAATTAAAATACAAGCCCTTTCATTCAAGCTAGGCCTATTAATTGGTTGTCTTACCATCCTTCTCGAAATGGTAAACAATGCGGCCATCTAAGTCCGCCGTACCAATGACTCGTTTACGATACTCATACTTCATATAGGCATCGTGAAAAGCCATAAATTCATCCGGCGTTACGGTAAAACTGTCGCGTTCGCCATGACGCAACGCTTCCATTAACTGGGTATAATCCGTTGCCAAACAATTACCGCCTCCTCAAAGTTAGGTTGACACATTACTGCATCATTATTTTGATATTTACGAACAAAGTTCTCCGCCGCTCACTGGCTGTTGACGGTCACCAATGAAAAACGATGCGCTGCAAACATCAAAACTGGTCAGGCTCGATACATGCAAAAAAACCGCTTTGTACTATAATATAGACAGACAGTTACATCATCACTTATCCTAACCAGATAATTAATATACAACGAATCCGGTTACATGACAAGCTATGAGTTGCGACTATCCAGACTATTCAGAAATAATTGAATCAATCAGCCATTGCGAATTATCCCGGCCGCACGTCCAGTTTTGACCCTGAGGCTTTTCACTTGCAACAGTCCGTAAATTCGCTATACTAATAGTCAAAGGTCAACAAAGGTCAAAGAGCCGATGAACCTTTAACTATGATCCTAATCGATTTAGTTATATTTCTGATGCGAAAGGTGTGTGACAGCATAATGCTTTGTGACAATTGCCATAAGAACGAAGCGACGATCCATTTATATACGAGCGTCAACGGTCAGCGGCGACAAATCAACCTTTGTCAAAATTGCTATCAACTGCTAAAGAATCAGGAACAGCAACCAAATAACGGAGTTGGAGGTGCTGATATGGCACAAGATCCATTCGGTTTTGGTGGTCTTGACGACATTTTCCGTGCAATGCAGGGTGGCGTTGATCCTAATAACGCTTACCGGCAACAACAGACCCCACCGACCCAGCCAGCTGGTCCTAATGGCGGCAATCGTCGTGGCAATAACAACGGCGGTGGCCTCCTTGGCCAATACGGCTTCAACTTAACAGCGCAAGCTAAACAGGGCAAAATCGATCCAGTGATTGGTCGCGATACCGAAATTAATCGGGTTATCGAGATTTTGAATCGCCGGACCAAGAATAACCCCGTTTTAATTGGTGAAGCTGGGGTTGGTAAAACGGCGGTCGTGGAAGGACTAGCACAGAAAATCGTTTCTGGTCAAGTTCCACAAAAACTGTTAGATAAAGAAATTATTCGTTTGGACGTGGCTTCCCTTGTTCAAGGCACCGGTATTCGAGGTCAATTTGAACAACGAATGCAACAATTAATGAAGGAAGTTCAAAGCAATCCGAATATCATCCTCTTCATTGACGAAATCCATGAAATCATGGGTGCCGGTAATGCTGAAGGTGGTATGGATGCTGGGAACGTTCTGAAACCCGCCCTTGCCCGTGGTGATTTCCAATTAGTTGGGGCCACGACATTAAACGAATACCGCGACATCGAAAAGGATGCCGCCCTCGCCCGCCGGTTCCAACCGGTCACGGTCAACGAACCGAGCGTGGAAGAATCTATCAAGATTCTCGAAGGCATTCAGAAGAAGTACGAAGACTATCATCACGTTAAATACGATCAAGATGCCATTGTGGCAGCCGTCAAGTTGTCAAATCGTTACATTCAAGATCGTTTCTTACCTGATAAGGCCATCGATTTACTCGATGAAGCTGGTTCACGTAAGAACTTGACGTTGAAGACGGTCGATCCAAAGACGATTCAAGAAAAGATCGACGAGGCAGAAAAGCAGAAACAGGACGCCTTGAAGAAGGAAGACTACGAAAAAGCCGCCTACTATCGCGATCAAGTTGCTAAGTTAGAAAAAGCTAAGCCCGATGAAAGTTCAGACCAGCCTAATAACGATACTGCCACTGTAACGGTCAAGGACATGGAACAAATTGTCGAAGAAAAGACAAGTATTCCAGTTGGTGACTTGCAGGCTAAGGAACAGGCTCAAATGAAGACCTTAGCACCCGACCTTAAGAGTACGGTTATTGGTCAAGACCAAGCGGTTGAAGCAGTTGCCCGGGCCATCCGGCGTAATCGAATCGGTCTGAACGGAACTGGCCGGCCAATTGGTTCCTTCATGTTTGTCGGCCCAACCGGGGTTGGTAAAACTGAATTGGCTAAACAACTTGCTAAGGAACTGTTTGGTTCTCAAGATGCCATGATTCGGTTTGACATGAGTGAATACATGGAACCACATTCAGTGGCTAAGTTGATCGGTTCACCGCCTGGCTATGTCGGCTACGAAGAAGCCGGTCAGTTAACTGAACAGGTTCGTCGTCATCCATATAGCCTAGTCTTACTAGACGAAGTTGAAAAGGCTCATCCGGATGTCATGCACATGTTCTTGCAAATCCTCGATGATGGCCGGCTGACCGACTCACAAGGTCGGACTGTCAGCTTCAAGGATACGATCATCATCATGACTTCCAACGCTGGGACTGGCGACAGTGAAGCTAATGTCGGTTTTGGTGCCGCTGCTGAAGGCAAGACGCACGATATCACTAGCCGGTTGACGGACTACTTCAAGCCAGAATTCTTAAACCGGTTCGATGACATCATTCAATTCAACGCTTTATCTAAGGAAAACTTGATGAAGATCGTTGGTTTGATGATCGAAGACGTCAACGGTATGTTAGCTAACCAAGGCTTACACGTCCACGTCACAGAACCTGTCGAGGAAAAACTCGTTGAACTAGGTTACAACCCTCAGATGGGGGCTCGCCCACTCCGGCGTGTTATCCAGGAACAAATCGAAGATCGCATCGCCGATTTCTATTTGGACCACGGCGACGTTAAGAACATGGTTGCAAAAGTTGAAGACGGCAAGATTGTTTTGGCGGCTGAGACGAAGTCCGAATAAGATAATTAAATTTAGAGCCAGAAGCGTAAACAATCGTTTACACTTCTGGCTCTTTTTTGTGCCTACCTCAAATCCTCATTGAGTCGCTATGAATAGCCCGCGTCTCTGCCATAATTAAACGCCTAATTTAAAGTCCCATAATTGTCGTTCCAAATTATCACGCTCAATGCCAATATAGCGTTTTGTCACCTGCTCGCTCGAATGATTGAAAATCATCATCAATCCGGCAATGTCACGAGTCTTTTGATAATAATGATAGCCAAATGTCTTGCGCAACGTGTGCGTACCAATATCATCCCGCTCCAGGTACTCACCGGCCGTCTGAAAGACTCGATAGACACCATTAACGGTTAAAGCTCCGCCCCGACCACTACAGAATAACGGTTCATTTGCCCCCCGATACCGCGTAAAGTGGGCTAATTCCGTTTTGAGGTTTTTCAAAAACAACCAGCGCTTCTTGCCCGTTTTTTGTTCCATGATCATAACACGATCTTTGCCACGTACTTGCCCAACCTTCAGTCGTAAAATATCACTCATTCGTAATCCCGTGTTAATTCCAACCAAAACAATCATGCGATTACGTTCCCCATAACGCGCTTGTGAAACAGCCCATAAAAAATCATCGATTTCTTGGTCCGTTCTTAGCGGTTCAACATTATAATGCATACGCTCCATTACACCTCAATCAATCTTATTAAGTTTAAATTACTTAACCTAGAGTAAACTAAACAAAGTAATTGTTAACCTATAATGCTCCCCACTATTAAGTGCTAAAACAAAAGCGCGGGACAAAGAGTCTCCCCTTTATCCCGCGTTAAGGATATTACTTCACTTAATATCCGTGAACGTGTACATCTGCCTATAATTGCAAAGCTGATAATTGATCCGCTAACTGTGTTGCTGGCGTCGTGTCAAGTGATTTAGTCAATTGTGCATCAACATCTTTCATTCGATCCTGACCAGCCTTCGTAAGCGTTAAGACCCGTAAACGCCGGTCTTGTTTAATTGGTTGACTTTTCAACCATCCTTGGGTTATTAAGGTGCCAATGTTTTGTGCCAACGAGGCTTTCGCCACATTCAACGCATTTGCCACATCACCAATCTGGATACCAGGATGTTGTTCGACATAAACTAAGATCCGTAACTCGTTCAAACTAAGCCCTGTGGCGGACGACCAGTTCGACGTAAGTCGTTTTAAGTCCCGTTCAAGGTGCATGATATTCATAATATAATTAATTGGTTGTTGCATACTAACAGCATCCTTCCTGAAATTTGTACTTTTTTCATTAACCGTTCAAAACAAGCCATTGTCCCTTCGCATGATTTTTAAAAAAATGGTGCGAATCAATTATTAAGACGAATAGTTATATTTGTTAACAAACTTTATTAACAATATTATTATTGCATAATTACAAAATTTACACAAATAACTTTGACTACCGGTCACAGTTTAGCTGGTCAAAAATAGCCGTCTATCCCCGATTTAATCGGCTTTTTGACAATTGATTCCATCAATATTTTTTACATATTAAATTTATATGTCAAGTTAACATGAGTTAATTATAATGGTTATTAATTAATAAACTTATCTAAACAGTTAATTAAATATTCTACTGAATAATAAAACAGACGTCGAGTATTCGCACTCGCCGTCTGTTTTATTAGCCGTTACTCAGAAAATTCCGTAATTAACCCCGCGTCAACAGCCCGCTTGGTGTATATCGGGATTTCGTCTTCAGTTGCCCGGACAAAGTGCCCTGGTGCAATTTCGACCATTCGCCGCTTCTTACCGTCATGTTCGGTCGTTTCGTCATAAGGAACCTGCTTACGGTTACGTTCAAACTCTGGATCAGGTACCGGCACCGCCGAGATCAAACTCTCGGTGTACTTGTGTAACGGATGATTATACACTTCATCCGCAGGCCCAATTTCCAGAATCTTACCGTAATGCATAACGCCGATCCGGTCACTGATATACTTAACCATTGACAAATCATGCGCAATAAATAAATAAGTCAAGTTCTGCTTAACTTGTAATTCCTTCATCAAGTTAACCACTTGGGCTTGAATCGAAACGTCCAGCGCAGAAATTGGTTCATCAGCAATGATGAATTTAGGCTCTACCGCTAACGCCCGGGCAATCCCGATCCGTTGACGTTGACCACCTGAAAATTCATGTGGATAACGACTAGAGTGGTCCTTGTTAAGACCAACCGTCTCCAATAAGTCTTCAACCTGCTTGGTTCGGTCTGCATCATCCTTGGCTAAACCGTGAATATCAATCCCTTCCGCCACGATATCCTTGACTTTCATTCGTGGATTCAATGAGGCGTATGGGTCCTGGAAAATCATTTGGATCTCCCGGCGAAATTCATGGCGTTCCTTCTTGGTGTGTAATTTGGAAACGTCCTTACCGTCAAAAATGATTTCACCATCAGTTGGTTCATATAAGTGAATGATGGAACGTCCGGTCGTGGTCTTTCCTGAACCAGATTCACCAACTAACCCAAATGTTTCACCTTCATAAATGTCAAAGGAGACGTCATCAACGGCCCGGACTTCATCTTTTTTGCCGACATTAAAATACTGCTTTAAATGGCGAACTTCTAGAATTTTTTTACGTTCATCAGGCATGTCTACTTACTCCTTTGCTACGGGATTTGAAATTGGTGCTTGCGGTTTTTGCATGGCCGCAAACTTTTGCTGACGCCGAACGATTTCAGCAGGTGGCGTTACCTTTGGGGCATCTGGATGAAGCAACCAGGTTGCCGCGTAATGGGTATCAGAAACCTTAAAGAATGGGGGTTCCTTCTCCGTATCAATCTTCATCGCGTAATCGCTCCGCGCTGCAAAGGCGTCACCAACTGGTGGTTCCAACAAATCTGGTGGGGTCCCTGGAATCGCTAATAATGAGCCACTTTCAGTATCCAAGGTTGGCATCGAATTGAGTAACCCCCAGGTATAAGGATGTTGTGGATTGAAGAAGATCTCATCGACTGTCCCGTATTCCACGATTTTACCGGCATACATCACTGCGACCCGATCAGCCATTCCGGCCACGACACCTAAGTCATGGGTGATAAAGATAATCGACGTATCAATTCGATTTTGTAAATCCTTCATCAAGTCCAGAATCTGGGCTTGAATCGTCACGTCCAAGGCAGTCGTTGGTTCATCAGCAATCAGGACTTCAGGATAGCAGACCAATGCAATCGCAATCACAATCCGTTGCCGCATCCCGCCTGAGAATTGGTATGGATAATCATTGATTCGGCCTTCAGGATTAGTAATCCCAACCAATTTCAACATCTCTAGCGCTTGGGCGATCGCTTCTTTTTTCTTCAAACCCTTATGTTTCATCAAAGGTTCCGCAATCTGCATCCCAATCCGCATTGTTGGGTCCAATGATGTCATTGGGTCTTGGAAGATCATGGCAATATCCTTACCACGAATGTGTTGCATGTCTTTTTCGGACTTTTTAATAATATCTTCACCGTGGAACATAATGCTCCCACGTTTAATTTCAGCATTAGGTGCTAACAGGCCCATCAGTGAACGTGTCGTCACTGACTTACCAGACCCTGATTCACCAACAATTGCCAAGGTTTCACCCTTACGTAAATCAAAGCTAACGTCACGGATGGCTTTAACTTCGCCCGCATAAGTATGGAAATTGATTTCCAAGTTGCGGACCTCAATCACATTTTCTGGTTTTTCCATAGTGCTGCCGTCCTCCTAACGTTTTGACTTTGGATCAAACGCATCGCGCATCCCGTCACCTAACAAGTTAAAGGCGAGCATCAAGATGATCAGCACGATGGCTGGGTACCACATCTGATATGGCAAGAATTGGAAGTTCTTCTGCCCATCAGAGATCAACGTCCCCAATGAAGCTTGTGGTGAACTGATCCCAATCCCGATATAACTCAAGAACGCTTCGAAGAAGATCGCACTTGGTATCGTGAACATCGTTTGAATAATAATGACACTTGAAAGGTTTGGTAACAAGTGTTTCCAAGCAATCTTGACGGGTGATTCACCCAGTGTCCGTGCAGCCAAAATAAAGTCTTGATTCTTCAATTGCAAGGTCTGTGCTCGAGTCAGCCGGGCCATCGTGGTCCAACCAGTGATCGCGATAGCCGCAATGATTGAGGCCATCCCAGTCTTCGTGAAGGCCGTGGCCATCAACACCATGATAACCAATTGTGGGATGGACGAGAGGATTTCAATCACACGTTGCATGAATAAATCGACGCGCCCACCTTTCCAACCGGAGAGTATCCCGAATCCGACCCCAATCGTCAGGTCAATCAAAGTAGCAATCAACGCAATTTCAAGTGAGATCCGGGTCCCATACATAATCCGCGCCAGTAAGTCCCGGCCCAGATAATCAGTCCCGAGAAGATAATGCACGTCAGACTTTGCACCGGCCGCCGCATACGCATCAACGTCCTTACCAGATTGAGTCAAGTGACCATTCAAACCATGGATACTAACACCCGGAATCTTCGGAGGGAGGTTCGCATACCGTGGCGACTGTGCATTAGGATCAACATGGTAGACTGCCCGTCCACCAAATGCCACTAAGAATAAGAATACTAACACGATAAAGCTGATAAAAGCGGTCTTGTTAGACTTCAATCGCCGCCATACATCTTGGCCGAACGTTAAGGAAGGTGCTGCGATCCGTTCATTATCAGGACCCGCTTGTTTATCTAACGGCTCGAAGTCGCCGGGCTTAATATCGATACTACTTGGATTTTCTGCCATTAACTAGTCCCCATTTCCATTTAAACGAATCCGCGGATCAATAATTCCGTAGACAATATCGGTCAACAATAATAGTAAGCAAAGGAGTGCTGAATAGAAAATCGTCACACCCATGATGGTTGGGTAGTCGTTAACCAGAATTGATTTAACGAATTGTTCCCCAATCCCAGGTACTGAGAAGATATTTTCAACAACCATTGAACCCGTCATCAAGGCGGCGGCCAATGGTCCAATCAGCGTAACCATTGGAATCAAACTGTTCCGCAACGCATGGTGATACACGATACCAAATTTCGACAACCCTTTGGCTTTAGCTAGCTCAATATAATCCGAACTCAGCACGTCCACCATGTCGGTTCGGATAAACCGAGCCGTTTCGGCCAGCGGACTGGCGGCCAAAGCTAACGTTGGTAAGATCGTGTAAGCGAAGCCTTCCCAACCAGCAACAGGGAACCAACCAGCCTTTAAGCCGAGGTAGTATTGTAACAGGATGGCTAACACGAAACTTGGAACTGCGATCCCTAAGATCGATAAGATGGTTGCTAAACGGTCGGCCCAAGTATCCTTCTTGATGGCCCCAACGGCCCCTAGGATAATCCCAAAGACGATTCCGACGACCATCGCTTGACCACCTAACTGCATTGATGGTCCCATCCGGCTACCAATCAGGTAACTGACGGCTTGATCAGAGAACTGGAAGGATAGCCCTAAGCTCCCCTTGAAGATCCCGCCAATGTAAATGAAGTATTGCAACCAAACAGGTTTGTCCAACCCGTATTGGGCCAAGATCGACGCCTTTTCGCTAGGGGTCAATTTAGCTTCATTTTGCAGCGGTGTTCCGGGCATTAACTTCATTAAGAAGAACGTGGCGGTCGCCACAATGAATAATGTCAGGAACAAGTAAAATATCCGCTTTAAAAGATACTTTCTCATGAGAATTCCTCGCATTCTATTAAAATCAACTTAAAAAATAATGACATCCCTCATTATAAAACAAAATGGTAAGGATTAACAATGTGTCAATCCTTACCCCTTTGCTTCACATTCATTCAGTTAAAGCACACACACTTTTTTCTGTGGATTTACATCATTATTTTACGGACATGTACTTGAAGTTGTAGTTTGAGCCCGCAGTGTTGTAGATGATGCCCTTCAGATTGCTCCGAGTCAACGTTGCTGAGGCTTGTTGATAGATTGGGATGACCCCTTGATCATTCATCAATTGCTTTTCAGCAGCAACCATGTCAGCCCAACGTGCAGTCTTGTTATTGGCATCGGCACCTTCCGCCTTCTTCACAGCATCGTCGTATGCGGCACTGTCATACTTCCCATTGTTGTATGAGTTGTCGGACGTGAAGAGTGACAAGAAGGAAATTGGGTCGGTAAAGTCAGCATTCCAGGCAGAGATAACCGTATCGAAGTTCCCGTTTTGTGACCGTTGAAGACGGGTCTTGAATGGGACGTTCTGGTTAGTAACGGTCAAACCAGGTAATTTCTCCCAAGCACCTTGAATAAATTCAGTAGACTTCTTACCACCATCAGTATCGTCAGAAAGAAGCTTGATGTTCAGCTTAGTTTCACCAATTTCTTTCATCCCTTCTTTCCACAACTTCTTAGCTTTCGTTAAGTTGTAGTCAACTGCAGAAGGAACGGCAGCGTCAGTCGTAAAGTCCTTACCAGTTGTCGGGTTTTTAGCTAAGTCTTCAGAAACGTAACCTTTAGAAACGGTCGAACCGTTACCTAACGTATTATTAACGTAGGACTTCCGGTTAATTGCTAATGACAAGGCCTGACGAATCTTCTTGTTCTGGAAAGCTTTGGCTAAAGTCTTATCGCTATCCTTACGATTAAATTCAACGTAGAAAGTTGAAGCCGTCTTCCGAACTAAGTAGTTCTTATCATTCTTATAATTCTTAACTTGTTCGTTGGAAAGTGTCGTAAAGTCGAGCTTATTGGAATTAAATAAGTTCAAGCCAGTTGAAGGATCCTTAACGACTTGGTACTTGATGCTGTCCATCTTAACAGCTTTCTTATCCCAATAATCGTTATTCTTCTTCAAGGTCCATGACAAGTTTGTCCCAGTCCAACCAGTCATCTTGTAAGGGCCGTTATAAACCATGGCCTTACTGCTCGTCCCATACTTAGAACCGTACTTCTTAACCACTTTTTCATTTTGTGGGAAGAAGTTGACAAAGCCCATCAGCTTGTCAAAGTAAGCAATTGGCTTATCCAAAGTGACCGTCAACTTGTAATCACCATCAGCCTTGATTCCTAAACTAGAAACGGGCTTCTTGCCATTGACGATAGCGTCAGCGTTCTTAATCCCTGAATATAAGTATGCGTATTGTGACGCAGTCTTTGGATTAACGGTCCGTTGCCAACCATAAACAAAGTCTTTGGCAGTAACTTTATCCCCGTTACTCCATTTTGCGTTCTTCCGTAAAGTGAACGTATATGTCTTCCCACCATTAGTAACCTTAGTGGATTTCGCAATTCCGGGTGTGACCTTCCCGTTCTTACCGAGACGGTATAACCCTTCATTAGTGTTATTCAACGCGTTAGAACTAACCACATCGGTGGACTTAGAAATGTCCATCGTTGGTAATTCGGCTGATTCGGTCCAATTGGCCGTTTGCTTAGAACTTGAAGAACTCTTGCTTGAGCCACAAGCAGCTAAGAATAGTACGGATGCGCCGGCAACGACGGTTACTTTTGCAGCTGTTTTGAAATTCATATAACCCAACCCCTAACTTTAAAATAGTTTGTGTGTGCTTTTCCCTCGAAAAGTTAAAGTAATTGTATATTATAAATAAATTAAAATCAATCCTAAACTCTAATTTTTATCATTATTTCGTCATAATCGTCTTAATTATTTCATTTTGCGATTATTATCCATACTGATAAACATGCCTGAAATTACTGATATATAAGCAATTATATTCTCACATCAGTGTTCAATTATCAAGTGAACACAATCGGCAATTTTTCTTAATAAATAATTCAAATAACGATAAAAATGACGATATTAGGTCTTTTTTACGTTAGTCAAAACAGCTAAAAGTGCACAAATAAAAAAGAATGCTGATTTTTTATCAGCATTCTCTTATTATTAAACAATATTGGCTAGTTAAGTACTCGTACATCGGCATAAAACACACCAGCCCGTGAATTTACACCAACTTAGATTCTTTCCACATTAACCTCGAAACAAGCTGGTAGCCATTTTAGATGTGCGCCCATTTTAATCACGACTCAACCTGATTAATCAGCTCCGTCTAGCCTAGTTACCGAGATACCCAATCACCGAAGCAACAATCAAGATGATGAGAACAATCGTCGTAATCCAAACATATAAGTGGTCTTTTTCCACTGCAAAGGCGTAGATAGAGACCGCAACCCGCAAAGTTGGCGTTAAAATCAATAGAAATAAACCTAACATAATCACGGCATATGGTTTAAGTGCCACAATGCCGGCTAGAATATCAGCGACCGTATGGGGTTCCATACCATTTGCATAACCACCATTGCCCTGAATCAACATCAGAAGCATCCCAATAATAATCACGATTGCAGAAACAATGACGCCAATTCGTAGAATATACCCAATCATCATTTCAACGGCGTGCATCTCTTGCGCTTTAGTTGTTTTTTGCTTATCCATTAGATGGTCACCCCGAATCCTTTAGCAATCATTTGAATTCCCAGATAGAGCATCACGGGCACAAAGATCATGCGAATCAAGCGTGGCTTGAGCCGCGTCATGATTCGTGAGCCGATTAAGGCACCGACGATAATCCCGATAGCTAATGGGGCCGCGATTCCGGGTTTGATTGACCCATTAAAGAAGTAGACCATCGCACTCGCTGCCGCCGTCACCCCCATCATCAGGTTAGAAGTTGCTGATGACGGTTTAAGCGGCATATGCATAATCGTATCCATGGCTAGCACTTTGAACGCGCCACTCCCGATCCCCAACAAGCCACTGGCGAAACCAGCACCGAACATCATGGAAAAACCACCCGGCACGTTTTCAACCTGATAATCAACTTGCTTATTCAATGCTTTATCATAATAAGTACCATTTAAGTTCAACTGTGTCGCCAGCTTGTCATCTTTGACTGACAGTAATTCACCGTTCTTACTCATTAATTTACGAATCATATTATACGTCGTGAAAACTAACAGCGCCCCAAATAGGAAGTACAGGAATGTTGCATTAAGCACCCCCGTCAACACTGCACCGAGGACGGCCCCGACCGTCGTCGCAATTTCAAGAAACATCGCGACGCGTAAGTTCAACATCTCATCACGTAAATATGCAATGGTAGAGCCCGAACTCGTGGCAATCACGGCGATAATACTGGCCCCAATCGCATACTTAATATCTAATCCCAAACCAAGTGTCAGGATTGGTGTGACGATCATGCCACCACCGATACCTAAAATAGCACCGAAAATTCCGGCAATTACCCCAACGCCGAGCATTAGCCCTAACGAATAAATCATTTCCTTCACCTTCACCCTTTAAATTTCAATTGTTAGTGTACCATTTAAACCGATTGATATCTAATTATTAAATGAAGGTTAGCGTATCCCCAGTACGACAGTCATTAGGCTTATTTTGCGTCTGAAAACACCACTTCAATTTCTAGCTAGTGTAATCGGTAACAACCCGATTAAATCAGCAATCCACCCTTAACCGCGATTAAATTTTTAGATATCAAACTGATTAAACTAGTCTAGCGACTGCGCTTGCTGGAATTGTGCCATCAAACCGGCAACTAATGGGGTCGCTAAGGCTTCCGGGGTCGTTGCTAGGGCCAGTTGAGTCTGAAAACGATGATCTGCCAATGATCGAATCAGCACGTCACCACCGTCATAGGTTTCAGCCAATGACCGTGGCACCAGGGCCACTCCCAATTGGTGATTAGCCCAGTGCATCGCCGTGCGGGCATCATCACAAGTCATGATGTAAGTCGGCGTAACCGACGCTTCCAGAAAGGCAACGTGGAATAATTCATTAAAACGACGGTACTTGATCAATGGTAACGTAGCGAGGTCACTTAGTTGTAACTGGCGCCGCTTTTCAAACCGTGAATATCGCTTCGGAATGACTGCTGCCATCCGTTCTGCGGGAAAGTAACGACAGACTAGATGTTGCGCGTTGAACGGTGTTCGTAACACCGCCACGTCTAGCAACCGTTTATGCAGATCGTCTAACAACTCATACGTATTGCCTTCCGTAATCGCAAGCTGAACATCGGGATGTTGCCCTAACCACTTTAGTAATGCCGTATTCGGCATGACCCCTGCCGAGGATGAAACTGTCCCCAGATTAATGGTCCCCGTCACGCCGTGTGCCAGGGCCCGGACCTTGTTCTCCGCAGTCGCCGACAACTGCGTGAGCTGTTGGGCATACCCCACCAGTAGCTTGCCAGCTTCAGTAACAGTCACACCCTGAGGCAAGCGATTGAAGAGGGTGACGCCTAGTTCAAGTTCTAATTGCTTAATCTGATAGCTCAGTGGTGGCTGCGCCACGTGCAAGCGTTTGGCGGCCGCTGTCATCTGACCTTCCTCTGCCACGGCCAAAAAATATTGTAATTGTTTTAGATTCATCCGTTAACGCCCCCTGTTATTAAATATTAGTATACACGACTGACAAAGCGGGAATTTTACAATTTATTTAAGACGTGCCAGAACCCTTGTGAATGCGTTATACTAGTGATAATTAATTTATTAATGAAAGGAGTGGTCACGTGTCGTTTCTTGACCGACTTAAAGGAATGCTTCAGGCACTAAACAGCACGGAAGCCGCCACAAGCGCTACTGAGGCACCACGTTCCATTGCCGCACAAACTGCCGCAGCACCTACAGTTAACCAAACAGAAGCATTAGTTCTCGTTCACCACCTAGATCAGGATGGCAATGAACTGCAGGCTGCTGATATGATTGCTGGCACCATTGGCGAAGAGATTCACTTGCCAGCCGTCAGCATCACCGGCTACCACCTCGTCCATATCGAAGGCTTGACTCGCTGGTTTACGACCCCACAGGCTAGCATCACGTTGACTTACGAACGCCAAGCTGGCCAACCAGTCTGGATGTACGCCTATGACATTGACCGCCGCGAACTAATTGGCCGGCCGACCATGTACCGGGGGAAATTAGGAACCCCTTACGAAATCAGTGCGCCGACCGTCGCCGGTTTTAAGCTCCTCCGTTCCGTAGGCGACGTGACTGGGGAATACACGACCACTTCCAAGACGGTCCTTTTTTTCTACCGCAATCAAAATTGGCAGCAAACTGACCTCAGTACTGGTTTTGTCCAAGTCAACAAGTTGACCGCCGTTTATCCGTATCCTGGGACAACTACGACCAACTATTTAACTAAGCTCCAGCCCGGTAGCACTTATAAAACGTACATGCGCGTTCGCTTAGTCACTCACGAGACCTGGTATGCGATTGGCGATGATCAGTGGATTCCGGAGACGCACCTCCAATTAACTACCGGTGACACACTGTTACTCAAGTTGCCAGCCGGCTACCGCGTCCAAAATAAACGGCCTGTTCGCCAAACCGGCGTTGTCAGTTTTGTCCCTGGCAAACAGGTCCACACATACATCGAACCATATGGCCGCTATTTAACCACCGTCACTCATGGTGACACGGTCAATTTGATTGAGCGAATGGCCGACGACAACGGGGTCGTCTGGTATCGCCTGCAAGATCAAGGTTACTTGCCGGGCCGTTATTTAACGAAATTAGATCCACCGTTTGCTTAAACAAGACTTTTGTTCGATTAACGCGAACCATGCTAAAATGCGCCACTCGCTAGCTTCAATCTAATCTAGCGAGTGGCGCATTTTAATATCTACTTATCAACAATTATGCGCATCAACTCGATGCCCCGATTCGTCAGCAAGAAACCTTCCTGGCTGTGGTGCATGAAGACTAACCCTTCAAACTCGCGATCACCAGCAAAGTTCGCCTCACCGACCTGACTAGTCGTCAAGTGTCCCAGTTTAGCCGCTGGAAGTGACGTAATACTCTCATCGGAGACCAGGTAGAGCCGACCAGTAATCTCGTTATATCCAATCGATTGGGCGAAGAAACCCGGATTATTAGCTAACCCCTGCGCGAGTTGTTCAAAATGTACACCAGTCGTCGAACTGATTGTGCCACGATAAAGCGTGACATTGCCATTTCTGAGCTGACTCGCATGCGTCCAATAATAGGCCTGCCCAGCGCGATCAAAAGTCAGTTCATCACCTAGACGCCCGCTACCAGTAGTAAAGGCAATTTTAAGATCCGGCGTCAGGGATTGCGGATTTAGTCGCGCAACACTTGCAAGCTGATCACGTGCCGTCGATGAAATAAACCACAGCTCGTTCGTCTTAGGATTTAAAGCTAGTGACTGAACGTGTCCCGCCGTAAACTCCGGCCCCACTTCAATGGCGGCCAGCACCCGACGGTCAAAAGCCGTCATCTTCCCGTCGAATTGGTGAGCTGCTGCTACTCGGACCATCGCCATCTTCCCTGATTGCCCAGCCCCTAAAGCCATCAGGCGTTGCCAATCATAGCGAACGACCCAGCCAGTCTGGTCGGCGCCACCCAACTGTTGATCATTGACGTACATGACGTACAAGTACCGATTGTCAGCTGAAAACGTCGCACTCTGTGGGTCATTCAACAAGCGGCTCCCTAACTGTTGCGGTAAATACAGTGCTGTTTTGAAATGATAATGGTCGCGATAGCCACTACTCTGGCGCAACGTGTCTGGCTGATTTTGTAGCCCTTGAGTCGCTAGATACGCGGCGGTAGGACGAAACAAAATATGCTCAGTGGTGTACCGTCCCGCCCCTTTTAAGGGCAAATAACTCAGCTTATTGGCCGCGCGCGTCACCCCATGTTCCTGTTGATCCGTTGTCACCACGCGCATCGGTTGCCGCGTGGGTGTCTTAATATCAGTGGCCCTGGTTCCGACAACTCGTACGGTGTCCGCCAACGCCCAGCTCAGTCGCCCAGCAGTCCCGTGACGCACCTGCCAATAAGTCACTAACCGCTTGTTTTGTGTCACCATCACCTGACCAACCCGTTGCCAGTGACTAGTCGTCCGGGCCGTCCCACGTGGCGTTAATTGCATCGTTGCACGATTTAATTGATATAAGCGCGTTTGTTTCGATTCAAGTTCACAATTCCGGGGCGCTAAGCTTTGCACCGCTGGCCACCGTACCAAGTTCGTCGCCGCGTGCACCGTCATCGGGCCCCACAACCCCATTCCTAACATCAATCCCAGCATCCAGCGTCCCCTTATTTTCAATCTCATCGCCCCCTACAATCTAAATTGCAGATTGATTGTATCGTAATTCTCTCACCTTAGCAGTGCTACAACGTTGGTTCACATGGTGAATTTACATGGACCGATAAGCATGTTAGAAGAACCTCTCATATCACTTCTATCCGGTCCCGCCACACAAAAAATGATGAGACCGCCAAATCAACTTGGCAGCCCCATCATTTTATGAACTATTCACATATTTGTTTGTGCTTTTGCTTGAGACACATTGTAACTTTTCTATCCGTTAAATCAAGAGCAGCCAGCTTAGGCCCGCTGGGAAAAGTTCGAGTTAGCGACCAATTGCACCAAGTTAAGTGGCCGTTCATCAGCCATTCGAGCGGGTTCCCGAAACGTGCTCGGTGCCACTGAAGCCTGTGCTTGCTACGCCAACGGACTAATGCCAAAACCGCATTAATCCGTTGGCTAGGCAATGCTCAGTAACCAAATTATTCTTAGCTGGAAGTGATTTTCTTCCGGCTTAGAATAAGACTCGTATTTGAGCTGACGCGGGTTGTGCGTTAGCTCAAATCGATGTCGGCTTACGTTCCAGCAATTGTCACCCAGCCCCGGAGGTCGAAATAGGACGCACATCGGCTGACGAACAGTAATCTAACTAGATTGGTCAGCTAAGTGTAAACCACAATATAAATCCTAGAGCTTCGAGGTCAGCTTGACATCCGGATACTTATCCGCAAACCAGCGTTCGGCAAAGGCATTTTCGAATAAGAAGAGCGGTGCCCCGTAGCGGTCCTTGACCAATAGATTCCGCGAACTGGACATCTTTTCATCCAATTGTTCGGGATCGATCCAACGGGCAGTCTTGCTACCCATTGGTTCCATGACAACTTCCGAATTATATTCATTTTGCATCCGGAATTTGAAGACTTCAAATTGAAGTTGACCGACTGCACCAAGAATATAGTCACCCGTTGAATATGAAGTGTACAACTGAACGGCCCCTTCTTGAACCAGTTGTTCAATACCTTTATGGAAAGACTTTTGTTTCATGACGTTCTTGGCTGTAACGCGCATGAAGAGCTCCGGCGTAAATTGCGGTAACTTTTCGAATTGAACCGCATTTTTGCCAGCGTAAATCGTATCTCCAATTTGGAAGTTACCTGTGTCGTAGAGACCGACGATATCGCCAGCAACGGCAGTTTCCACCGTTTCACGGGTATCGGCCATGAATTGCGTAGAGTTGTTTAAGCGCATCTTCTTACCAGTCCGCTGCAAGACCACGTCCATCCCCCGGTCAAATTCGCCAGAACAAATGCGGACAAAGGCGATCCGATCACGATGGTTCGGGTTCATGTTGGCTTGGATCTTGAACACAAAACCGGCAAATTCATCGTCGGTTGGCTGAACGACTTGGTCATCACGAGTCTTATGAGCAGCGGGTTTAGGCGCATACTGCAGATACGTCTTCAAGAACGTTTCGACCCCGAAATTGGTGAGGGCGGACCCAAAAAATACTGGCGTCATGTCTCCCGCCATTACTTTAGCTTCGTCAAAATCATTACCAGCTTCGTTGATCAATTCGACTTCATCCAACGTGTCACGATAAATACTGTCCTTGGTCAATTCATTACTAGGATCAAGCTCACCGTTCTCGTCTAGTGGTAAGAACGTTTCGCCATGAGCTTCATTATGATAAAGTTCCACACGGTGATTGTAACGATCGTATAAGCCCTTTAAGCCCTTACCCATACCCATTGGCCAGTTCATTGGATAAGTTTCGATTCCGAGGACTTCTTCGACTTCGTTCAACAAGTCCAATGGTTCGCGACCATCACGGTCCAACTTGTTCATGAACGTAAAGATCGGAATGCCCCGCATCTTACAAATTTGGAATAACTTCTTCGTTTGTGGTTCGATCCCCTTAGCCGAGTCAATGACCATGACAGCGGAATCGACCGCCATCAAAGTCCGATAAGTGTCTTCCGAGAAATCCTCATGTCCGGGCGTGTCCAAGATGTTGATCCGTTTGCCATCGTAATCGAATTGCATCACGGAACTCGTTACTGAGATTCCCCGCTTCTTTTCAATTTCCATCCAGTCAGACTTGGCAAAGTTCCCACTTTTACGGGCTTTAACCGTTCCGGCCTGACGAACAACGCCACCAAACAATAACATTTGTTCCGTAATGGTGGTTTTCCCGGCATCCGGGTGAGAAATAATCGCAAAGGTACGCCGGGTATTGACCGCGGCGGTTAATTCTGTCTTATTCATTAAAAATTCCTTTCATCATAACCTGTATATTCAACGTGCACGGTGGTACCGTCCCACCGTAAAAAAACATAGCCTTACATATTTTACTGATATTTGACCAAAAAATCCAGTACCACCGACCATCTTGCACCGATTCGGTGGGAATTCACTTAACAAAGTCATGACAGACCAGTTGCAATCGTTTTCAAGGCCATGCTTTTAAATTAAGGCCGCGTTTTATTTGGCATGTTAAGTTAAGTTGTGTACAATGTATTTGTTTTTAAATAACTGTGATTTGGGAACGAGGAGGATTTTAATATGTCAGAAAAATTTGACGTTGTATATCTAGGTAGCGGTCACGGAACGTTTGACGGGGCCATTCCGTTAGCGGCTCGTGGCAAAAAAGTAGCCGTCATTGAAGCTGATTTGATTGGTGGTACCTGTCCTAATCGGGGTTGCAACGCTAAAATCACCTTAGACCAGCCGGTAGCATTAAAAAATCAAGTTGCTAACTTCCAAGGATACGGTCTGCGTGGTGAACCGACGATTGATTGGCAAGCCAACTTTGACCACGAACGCGACGTCATCGCCGGCTTACCAGATATGATTGCTGGCTTAATGACTAGTGCCGGCGTGACCCTCATCAATGGCCGCGGGACGTTCGTCGACGACCATACGATTCAGGTGGCGGACAAGACGTATACCGCCGATAAGATTGTCATCGCAACAGGTCAGCATCCACATCGTTTGGACATTCCCGGCACTGAACTCGCCCATGACAGTAACGACTTTTTGAATCTAACCACTTTGCCACACCACATCACCGTGATTGGTGCCGGCTACATCGGACTCGAATTCGCCAACATGGCACTAACAGCCGGCAGTCAGGTCACCCTACTCATGCGTGGTGACCAAGCACTTCGTCAATTCCACCAACCATTCGTTGAACGATTATTGGCCATTCTCGTGAAACAAGGTTTAGTCCTAAAACGTGAATGGGTGCCAACTGCGATCAAGTCGACTGGTGACCACTTCGAAGTCCTCAGTGCGGATGACAAGATTACAACGGACTGGATCTTGGATGCGACGGGCCGCCAGCCCAACACCGCAAACTTAGGACTTGAAAAAATCGGTGTGGACTACACAGCAGCTGGAATCACCGTCGACGACCACTTGCAAACGAGTGTCGCTGGCATCTACGCATCCGGTGACGTTCTCGCCAAGGATCAACCAAAATTAACACCCACTGCTATCTTTGAGTCGCAATACCTGACCCACCTATTCACGGGTGACACCAATGCCCCCATCAAGTATCCGGCCATTCCATCGGTCGTCTTCACGTCCCCACGATTGGCCCAAGTTGGTACACTTCCAACCAGTGACACTCATGATGTCAAAGTTACCGTCAATGATTTAAAGGATGACTGGTTCCGGCAGACAACGCGCGATGTCACCGGCCATAACTTACTCGTGACGGATGACCAGCACCGGTTGATTGGTGCCGCTGAACTCGGTGAACAGGCCGAAAATACCATTAACACGTTGCTACCAGCGATCCAATATCAATTGACACCGGCGCAACGTGAACAACTCGTGATCCTCTTCCCAAGTATCGGCGCAGCCGTTTGGTCAGCAATTTAACAAATTTTTTCTTGGCAATCAGGCCTGTAAAACCGGGCTTGGTTGCCTTTATTTTCAGTCTAATGAAAATAATTTACAAATATATGGTTGATTTATGTAAATAGTTTTATTACAATGTAAGCGAATACAAAAAGTACTTAATATTTTTCATATAAAAGAGGGGTTTCATCATGAAATTAGGATTGATTGGCTTAGGTAAAATGGGAATGAACTTAGCGTTGAACATGCAGGATAACGGGCACACGCCAGTGGGAATGGATCTTAACCCCACTAATCTTAGTACCGCCAGTGCTCACGGGTTGGCGACGGCCACGGATCTCACCAATTTGCTTGACCAGTTGCCAACACCACGGATCGTGTGGATCATGGTACCCGCTGGTAAGGCAACCAACAGCGTTATCGAACAGTTAGCCCAGACTTTAAGTGCAGGTGACATCGTCCTCGATGGCGGTAATTCGCACTATCAAGATAGTATCCGCCACGGCGAATTACTGGCAAGTCACCACATCAACTTCTTAGATGTCGGGACGTCGGGCGGTCAAGCTGGTGCACGCCACGATGGCAACTTTATGATTGGTGGCGACCCCGCCACTTTCCAAGTCGTCGAACCACTATTTAAAGCGATTGCCGCTCCCAATGGATATTTGTACACCGGCCCTGTTGGCAGTGGTCATTACCTGAAGATGGTCCACAACGGAATTGAGTATGGTATGATGGCAGCAATAGGTGAAGGCTTTGACGTTTTACAGCATAGTCAGTTCACTTACGACAACGCGGCCGTCGCCAAAATGTGGAATAACGGCTCAGTCATTCGAAGCTGGTTAATGGGCTTAGCTCAAGATGCATTCAGCAAGGATGGTAATCTAGATGACATCAAGGGTGTTATGCATTCATCCGGTGAAGGTCGCTGGACCTTAGACGCGGCCCTAGACCAACAAGTCGCCACCCCGGTCATTGCGATGGCCTTGATGATGCGCTACCGTTCAGAAACCGATGACACATTCACTGGTAAAGTTGTTGCCGCCCTACGTAACGAGTTTGGTGGCCACGCTGTCGATCACGAATAGGAGGAACGAAGCACCATGACTTACCTTATTGGAACTGATTTAGGAACCACAAGTACCAAATCCGTCTTGTACGACCACCAGGGTCACGTAATTGCGAGTGCCAACGTTGGCTACCCACTCTATCATGATACCGTGACCACGGCCGAAGAGGACCCGCAAGAAATCTGGCAGGCAGTCCAAGCGACCATCCATCAAGTAAGTGCTGGCATTGATCCCGAAGACATCGAAGGAATCGCCTTTTCATCCGCAATGCACAGCTTGATCCTACTTGACAGTCAGAAACAACCGCTGACCCGGGTCATCACTTGGGCAGATAACCGGGCCGCACAAGACGCCGCTGAATTGAAAAGTCAACCCCTGGGCGATCGCCTATATCACCTTACGGGAACGCCGATTCACCCGATGAGTCCCCTGGTTAAGCTTCACTGGCTTGCCCATCATTCACCGGAATTACTAGCACAAACCTGTCACGTAGTCGGAATTAAAGAATACTTGATTTACAAAATGACGGGCCAACTTCAAATGGATTATTCAATGGCCAACGCCACTGGCCTATTCAATCTTTATAACTTCGATTGGGAACCTGTCGCGCTCGACTATGCACACATCACCCGCACGCAGCTACCACCATTGGTCGATACCGACGCCGTGATCGATGGACTGACACCAGTCGCAGCATCAACCCTGGGACTCGCACCCACAACGAAAATTATCATGGGTGCAAGTGACGGTGCCCTTTCAAACTTGGGGGTGGGGGCTGATGAACCAGGAGTTGCGGCCATTACGATTGGCACTTCCGGTGCTGTACGGGTGATGACGAAACAACCATACTTGGATCCTGAAGGTCGACTATTTTGTTACTACGTCGCGCCGCACCACTGGATTGTTGGTGGGCCGATCAATAACGGTGGTCAAGTCTTCCGGTGGGTCCGCGATGAGCTCTTCACTACTGAAAGCCAAACCGCCCGTGCGAATCAACAAGATCCATACGACCAATTGACAGCGCTTGCCGCAACCGTTCCCGTCGGTGCCCACGGACTCTTATTTCACCCCTACTTAAGTGGTGAACGCGCGCCTCTCTGGAATGCGGATGCCCGCGGTTCACTGCTGGGCGTCACCACGACCACGACCAAAGCCGATATTGCACGTGCGGTCTTAGAGGGTATCGTGATGAACCTGAATACTGTCCTACAATTGACGGCAGCCGCCGAACCAGTTCATGCGATTCGGGCCACTGGTGGCTTTGCCCGTTCAAGTTTATGGCGGCAAATTTTGACTGACGTATTGGGACAACCCATTACGATTCCAGCGAGCTTCGAAAGTTCCTGTCTAGCAGCGGCCGTGATTGGACTCAAGGCACTGGGGCATATTGATGATTTAACCGCGATTCACGCCATGATTGGTGCAACCGAAACTTATCAACCCAACGCCGCCAACCACCAGTTATATCATCAACACCAAGTCGTTTTTGACCACGTAACGGCGCAATTGGCACCGTTGTATCACGAAATTGCTACTCTAAATCGTTAGGAGTGTCCACTATGCCATTTGTTGTTCTTACACTCGGCATCCTACTACTATTACTATTAATTATTAAATTCAAGCTGAATACTTATATTGCACTGATTGTTACGGCCGTCGTCGTCGGAATCGGACTAGGGATGCCATTAACTAAGATTGCTACTAGTATTCAGAACGGGATTGGCAGTCAACTGGGTGAGTTAGCACTAGTCTTCGGCTTCGGTGCCATGCTCGGCCGCTTAGTAGCCGATGCTGGTGGTGCTTACACGATTTCCACGACACTATTGGATATTTTCGGGCGCAAACGGCTACAAATTGCCATCGTAGTCGCCTCATTTATCATCGGGATTGCCCTCTTCTTCGAAGTTGGGATCGTCTTGTTGATTCCAATCGTCTTTGCCATTGCGATCGAAGCACAAGTTCCCGTTCTCTATCTGGGGATTCCCATGGGCGCCGCATTATCTGTTACTCACGGATTCTTACCACCGCACCCGGCACCAACTGCAATTGCGACGACGCTAAATGCGAACGTGGGTCATGTGCTACTATTCGGGATCATTATTGCGATTCCAACTGTTTATATCGCAGGACCGCTCTTTTCACGCTGGGCGCAAAAGATGGTTCCTGACGCATTCACCGGTAAACCACACCTGCCACTTAGCAGTAACAAACGTCAATTCAAAGTATCTGAAGCACCCGGGTTTGGACTCAGTGTCTTAACGGCGCTCTTCCCCGTGATTCTGATGACAATCACCACCGTCTACGAATTAGTCGTTGATCACGGTGTGACACCTAAAAACCCGTCGACCCTTGACCAAATCATTCGTTTGATTGGGGCACCCGGAATTGCCATGTTAATTTCACTATTATTCGCCCTCTGGTCAATGGGGATTCACCAACACAAGACCAATAAGGCCATCACGGCCACCATCGAAGATGCCACTAAGTCAATTGCCATGTTATTACTAATCATCGGTGGGGGTGGCGCCTTCAAACAGATCTTAATTGATGGGGGTGTTGGTAAGGCCGTGGCCCAGTTGTTCAGTGGCAGCAGCATCTCACCACTGATTCTTGGCTGGCTAGTCGCTGTCATCTTACGGGTCTCACTCGGCTCCGCTACCGTAGCGGCCCTCACGGCAGCCGGCCTAGTTGCGCCGTTAATGACGCAAGCTGGTATCGACCCCGCCCTGATGGTAATTGCCATCGGCTCTGGGAGTGTCGCCGCTTCTCACGTGAACGACGCTGGTTTCTGGATGTTCCGGGAATACTTCGACCTGACCGTCAAGCAAACGCTGCTTACATGGACGATGTTAGAAACGATCATCGCTGTCTGCGGTCTCGGAGGCGTGTTGGCGCTCAACGCCATCTTCCATTAAGCCCTTTGAACTGGCTGAATGCTAACTATAATCCGCATCGAACCAGTCCATGGTCATTTAGGCGTGACTTACTAATAACTGTTAATTAAAACACCGCTGTTACGCAGCTTGAAGTTGCGGGTAACGGCGGTGTTTTGTGACTGATAAATCATCTAGCTTAGTGGTTAATCCTTGGATTGCATCCCTAAATCGTGCTTGATACGCGTCGATGAGATGCCTTCAGTACGGGGCAAATAGACCACCTCGCAGTAGTCTTTTAGAAAATCAAACTTGCCGTGCCAATCGTCACCCATCACGAAAATATCAATATCGTTATCAACGACATCCCGGATTTTTTGATCCCAGCTTTTCTCAGGTAACACTTCATCGACATAGCGAATGGCTTGCAAAATATACTTACGATCCTCATACGAGGTGTACGCATGCTTACCCTTCTCAGCATTGAATTCGTCGGTCGAGACGCAAACGGTCAAATGATCGCCCAAGGCCCGTGCACGCTTAAGCAACCGAATATGGCCTTTATGCAACAAATCGAATGTCCCATACGTAATTACTTTCTTCAAAAAATCACTCCTTATGCCACGTTCAAGCTTAATTCACCAATTATAGCACAGACTACTTTTTTGATTTAGTGGTCGTCGTCAAGTCTGCTTTAGTCGCCTTAGCAGGTTGCGGCTGATAGACCGTCGTTTGCTTACGCAAGTGCTCCTCATTTCGTAACTCGACAATATTATAGAGGTAAATAACCACGGTCCGGACCACAGCATAGAACGGAATCGCTAAAATCATGCCAAGAATTCCGGCAATATTTCCCGCTGCTAGTAATAAAATAATGATCGTTAACGGGTGGATTTTGAGTGTCCGCCCAATAATGTTGGGATAGATTAAGTTCCCATCAACCTGTTGAACAATCACGACTACGATAATCACGTACACTACCTGCATCGGTGACTTGGTGAAGGCCACGATGAGTGATGGCGCGATCCCAATGTAAGGTCCTACGTACGGAATAATGTTTGTCAATCCAGCAATCACGCCAAGCAATAACCCGTATGGTTGCGAGATCAACATGTAGCCAATCGCCGTAAACGTCCCCACGAAGAGACACTCAATAACCTGACCACTGATATAACTAGAAATCGTGTCGCCCATCTTTTGTAGTAAACCAATGACTTCAGGCCGCTGTTTCTTCGGTAAGAACCGACTGATAGCTGGAATGAATTTCTCACTATCCTTCAACATATAGAACAATACGACTGGAATCGTAATTGCCATGATCGTCACACTCGTAATCGTGGAAATCACCGTAACAACACTACTTGATAATGATGACAAAAAGTTCTGAGAATACTTACTGATTTCACCATTGAATTGCTTGGTGTACGAGCTAATATCAATTCTTTTCAGTACCGAACTATTATTGATCAGCTTAGTAGCGGCTTTTTGCATCTCAGTGGCAATACTTGGTAGGTTATAAATCAGTTGTGTCACCTGACTGACTAACCGTGGCAACAGGGAAACCGCTCCCCACACCAGTAACCCGAATAATAGCACAAATACGATAGCCACAGCTCCGGTTCGAGAAATCCGAAACTTCTTGTAATGAACCTTAGTCAACAACTTGACCAAGGGATTCAACATATAAAATAAAAATCCTGAAATCAAAATTGGCATGAACACGACACTTAAAAACGTGCCGATTGGCTGAAACAAAAAACCAATGTTCGTGCAGACCCAGATCAAGGTCGCCACAATCAAAATTTCAAGTGACCAAAATAACAAGGCCGAATCTTTTAGGCGCTTAAACACTCGCGCTCCTCCCTTTCTTGGTGCAACTATTAATGCGTTAATTATACCCTATTTCACTTAGTCCGAATACGATTTCGATATTTCTCACAAAATCTATTTAAAATCAATGAGAATAATGGTAATTTAATTAATGAACGATAAACTTTCAAAGGAGCGCTACATTATGTCACGTAAAATTGCCATTATCGGAATGGGACACGTCGGTTCAACCGCCGCTCACTACATCGTCGCCAATGGCTTTGCCGATGACCTTGTCCTCATCGATACGAACACCAGCAAAGTTGAAGCAGACGCGCTTGATTTTCAGGATGCAATGCCTAATTTACCTTATCACACGAATATCATTATCAATGATTATAGCAGCCTCATTGATGCCGATGTCATTATCTCAGCTATCGGGAATATTAAGTTACAAGATTCACCAACTAATGACCGCTTCCTAGAATTACCCTTTACCAGCACACAAGTCAAAGACGTCGCTGCTAAAATCAAAGCCAGTGGTTTCAACGGAATTCTAGTCGTCATTACTAATCCCGTGGACGTCATCACATCGATCTACCAAGCGGTTACCGGGTTGCCAAAGAATCACGTGATTGGGACAGGAACACTACTGGACTCTGCACGAATGAAACGAGCGGTCGCCAGTGCACTACACCTGGATTCACGGTCCGTGGCCGGCTACAACCTGGGTGAACACGGCAATTCTCAATTTACAGCTTGGTCAACGGTACGCGTGTTAGGTCAACCAATTACCAAATTAGCCGCTGACCGCGGTTTAGATTTGACCAAACTAGACGCCGAATCACGCGACGGTGGCTTCCGGGTCTTCCATGGCAAAAAATATACGAGTTATGGCGTGACAACGGCCGCGGTGCGCTTAGCCAACACGGTCTTGAATGACGCCCTCACCGAACTCCCCGTTTCAAATTTCCGGGAAGAATACGGCGTATACCTTTCATATCCAGCCGTCGTTGGTCGTGACGGGATCGTCGAACAAGTTCAATTGGATCTCACAGACGAAGAATTGAAAAAATTACAAGTTTCAGCTGATTATATCAAAACCAAGTACGCTGAAAGTCAGACCGACTAATCAGCACTCAAATGTCAACGAACTAACACTTTCAAAAAGGCACCACCGACATGATTATGTCGGTGGTGCCTTTAGCTTATTGGACTAAGCGAACCTTGACTGGCACGATTAGTTCTTTGTTATTATTTAACTGAATTCCATGTCATGATGATTCGTTTTGGCTAATTGGCTGACAATCTGCAACCAGTCTTTCATACTAACCATTACCGCTGAATCTTGGGTGCTGGGATTTTCCACCTCAATGGTATCGTGGCCTTGATTAACAATCGTTAACAACTGGTTGATATTCTTTTTTGCTAATGCGGTAGTAACTTTTTTCATACGCCCATCTCCCAATCCGTTCCATAATTGGTGCCATTGTGCACCATCCATTCAAGCCCGTCAAGCGCTGCTAGCAATTATTCAAGTAACTGAGCAATATTTTACACTAAGCAGGTCCCAGTTGCACCTAAAAGAACCGAGTTTTACTTAAAATTAAAGTCGCGGGGTCTTGAACATCGACTTCAAGACGTTTCTGATAATTTTCATCTGTTCATTAGTAATCGGCTGACCGTCGTATTCAAATTGGTTTTTCTTGTTTTCAATCACTTTTTTAAGATCAACAGCAGCGGCATTGATCGCCTTAGCTGTCGGTTCTTTATCCTTACCAACCAATTTGGTATAACTCGTACCGAGCACTTGAGCAACTTCCTTAAGCGTACCGACTGACGGCGTGTGCTTTTTCCAACTATAGATAGCACTCGCACTTAAGCCTGCTAAGGTCGCCACTTCCGCTAAGGTCAGTCCATTCTTCTTGGCAAATTGCCGAATATTCTTAAGTAATTCACCGTTATCAATCTTCAAAAAAGCCAAGTTCGTCACTCCTATCGGTCAAGATCTAATCAATTATTGTTAATCCACTCAAGCTGTTGACATTACTTAATCGAACCGCAACTCATTTGCAACAACTTTGTTACAATGAGCGCTTATGATGGGGTCAGCGTTATTGAATGAGATGGACATGGGGATTTTCGGGGAGGAAATACATATGAAACAACGTCTTATCACACTGATTGTTGCTATTTTAGGCCTCACGGTGGAGCTTTGGCAAGCACCAAACGTCGATGCCAGCTCAACGAATCGCGTCATTAAAACCACTAATCTTACTAAAAGCGCCTACCTGACGAAGAATACTCAGGGCGGCTTCTATAACATGAGTGGTGCCGCAAATAATCTTAAAATCCAGAGTCGGGGAACGCTTCGACAATATGGTAATACCACTTGGTTTGTCACCCAACAATGGCAAATTCGCTTAGCTAATAATACCACGGCTAATTATTATTTTGTAACGAGTGCTAATACCCGTGTTCGTGGCTGGGTCAAGACCGGCTCCCTCAAGAAGAGCACCAGATCTTTCACCAACCTCTATAACGTGGCCAAATCCAAACTTGACCATCGCTATGTCTATGGTGCGGTCGGTCCGAACACGTTCGACTGTTCCGGTTACACTAAGTATGTCTTCCAGCAAGCTGCGCAGAAAACCTTACCACGCGTGGCACAAGCTCAGTACCGACAATATCCCAAAATTTCCAAACAGCGCGCCCAAAAAGGCGATTTAGTCTTCTTTGGTAGTGGCACAGGTTCGATATCACACGTCGGTATTTATGTTGGTGGTGGAAAGATGATTGACGCTCAGGACAATGGTGTCAAAAATGAAAAAATCTACGTTCCGTGGTGGCACGCGGTTGGCTATTCACGACCAGTCAACTTTGGCGCTTAAAAGTGTAATTCCTATTTTCACCCGACCCACAGAGGCGACTTGTGGGTCGTTTTTTATTGTCCTAATTATCATGACTTGTGTCAACCATGACGGCTGGTAATCACCTCTTATTATTCAATGTCGAGACGCAACCAGAACACAAAAGGGAGCACCCCAGCACGGAGTCACTCCCTTTGTACTTTAATTACGCCGCTGACAGACCGTCAGCAGAGCTATTGCCGACGTGATAATTCTTGATAGCGACTATACCAGATATCAATGTAGTCTTGTGAAAACGGGCCTTTTTTGTTTTTGATCCAATCAACTAAGACTTTCACATTTGCTTTTAAAATGCGATCAGTATCAGCCGAATAACGCCATTGGGCACCGTGTTCTTCGTACTCATCAACATCCAACAACCGCCGCTCACCATCGGGAAAGACTTTGACATCCAAATCATAGTCGATGTACTTCAAAGCCTCTTTATCTAACACGTATGGTGATGCTAAGTTGCAATAGTATGAAACGCCGTTATCGCGAATCATCGCCACGATATTAAACCAATAATGCTTATGAAAATAAACGATTGCAGGTTCCCGCGTCACCCACCGGCGACCATCATCCTCGGTGACTAGTGTGTGATCGTTACAACCAATTAGTACGTTCTCGCTTGTTTTGAGTACCATTGTATCGCGCCAAGTTCGATGTAAACTTCCGTCGTGCTTATAGCTTTTAATCGTAATGAAGTCGCCTTCCTTAGGTCCCTTAGCCTCGCGCGCCATATTAACCCAACTTTCTAAAATGAGGGTAAATTTTCATCGAATTTCATTAAACATTATACCAGATTTTTATGGCGTGCGGGCAGGTAATTCAACCTTTTCATTCATCAGCAACTTGTTCGTCGATAAATCGATTGATATCGTCCATCATGAAGCCCTTTTGAAACAGGCTGCGTTTCGTGCGCATCATGCGTTCACGAAACGCATACTTGCGATTGCGTTGCCACAACTTCTGGCCCTGCGTCACAAGGGCGGCCCACTGTTCATCTTCATCCGGTTGCAATTCCAAACTAGCAATCGCCGCCGTGATCGTATCATTGTCAAACCCCTTCGTCATCATCCCTTGACGAACTTTTTGTTGCATTGTCTTGAAGGCTTGCCGGTGATAACGTTTAGCCAACTTGCGCGCTAGTTCACCGGCGTTATCAACTTGTTCTTCAGGACTAAACTGCCCGGCCAGCGCGTCATCAATCAGCTGCTCGCCCACACCCTTTTGTCGTAATTTCTGCCGAATCACCCGTGGCCCCTTGTCACTGGTCCGTTTGGCCGTCCGCACAAAGGCATCGGCATACTGTTGATCATTCAATAACCGTAACTCGCGTAATTGTTGCATCGTCGCGTCAATCACCGTTTCGTCGATCTCTTCATCCCGCAGCTTGTCATGGACTTCCTTCTCCGTCCGCAGTTGATGTGATAAATAATCTAATGCGCGCGTATAAGCCTTGGATACATCGTCAGCCGCAATCATTGTCGCTTGTAGTTGTTCATCAACTTCCATGCCCTTGAAAACACGGAACTTGATCATCACTGACTCACTGATTGGAAAAGCATACTGCTCGTCTAAGTATATGTTGTAGCGCCCCGCACGTTTCTGGGCTACGATTTTCGTCACTTTCTTCGTCACGGACATCCCCCTCCTCTCATTTAATCATCACGATTATAGTTTACCGAAAAACTGCCGGGTCAACCAACTAATTTCCCCAGGCAGTGCTAAAATTCCATAATGTTTTAAGACCTGATCGGTGTATGACTGCATCATCGCTTGATCCGCATCCAATACGGTCGGTGATGACTGATTTGGGACTGCGCGGCGGCGATGGTGTTCCTGGACTGCTAGTTGCAGTTGCCCCGCCTTAGCCAATTGACGAGTAACGATCCGCTTGCTCGCATCGACGCGAACCGTGATGGGACCGTCATAAATCAAAGCAGTCATAAAGCCTTGATCTTCGATATGCGCCAAATAATGTCGATTATACCAACTAGTCGTTCCCCGTTTGGCCGTTCCTAGCGGCATCAAGATGGCAGCACCATGAATCACCGGTAGTTTATGCATCGATAGTCCTAACTGACTAGCCAGCCGTTTAATTAGTTGGGTCCCAGAAAAGCCTAGTTGGACTGCATAAGTCATCATGATTTGTCGCGTTGTCAGCTTAGTCTTAATCAGTCCTCGTTGACGGTCAAAAATCAAGGTATTCTCGGCGCATGCCAAGTGTTTAATGTCAAGCAGAAAAATTGTCTCCAGCACGTCGATTATATCAATATCTGAACGCGTCGCTATTGGTAATAATCGCTGTGGCTGTCGGGTGTCCCAAGTACCAGATTCGAGATGCCAAAAAGAGTTAACGTGATGCGGATCGTCAATATTTTGGGTCATAGGTGGTAAAGCCCCCTAGAGATAAGTATTTTCTCTAACATTCACCGGCTGAACGCCCCCGCCCGTTCGCGGTTAATTAGATTAATCACATCATAACAATTACATACAATCTAGGAAAGCACTTGGTCATTGAATTGCTCAAATCTAACCGGAACATTAATAATGAAAACAAATCGTCACTTTTCAGTCCGTTTTCACCACCTGCACCATTACTGACCACTCACTACACTAGAATCAACCTTGGCCAAGGTAATTAACGATAAAATGAGGTTATTTCAATGCACGCTGACCGTTTTGATAATCAAGCCGCCTTTGACCTACTCGCACATCCGGAACACCAACGCCTGTTGTATGGTGCTTTGAAGGCCGCACACGTGACCAAATATCACCCGCAATTTGAGGATTGCGTTACCGTGGCACATCTGACCTGGCTAGCCGCCTATCAGAACTATGAGCCTGAACTGCCTGCCAACTTGGCAGACTTTCGCAAATTTGCTTTTCGGCGCATCAAGTGGCGAACCGTTGACTATTTGCGTAACCAAACTTTGCGGACACAATCGCAGGTCAAGCTGGAACACGCCCTGCCCATCGCCATTGACCCGATGGCTGATCAAGAGATCCATTGGCAATTAGCCGCATTATTAACGGAACTCTTAGCACAATGTCGTCCGGGTGAACGCATTTACCTTACTGAATTTTTTCTGGAAGAACAGTCGGTTGCAAGCATCATGCACCGTCATCAAGTCAGTCGTCGGACCGTCTATAACTGGCGAACCCGCTTGCTCACTAAAGCTCACCAACTCTATCAGCAACAAGCCCGTAACTAATACTAAAACCGACATTTGCTCAATACGAAAGGAGCCCCATATGCATAATTGGATGAACACTCACCTCATTATTACAACAACTGACATCAAACAACATCAGGTGCATCAACACTGGTCCGCTGGTCGGGAGCTAACGGACGCTGATCTTGCCACTCTAATGGCCGTCCTCAGGCCACTATTTGCTGACACGATTATCAGTATTACTGTCCAAACTGTCACCGAGTTTGCCGACTAAACACTCACCAGTCAAAAAAGTTTAATCAAACGGTGCACAAATCGACTGGCTCAGCCGTCTGTATTAATGTAAGCTGGCCAGCCTACCACCACAAAATTCGAGGAGGAACTCATCATGACTAAAACTTGGTTAAAAGCTACCCTGACGGTTCAAACGACAACGGAATTGGACGAACAACGTAAACAAACGTTTAACGGCATCGCCCAAGACGCGACTGACGAACAACTCGCTGCTTTTGGTAAGATCGTCGAAGTCTTGACGGGCGATCAATTCATGGCCGCTAACTTGGTCAACGCTTACCGCTACGATCCACAACCCGTCGCTTAACACACTCATAATATAGGAGGAAACGCCCATGAAAACTTTAGACTTAAGCTTTAAAACTAGTACTAACAAGGTTCACCACTTGAAGTTACACTACGCCAACGATAACTTGAGTAAGGATGTCGTTAGCAAAGCCATGGCGGATCTAGCAGCCACGAAGCTGTTCGTTAAGGACGGCGAGAACCTCGTTGCCGAACCACTCGCCGCCAAGTACGTCGAAACCATCGAAACACCAATTATCACCGCACCAAAGGCTTAATCCGCGTTACCTGCTATTACAAGAATCCCCGGTCAATTGCTGACCGGGGATTCTTTATTATATTCAGTTAGCTTATGGCACCACGTTCGGCACTAGATATCACAAGAAAGCCGGATTGCCCTAGTCTCATTGCGATCAACTGGATAAATCTCGATAATAATGCTATTACCGACCGGATGCCAATCAATCGCTTTGACGAGTGCTCGCATAAATGTCCGCGTAATTTGGGTTTTGATTGAAATGCCGCTACGCTCAATATCATCATAGAAAATGACCCGCTGATCTAACTTATCGACCTTAAAGTAGTAGTACGCAAAGTGGGCCGTCCCCCGTTTCAAAATTAAGTGGTACGAATTATTATAATCCGCGGGGAAAACCGTGATCCAATCGTCATTCATGTCGGACATCCTTTTCACTTGAATTTGAGCTCTTGTCTAATTGTACCGTGAACGGCGGGGAAAACCTAGGGAGAATGTGAGAAACTTGAACTACTGAGCCTAGCATCATTCTGTTCATTAACTAATTTTACCACGCGTTTTATTTAGTCATTATTATCGCGTTTCAGGCTACTAATAATTGCATCTTGATAAAATGCTGGTAAATTATAGTTAGCCAAATTGTAGCTAGTCAAATTAGTTAAAACTAGCCATCCGACAATTATGACTTAAATACTAGTTTACTCTAACACAATGTTTGCTATAATAAACTTAAACGATACCGCAAAGTTAATCATATCAAGTATGTTTACTTGATAGCTATTTTGTACTATAATCATTAGGTTGTATCAATACAGTACATACATAGTCAGTTTGCGGTAACCCGAACACTAGTAATAGATTAATCTGACTGTGATTTACGGGGGAAAATATTTAAAGGAAGCATAGGGTGTTACTTATGGAATTGAAGGAACGAGAAATCAGACCGATTACGATTGACGCCGGGCGTCAGCATCGTCGTTATGGTTATCGGTTCATTAAACGCGTGTTTGACTTTGTTGCTAGCCTCTTAGGCCTCATCATCTTATCACCACTCTTCTTGCTAATTGCAATTGCGATTAAAGTTGAAGATCCTAAAGGCGCCGTCTTCTACTCGCAGACACGGTTAGGTCGTGGCGAAGTCCCATTCAAGATGTATAAATTTCGCTCGATGGTTTCCAACGCCGATGAATTGTTGGAAAAATTACTTAAAGATAACGAGATTGATGGTGCCATGTTCAAAATGCAGGATGATCCCCGCGTAACTAAGATTGGGCGATTCATCCGTAAATATAGCATTGATGAACTACCACAATTGCTAAACGTCCTTCAAGGCTCGATGAGCTTAGTTGGACCCCGGCCGCCATTGCCACGAGAAGTCGAAGAATATTCCGACTATGACAAACAACGGTTAGCCGTCAAGCCAGGTTGTACCGGTTTATGGCAAGCAACCGTTCGTAACAGTGTCGGTTTTGATGAAATGGTCAAGTTAGACTTAACTTACATTTCTAAACGGAGTGTCGCATTTGATGTCTACATTCTGTTCAAGACCGTGGTCATTATGTTCAAGACCGTGGTCATTATGTTCAAGCCTAATGGCGCTTATTAAACATCAAAACAAAATGCGCAACCAAACTCAAGGGGAAATTTGGTTGCGCGTTTTTGTAACCCATTGATTTGAACACACCACGCACCATTCGCTCGCCATACCATCAAAGTTATCTCCCCGCTCCTGCAATCATCATTGATTCCTCGACCCTACCGGCCAAATTTTTCAGTCCCTAATCATAGTGTGCACGAACACAACTCACTGGGATTCTCCAAATATTAAGCTATTCTCCCAATTTAATTATCGTTGATATAACTATGTCGCTCCTCAGTTAATTAACAATAAAAATACTTTCTAATTTATAAAATAATAAGTTTGTTAATAACCAACCCTAGCCAGTTAAAACCACTATCAACCGGCTAATTGGCTGTGATACAATGAATTGAATGTTGAGAAATTCAACGTTAGACTGCTTAACTGCCACAAGGAGCCACTCATGCGAATCATAAGGAATTACTTTTATACAGCGGGGTATAACCTCTTAATTTTACTAACGCCCCTCCTAACCGTCCCGTATATCTCACGGGTCTTAGGGCCGACCGGCGTCGGTATCAATGCAACGACCAATTCGATCATTACTTACTTTCTATTGTTCGGAACGGTCGGTATTACAATTTATGGTAATCGCGAAATTGCCTTTATTCGCGATAATCGGGGGCAACGCTCACAAACTTTTTGGGAAATTGAAATATTACAGTTATTGACCATCAGTTGTGCTTATCTCGCCTTTTTAGTTTTTCTTTTTTTTGAGCACCAATTGCAAATTTATTTTTTCTATCAATCATTTTATATTATTGCGGGTGCTGTTGATATTTCCTGGTACTTTATGGGTCTCGAAGATTTCAAGAAAACCGTACTCCGTAACATGCTCGTCAAGATTGCTTCTGTAATTGCGATTTTCGTATTCGTGAAGACTCGGCAAGACACCGGAATCTACATTTTGATTTTAGCGGGCTCACAAGTTTTGGGCAATCTGACACTGTGGCCATACTTACGACATAGTGTCGAACGGCCCAACTGGCGTCAATTGAATCTCTTTCGGCATCTGCGGCCCTCATTAGCGTTATTCGTGCCACAAATCGCCACGACGGTTTACCTTGCCTTGAATAAGACCATGTTATGGCAAATGGATTCGCTAACCGCCGCCGGATTTTATGATTACTCCGACAAGTTGATCAAGCTCGTTTTAGCGCTCGTGACAGCGACTGGAACAGTCATGTTGCCCCACATTGCCAACCTCTTCATGAAGCAGCAACTTGAACGCGTTAAACAATACTTATACATGTCCTTTGACTTTGTGCTCGCGATTGCGATTCCGATGGCCCTCGGCGTGGCAGCGGTCGCAACGACGCTCGCACCCCTATTTTTTGGACGGGCATTTGGGGCAGTCGACCGACTGTTGATGATTGAGGCACCCGTCATCATCCTAATTGGGATGAGCAACGTGCTTGGTCAGCAGTTTCTGCTACCGACTAAGCAGACTAAGACCTATACGATTTCCGTCACTATCGGGGCCCTCGTCAACATCGCTTGCAACATCCCACTTATTTGGTTCTGGGGCGTGGCCGGTGCCATGTGCGCCACGCTCATTTCCGAAGTGTGTGTCACTGGTTACCAGTTAGTCGTGACTCGACATACGTTAGCGACCAGACAATTATTTACGGCTAGTCTGAAGTACGTGCTCGCCGGTGTGATCATGTTCGTCGTCATTTACGCCTTGAATATCAATATGACCGCTTCTTACCTCAATCTGGCCTTACAGATTGGCATCGGTGCCCTGATCTACATCGGACTATTGTTCCTGCTTCAGCCGCCAGTACTGACTAATGCTGCGAAATTGCGAACCCGGATGTAATAACCCTACGTTTGATTACTAATTCATACAACAGACTTAAAATGCGCCACTCACTAGTCCGATCATCGTCTAGTGAGTGGCGCATTTTTAAACTATTAAGTTGTTATCTCATTAATTTGCATGCCGCATCATTCATCAGCGACTGACTCCCACTTACCACTTCAATATTCTAATTAATCGCAGGCGCCCTAAAAATGAGTCCGTTTAGCAGCTTGTGGGAAGAACTTACGTTTCAACAGATTATACGCTTTCGCCGGTAACTGTTGCTTTTCCATGTACATTACCGGGACTTCCACGTACTTAAGTTGGTTGTGGTTGATCCACACGTCCAATAGGAACTCAGATAAGTACCCGAAAACGCGAGCTTCTTGGACATCGTAATCCGCAATATCGATCCGGTCACGCACAGCAAACAGAATATCAAAGACCCATTTGGCATAGTCGTCAAACTTAGGACCCGCCATAATCATCATGTTAAACATATGCGCCGACGTTTGATGCATCAACTGATCAAAATCATCTAAATAGGCGGCATGACGTTCACTAATAACCGTTCGCATCATGTCCAGTGGTTCCCGATGATGTGCGTGAACGTAATGTGAATAATTCGATTCAATATAATAATGGCGCTTTTTTGGTACGATGACATCATATTGCTGCAATAAACTTTCAATTTCGGTCATTGATAAAATACCGGCTAATTTACGTTTGGGTGCCTCAGACAAGTAGCGTCGATATTGATTCAAGCCCTTAACATCCGCATGGCAGTTCTTCCAGATCCAGTACATCGCCGTTAGCTCGTTAAAGTTCGGGTTGCTTGCCGAAATGTTGTCACCGACGTCATCAGGTTGATAATTTTGTGGTGCACCCCCATGGATCGCAGCACCAACAAAAATAGGTCGGTAAGTTGGATCCTGTGGCATTTGATACGGCTTATGAGCCGCTACATAAATTTGTACTTTCATTTGCCAGTCCCCCTCTGGTATGAAATTTGTGCTTCAAGTCATGATAAATTTTCCATCATTTAATAATGCAAGTATTTGCACGTGACTGTTAGGTCAATTAATTATCTCGGCATTTGCCGGATTATACACAGTAATTTAACGACGTTGTAGCCGGCGAAATAGATACTGCCGAGGTAAAAAACAAGCTCGAATTCCCGGAAGATGCGGAATTGCCAGCATGGCAACCGTCACGAAGCCAATTCGGTAACTGATTGCGATGATCGTCGTCACGAGTGGTCCCATATGGGTAATCAAATGATTCGTCAACCATCCTTCAATGCCAATCACGTTTAGATCGATCAAATGAAAACACAGAACCACTAGCGATAACTGACCGTAGCGTTTTAACCACTTAATCGGCCGCGCATTCGGATAATGACTAAGCCAGTCACTGACGCGAATGATACACAAACTGCCAGCAACGCCCCCCATGACGCTAATCAACAGATTAGGCGATGTTGGAACTGTCAACGCAAAATAACCCTGGAAAGCACTCACTAACCACATGAACGTGAATAATAAATACCAAGCTGATGATATCCGACTTAGCAGGGCTGTTTGTTTAACGAGGTAGCCAGCATATAAAAAGAGCTGTGCTAACAACGCGGCGTTAACGGCCCACGGTAAATAAGCGACTTGACCGAGCCAACCACCTAAGATTGCGAAAATAGCGAACACCCCGCCCCGTACAATGGCCTGACGCCAGCGCTGATGACGTCGGGCCGTTAGTAGCATCACACCATTGAACAGTTGCAGCGCAATAAACATACTGAGCAAGAACCACACGGCCCCAATCGGTTGAACTTGCCAGTGCCACGGATTGAACACTGCCGAACCGGCCCCGTATGCCGTGGCAATTAGTCCTTGTCGCCAGCTTGGAAAATACGCATTAAGGAGCGGATTCGGTAATAATCGGGCTATCGCACTTACGACTAAGAGCACAACTGCCGTTGCGAGATACGGTAGTAATAGGTTAATGATGCCACGCTGACATTCTTGTCGTGCCGGGCGTGAGTGATACAAATAACCGCTCAACATGAAGAAAATCGGCATGTGAAAGGCGAAGATCAAACTACCGAAGAATTGCCCGTTATAGGGGCCCAAGGTATGACCAACCACGACCGCTAAAATTGCGATTCCCTTTGCAATATCGATCCACTCAATTCTTTTGCGCATTAACTGAGCCTCCTATTAACTGGGAGCCACCAAATAAATCTGGTAATATCCGTTGCAACCAGCGGACATGTCGTAATAACCATACTAGTTCAACACTAACGATCAGCACCGCAATACTCCAGAGCCAACCAGACCACCACGCGCCAATAATTGGTGTCAGCAACCGATTAATGACCATAAATGGTGTAATCAGTAGACCGGCCACCAGCATATCACCATAACCCGTTTGAACAAAGTTATGCCGGCGTACTGCTTTGGACCGTGGCCGGTTCATCATCCAGGTGGCAATCGTCACCCACAGCGTCAAACATGGAATTGCCTGAAAGGTTTGGGCAAATGGCTGGCTGCTGATAAGGTCAAAATTCTTTTCCAGATTCACTTGATACATCGTGACCGACACCATCACGGCATAGCACCCACATGTCAGCAGCCACGCCACTAAGAGGTGTTCTCGCGTAATCCGGTGTAACACCTCCGTTTGGCTCAACCAATACCCCATCAATGCAAAAAAGCAACCGGCCGTAATCGCGAGCAGCGGATTAACACTGATCGTCGTCAAGCCAGTGAAATAGGCCAAGATTGGTACCATGCCAATAAATACGAGCTCCGCCCAAAATAGGTATTGCTGAATCGCAACACTCGCATGGTGTGCAATCACCCTTAACAACGGCAAGGTGACAAAGAAGCCCAATAGTTCATATAAAATATCATAAAAGCCCACCGGCGCTTGGGCTAACGCGGTAAAAAAGCCAGCGATGTTAAAACTAGTTAAACTGCCTTGCGTCACCAAGTCTTCAAGATAGAAGGCCAGTGAGAATAAGGTAATTCCACCCATTATCCATAAGACTCGGCGAATCAACTGCGATACTGGTAACGCCGCGCGTCGCAATTGATAGGCACCCAGGGCCATTAATAATAAGTTGGGACCTGCTGCCGTCATCAATGCAATGACGAGCTGCGGATAGAACCAGATACTTTGTGGTTGGTGGCTAAAACTAAATACCGCGTTCATCCCGGTATCACCGAATAGAATTAACATCAGGGCGATGATCAGGATCAACCGCTGGACCCGATAAGCCTGTTGATGATTCATCGGCACGACGCCCCCCTTCGAATAACGACAGGTTGGTCAAATGCGGGGCCGACTGCCGTTTGATAATTTGGTAAATCAGCGAATAACATCAGAATAAAGACGTTATACGTTACTTCTAAGAAGTGCTGATCAAACATACTACTGATGGCAATGGCCACAAAGATTACCGGCAACAAATAATCGTGTTGCCGCGTACGTTGATACAAAAACCAGGTCATACCGATAATTATAATCAGCGTTAATAGTAATCCGTATGAAATCAACATATTTAAGAATGACGAGTCAATGAAGAAATACGTTGCATCACCAACACCATTGGTAAACGTTTCAAACCGATCGCCGCCCCAACCATTAATTGGAATCGGGGCTTGGCCGAATAATTTAACGCCATATGCTAATAACGCGTTATTTCCTAGCGCGAGTCGCGTGGACAAGGTATTATTGAGCGCTACCAGCAACCGGTCTTGATAATTAAAAATATTCGACAACCCAATAATTAGCCCACTAGCAAGTGGTAACATCAAAAAGCTATACCGAATCATCGGCCGAAGCCACCGAAGCTGACGGCGATAGATATAGACCAAGTACAAGCTGATCAAAACGAGTAAAGCAATCACATCCGTCATCGTTTTCGTAAACTGGTAAATCATTGCCAAGCCAAACAACACAGGTAATAGCGCTACTAATCGAAAACGACGGGCCAATAAATACAAATACGCCGCACACAGATAGAAAATATGGGCCGCAAAATCAGTGGTATACACGACACCAAACGACTGACGTAACCCATCGGCAGTTGCAAACGTAATATTTTTAATCAGTCCGACTTCCGCAGCAACTAGCGCTAACAAGAGAATCGTCCCCACGACGCCCAAATAAACTTGAATGATCTGCCGAAACGAAACTTCCCGGGCTGCAATCACCAACATGATTGTCGGCATCAAATAATGCGCACCCGATGTGAGCGTCACGACAGTCACCAGTACAAGTAAACTGACTTCTCCAATAATTTGGCCGGGGGTCAAGGTATCTAAGCAAACCACGAGGCCCAGTAATGCGGCCAAAGTCGCTAATTCAATCAAAACGCCCACTCGATGCGGTATCATCTCGTTAAAGGTCGTCGTCTGTAGTGTGACTGAGGCTAAGTAGATTCCAAAGATAATCAGATAGAGCGCATTACGGTGCTGCTGTATACTTGCTCCCCTACGTCTCATCATCGTGCCGCCCCCAACCCTGACCATATTTCACGAGGTACGGACTCAGCAACGCTAAGCCGCCCCCAACAACTAATATTAACTTCCAAAGCGCCCCGCGGATCACGTTCGTCTCACGCGTTACGGTACGTTTAACTGTCTTCACTCGATAATTTTTTAAGCCCGTCAGATTAGCTTTAATCGCCACATTGAACGCCTGAACATTCTGCTGGGCCACTTGCCGTGAACTACTCGTTGCTGTCACTCGCAAGACCGGTCGCCGCGCAACTGGTGCCGCTTGGACCGACTCACTCAGTTCCTGAATCGGTTGCCAAATGCCATAATGCGCATAGGCATAAGTGCTGGCTCGAGTCAGCACTGCACTCTGGTGTGGCATCACGTTGAACTGCGTGATAGCTTTGATATCCTGGCGTCGCTGACGTTTTAGACGGGCTGTTGACAGCCCTGAACGTGGCGTTTGCGCAATCCGAATATCAACAGATGCTTGATACACCGGCTTAGGTAGCCATCGATTGCCCGCCCATCCAAGGCCGACGCTTAGCATAATGATCAGCAATTCGAGCGGCAACCACCGCCACGCTAAAATAAAGCGTTCCTTTGGCTGTACCTTCATATGCCTCACTCACTCCCACGTAGACTAATTTGAAATTGGCTCCAGAGATAATCAGTGACCAATAGATGCTGCTGCCCCACTGCTTTAAATCGCCGATCAAGCAACCGATAACGTGGCTGTTTCTGAACCTTTTCAGCTGTCGTCAAGTCAAATATTAACCGGTAGCGATGCTTGGTGGTCGGTATCAAATTCACCGCGGTCACTCGTTGTGACTGCGCATGATTTAGCTTAACGCGACCAACCAACCTGACCGGACGCGTCAACCGATTGGCACGATAAACGGCCAACTGCGTACCGCGCTGACGAAACAGGTATAAGTGTTGATCAATCAAGCTCATTCCAGCAACTTGGCGCGCTGGGAGCTTTCCTAGTTGTAACGCGTGCCAAGCTTTGACCCGTCCAGTCTTCGTGAGCTGTCCATAATAGAGTTTGGCGCGACTGCTTTGGCGATCAATGCCGCGAACCACAACAACCGCTGAACGAGTCGTACCTGGAAAGACGGCCTGAACCCGACCTTGCTTAAAATCAGCCCCGTTAAAGTTCAACCGTTGATGTTGCCAATCTTTAAAATTAGTCGTCCAGTAACGGTCTTGCCCATCTATCAACGTCAAGCGGCCATTCGCGTACCAGACACTCGGCCGCGACAATTGCACGTGCGGATAACTAATTGGTAGTTTCGTCCATATCCGGCCGTCTTGGCTGGTACTGATACGACCGTACGTTGTCGCATCACCACGCTGCTGTCGATTTTGAAAGACCGGCGTGGCGGTATTCTGAGTACCGGCCTGTAAATACCGTGCTTGACGTAGCGTCTTGCGTAGCTCCACCGTCGTCTGTGCAGAACGATACTTTAGATGCACTGTTTGATTACGGCGCGGCAACAAAGTCGCCAATGGATCGCGATTCGTTAAGACATAGCCGTTAATGCCAGACTGAAATAAATTGCGGTGATTGACCTTACCTACTAAGGTAATTGGTCCGGGTGAAATAATCGGCGTCCCATTTTGATCAGTTTGATAAATCCGCGTGACCGTGTCTTGACCGCGCTGAATACTCAGGGCGTAGCAAGCATATCCCAATAATAGTGCGAGCAATGCTAGGCTCCCCCACACAATTGCTAGCCGTTTTCTCATCTTCAATCATCACACATTCTTTTATTTGGTCGTTGCAAATTCCGACGCGACTGTCACTAAGGCCGCGTGAATCACTTGGTGCATGTCATAGTAGCGATACTGGCCTAGTCGACCACCAAAGATGACTTGCGGTTCAGCTGCGGCGAGCTTCGCATACTGTTTGTAGAGCGTATTGTTGGTTTGATTATTGACCGGATAATACGGCTCGTCACCCCGCTGCCAGTTCGCTGGAAATTCACGCGTAATCACAGTTTGATCCGCATCGCCCTTACCGAACTCAAAGTGTTTGTGTTCGATAACCCGGGTATACGGCGTCTCAGCATCAGTGTAATTGACTACGGCATTACCTTGATAATTATCCACGGGCACGGTTTCAGTCTCAAAACGTAGTGAACGGTAGGCTAATTCCCCTAACTGATAGTCAAAGAATTGGTCAATCATCCCGGTAAAGACGACTTTCGGGTATTGGGCAAGATACTCAGCCTTATGCGCAAAGAAGTCGGTGTTCGTTTCCACGGTAATTTCAGGATGAGCTAACATCTTCTCAACGATCTGCGTATAACCACCGATGGGAATACCTTGATAAGTATCGTTAAAGTAATTGTTATCGTAAGTGTAGCGTACCGGTAACCGCCGAATAATGAACGCTGGTAAGTCCGTAGCCTTTTGTCCCCACTGCTTTTCCGTATAACCCTTGATCAGCTTTTCGTAAATATCGGTCCCAATCAACGCAATTGCTTGTTCCTCCAAGTTGCGTGGTTGGTGATCACCGAGATTCGCCGCCGCGCGTTGTTCCGCAATCTTAGCGGCTGCTTCTGCCGGTGTCCGAACGCCCCAGAGTTCACTGAACGTATTCATGTTGAACGGCAAGTTGTACATGTGGCCCTTGTAATTAGCGACTGGGCTATTCGTATAACGGTTAAATTCCGCAAATTGATTAACGTAATCCCAAATTTCACGATCCGAAGTGTGGAAGATATGAGCCCCGTATTGGTGGACTTGAATCCCCGCCACTTCCTTAGTGTAGATATTACCAGCAATGTGGTCGCGCTTTTCAATCACTTTGACCCGTTTACCGCGCAAGGCTGCTTCATGAGCAAAGACGGCACCAAATAGTCCCGCACCAACTACCAAATAATCGTATTGTTCGTTCATGTGAATTCCCCCAAAATTAACTTGTTCTTGGTGAATTATAACAAACATTACGTGATAAACAATCGCTCAACATACGGATATAATGGGTTTTAATCAAATATTGGGGCTTGCTAAATTAAGTTTACTATCTAAATAACAAATAATATTATGATTACCGGTTTCAACCATTGCGGCTAAATACAAGCAATCATCTGAATGCTTGCTGGTGGTCACTGGTCAAAAGACCAATAAACGTTGCTGTAAAAACAGTAAAATTATCCATTCGAATTACAAAATAAATCTAAAAATTAAATTTTGCTTTTCCGTCTAAAATGTCACCAAAACACAAAACTAGTTGTGCCAAGAAGTTTTTTCTCAGCACAACTAGCTTTTAATTCGTTGTTAATAATGATGAAGCTGATGTCCAAAATTGAGTCGGCCTGGTTTAGTAATCTGACCTTAAATTGCAATAATCACTGGTTTCGCCTGTATACGGTTCCCATGTCATCAGACAGTTCACGATCAGGCCCACACTAAAACTTCTGTCCCGGCATGAAGTTGGGATTCAAGCCCTCACGCTCGCGACTCGCATCACGTAACGCCTCCAAGTAAACTCTGATAACCATTTTGCGATAGCCACGATAAAACGGTCCACAGAGTTTAATGGCCAATCGGGCGTAGAATCCAAGCAACCATCCGAGACTGACCAATGAGTTTGCACGCCACCGCTTAATCGTAATCAAGCGATTGCGCTGCCCGTAATAGAGACGCCAATCGGGTACGAATTTAGACTTGAAGTCCAGGGAAGGTAAAGCCGTCTTGTGAATTAATTTAGCCGCACTCACATTGACCGGTCGACTCAGCTTGGCCGTCCGTACCGCGTACTCACAGTCATCCCACCAGATAAAGTAGCCAGCGTCCGCCACTCCCACTTGCTTGATCACAGCCACACTCATGAAAACACCGCAGAAAGTGTACTGGTCAAACTCAAAATTACCGCGATATTCACTTTCAGGGACCGCCTGCGCTTGAAAGGTACTCCAATTGGTGAACCGGTTCCGCTGATCCGCTTGCAAACGGCCATCCTCAATATACACACTCCCCGTCAAGATTTGGCGATTTGGATGATTTTGCTGATAAGCAATTAGTTTTTCAAAATAGTCTGGCTCAAAAATTGCATCATCATCGGACATTGAAACCCAATCCAAGTTCGGATCTGCCGCCGCAATCTGCATCCCCCGAGCAAAGCCCCCAGCACCACCGATATTTTTGGTCAAATACCGGTAATCAACACTTGGATTAGCCAAAATATCAGCTGTTTGTAATTCAGCTTTTGTCCCATCCGTCGAATGATTATCAATAATAATAATTTTCGCGGGTGGGACCGTCTGATTCAGTAGTGCCGTAATTGATTCGATTAGTAATTGTTTGCGGTTGAAAGTTACCACAATCGCCCCATATTGCATGTTTGTCCACTCCTTGTCTTAGCCTAACGTCCTTTATGGTAAATAATCTTGATTGCGCCCAAGCCGGTCATGCCAACCATCACGGTAACCTTGAACATACGCTTTTATCAGTGGCCCCGCTTGGCCCCATCTATCCCGAAAAAGCAAGATGGCGAATAATTTGCGCGCTAAAAAGCGACGGGCATACCAGCAGGTAACCCGAGTTTGCCCACGGTGTTTGAATAATGATGCCAGCCGATTACGCATCACGTAATATTCCTTCCACGGCGCTATAGCAGTACGAGTATACGTCGTTTTGTGTAGGACCAACGCGTCGTGGACATTTAGAAACTGACCATACTTGCGAGCCCGGAGCGCATATTCAAAGTCATCAAACCGAATAAAGTAATCCTGTTCAGGTAGCCCAATTCGTTCAACAATGCCGCGACTCATTAAGATACCCACAAACGAAAAAATATCATACTTAAAGTCCTGCGCATAGTCGGCTTCGGCTATGGGCTTAACCGTCAGTGTTTGCGAATTGGTAATCATTTCACGATGCATCGCATCATGGTGTCCATTTGGTAATAACACCGATCCTGAAAATACGCCTTGTTGCGGCTGAGTCACAATCGCTCGCCGCATCGCCGCAAAGTAGCCGGTCTGAAAAATCGCATCATCATCAGAAATCGAGATCCAATCACAGTCAGTCTGCAATGCTAGCCGGATTCCAGTTGCAAAACCAGCGGAACCACCAAGATTTTGCTGACAACGAACGTAAACCAAGTGTTGATCATCAAAGTCAAATTGTTGCTGAATAAACGCCTCCGTCCCATCCGTCGATGCGTTATCGATGACGAAGACATATTCTGGCGCTTCCGGCTGCGTCAAGACACTCTCAATAGCCTCCGCAAGTAGCGCTTTACGATTAAAAGTCACAATCACACACGCAATTTTTGTCATAAGCTTCCCCCAAATTGTTATGATCACTTAAAACTAATCCGAATTAGTCAGTTAAGCTGACTAGCCGTTTCAAGTAATTTTTCATTATACTAGTCTAGTTTGATTATAGCTAGACGTGGTGGTTAGGATAAAATATTTAAACCTGATTTTTAAGGGGATTAAACGTATTTGGAGGTTAGTTTGGAAAGATGCCTATCATTAACTGTGTCGTTATCAAAAACATGCCTTGATTTCAGAGTAATTTAAAAACACATCACAAAATTAGTTACCGAAGCTAATTTTGTGATGCACACTTTCTTAATTCTTTTTGATTTTCTATGCAATCCAGTCGTCGAATACATCCATCAATTCTCTTTCCTCAGGATAATCAAGATAAATAATTAACCTCGACCCTATACTTCAGTAGGCAAATCAATTGATCATACTGCTTAATCATTTAAATCAATCGTAATTGTTCACCCTCTAAATTTAAAAACTCATGGAACCTTAGAATTAAGATCTTACAATTTGTGTATGAATCTTGAGGCATATATCCAATAAAAGTATTCATATCTTCAGGATAGCCCTGGTTGTCATAAAATTTTTCAATTTCATCCAATAATTTCTTGTCATCAGTTACTTCATCATTGAGCTTGGACAGATAGACAAACCTAAGTTTTCTATTCTCTAGTTTATACTCATCATTGTTTTTTTCAGATACTAAGTTAAAATGACACTTTATTTCAATCAATATTCGTGATGAGTCCCCGTCTTCAACTCCCCATGCCAATTGATTGATAAATTCATCATTAATTCCGCCTTCCATTAGTTCAACAGCATAATCTGAAATAGCTTGAATGGTAAAATACGCCATTTCCATGCCAACATAAATTGTTTCCCAATTATAGGTTAACCTTTTTGCTCTCAAATCTTTTAACGTTATTAAATTCATAATAAGTTCCTTTATTTGTCGTGTGTTTAGTTAGACCTCAAAGTTGTTTGGCCTCTAATAATAAATCTTCGATGACTTGCGTTTAACTAAGTTCCTAGCCGCACAGTTCATCGTCATATTTAGTTGATTGAACATCTTTTTACCCAGTGACCTTCCTCATAACTTTCTTAACAGTTGCCAAAACATTCGCACCTTTGTTAACTTAGCAAATTTATAACATGTTCGGGATCATTCAGTATTCTTCCTGATAGTAACATCATTGGGCCCACCTCTACACCTAATTTAGTCACTACATTAATTACTATATTACTACCTGTAATCGTCCTAATATTTAGAATATGCTAGGTTCATCAATATTCTAAAAACCAACCGATATCCGGCAAATGGTTTTCGTCGAATATCGGTTGGTTTATCTGATTAATTGATATTGCCTATTCGCATGATGCTTAATCTAAATTAATCAGCCATAGTAAATTAGACTAACCAGCAAGGCTACTGACCAATAACAACACTAGTTCCTGTGTCATATTTTCCACCATCATGGCTATAACTGACCATCCAGATTAACGTATATCCGGACCTTTATCGCAGTTTGTTTTTTTACTCTAATTCTCCTTCTACTATATCTAGCAAAAAATCACCAAAACTATTATATAAGACTTCATTTTTTTGAACGCTTTCAGCAAATCCTGGAAAATAGGAAGTAATTTTAGGCTCTTGATTTGTATTTAATTCTCTATAATTTAAACAAAGAATTTCACCCATCTCTGTATTATAAATCATCACTAAGTTTGTGGGCATCTTTACCACCCTACGTTCATCCAAAGTTGCCCAAACTGCATCGGGAACTCCTGAATTTTCAAAATCCTCAGTAAAAACACCATAGATTTCAGCCGCACCGAATGTTAAGGCGCCATATTCCAATAAGAACTTCCTATAATCAGACGGAAACTGTACACCTAGTTTTGTTTCTCCCATTGCTATTAATTCACTTGACGCCCCACCAAAATGATCTACTAAATCTTTGTTTTCATGTATTAAAATTTTTGCTTGGCTATAACTGCTCACTATGCAATCTCCATTTGTTTATAATCCTTTGCACTATTCTTCTAGGAATTCCTTTTTCAACTTTCCTGGCTGACGTTTATTCAATTCTTCAGTCGTTCCTTTATTGCTGTCCTAACAATCTTCCATATGATTAAACTACCCGAATTTTTCAGCAATTCATGGTGATACTTCAACATCAACCACATTTTTATAAGGTTGCACTTGCTTTGGCAATTCAGTAGGTTAATTTCTCGTCTGCTTCATGGTTATCTTTATGATAGTTTTAAATTAGAGGAGAGCGTAAAATATCTTGTGTAAATGCATAAAAGATTTCTGAATTGTATAGAAATAGGGAATGCCTTCCCTTATGATATTTAG
>NZ_JBMNVY010000019.1:0-52695 GCF_049745435.1 Lactiplantibacillus sp. YT640
CCCATGTCGAACACAGAAGTTAAGCTTCTTAGCGCCGAGAGTAGTTGGGGGATCGCTCCCTGCGAGGGTAGGACGTTGCCATGCAACCTAAGGAATCGTTAATTCGATTCCTTTTTTTGTTGCCAAAAATTAGCCTACTGGGCGAACTAAGACTAAATTTTGAAATTCAAACGGCGGGTCGGATTATTAGGAATCCCGGTACTCATCAGCGCATTTGGAATTCAACCCATACTATTAATCACCGGCACGATCTACTTATTGGTTGCAATCACACTCATTGTACTGAATAAGTTTCCGTTGAGTTGAATCGTTAGCGATTGCGCTCAATGCTCATATTTGGGGTAGCTGGCAGTGATGGGGGAGTTGTCAAAACGAGAGACAGTAGCACTCGGATTTTGAGAGTCAGGCGTAAATGGCGTACGTTTGGTTGGTTAGAAAAATCGAATGCTAGTTATCAATCGATAAGGTGATTCAGCTCAGTCTAAGGTACTAGGTATTGGTTTACGAACTTGGCCATTACTAACCGCAAATACTGGCTGCTGGGCCTAATGTCATTTAATTTGGACAGTATCCGTCATAACCATGTAAAAATCATGTAAATTCGGGAGCAATAATTGTTATTCTAGCAGTTACGTGCTATGTTATTATCATATTTTATGAAGTGGAGTGATAGTTATGGCTCAGATTTCTGTGGGGGATCGGGTTAAATGTCAAAAGAACGGCAATACCGATTATGATTTTTATGCTAAAGTTGAAAAAATTTACGAGAACTCCGCCTTCGTCACAATTACTCATTATGATTTGCGGGATGATATTAATGTGGCAGAACTTCAATATCGGGCAGTGATCGCCTTAAAGAAGATGAAACCCGCTAAACCGACTGCTGGTGAAGCGAAGCAGCTACAGGCAGTTAGTGCGGCCATGTTAGCTGAATAAATTAAGAATATCGATGCAACATGTAGGTAATGGGTTGTTCAAGAATTTGATTCTTGAACAACCCATTTTTAGTTTGGCTGCAAAGCTTTTCGGTGTGATGGAGTGCCCTGGTTGGGACTGATTTTATGATGATTAGAGGCCAACTGACTTAATGAATCTGTCCGTTAGAGCTTTAACAGATTGGATATTTAACAATCATTCACGCGGGTGTTGTTACAAGCTAATTGTGCACGTCTCTTTATTCGGTGTAGCAAACTTTTTTGTTGCCAATCTGACTTTTAGCCTGTACATCATTGGTTTCAATGGTACAATGGATATTAGTAGTTGATAACTGTTCTAAAGTAAGGAGGAGTTTTGAATGCAGACAGCTAATCAAAATGTAACGTTGACGGGGCGTCGACGCTTCTGGTTCATTTTTACGCTGTTGCTTGGGACTTGGACCATGTCGATCAGTCAGTCTTCCTTGTCGACGGTCTACCCAACATTTATGCGCGACTTTGGCATCTCGGCCTCAACCGTGCAATGGTTAACGACCGGCTTTATGTTGACAATGGTCGTCATGATGCCAATCAGTCCGTGGTTGTTGAATAACATTGGGTTTAAGAAATTATTCTTAGCCGTTTTGGTGCTTTTCGATATTGGTTCAATCATTATTTATTTCGCACCCAGTTTTGGTGTGATGATGGTCGGTCGCCTAATTAAAGCGGCGGCAGTTGGCGTGCTGTTTCCCTCGTATCAATCCATTTTACTGACGATTACGCCCGAGGAAAAACGGGGCAGTACGATGGGTGTCGCCGGGTTGGTCATGGGATCAGCATTAGCATCTGGCCCGATTATTTCCGGTGTGGTTTTGAAGTTTACCGATTGGCACGGATTGTTTGCCGTCTTCATCACGGTGGCAACTTTGTTGATCCTAATTAGTTTCACAACGATCAAGGACGTGATGGTCAATAAGCCTTCAAAGCTGGATTTGCTCTCAATCGTGACGTTACTGGGCTTTGCTGGGATTTTATACGTCGTGAATGAGATTGGTAAACCCAATGTGAACTGGACGTTCGGTTGGCTGTTATTAGCGGTTTCAGTACTAGCGGTGGCTTACTTTACTTATCGCCAATTTCACTTGGAGACGCCGTTATTGGAACTACGGGTCTTAAAAACATTTAATTATGACTTAGCCATTTTCCTAACAGCAATCTCGTACGTGGCGCTGATTGTCGTAACAATCATCTTCCCACTCTATTACCAGGGTGTCTTGAAGGTGTCGCCATTCGTTTCAGGCATGTCACTGGTGCCTGGTGCGGTGCTTCTAAGTATTTTGAACCCGCTTACTGGGAAACTAGCAGAGAAGATTGGATACAAACAAATCATGTTACTTGGTATGAGTATGATCGTTGTTGGTTGGCTGATCTTAGCACTGATCAATTCAGAGTTGAACCTGCTCACCATGATTTTGCTGGCTGCCTTAATTGAAGGCGGGAATGCCTTTGTCATGATGCCCGCCGTCACATTGGGGGCTAATTCATTACCCGATGAACTGATTTCACACGGTACCGCTGTGATTACGACGGTTCGTCAAATTCTCGGTTCAGCTGGTGTGGCCGTGGCGACCTTGGTCTTATCCAACGTGACGCTTGCTCAGAAACAAGCGGGAGCCTCAACGTTGCGTGCGAACTTGCAAGGGTACCATACGGTCTTCTGGATGATGCTCGGCATTGAATTGGTTGGCCTCGTGCTTGCGTTACTTTTGCGTGATGGGCGCAAGCAGTCGCATTAATAATCACGGTGACTGACTACCAGGCGAGAATGACTGAAGTTAAGTGGGATATGCTTTGAACGCCACTAATTAGACATTAGTGCCTGCACAATCGGTCGGTTAGTCGTAATTAGGCCAAAAGGGCCGCCATTCTTGTAATCAAGAATGGCGGCCCTTTTTTCGTAGCGCGACTGTGATCGTACTGAATCACAGGACTTGGCCCAACTAACCGGGGCGCTTCTACTTGGCTGTTGCTTTTTGAATCTTTGCCAATTGACGATATTGACTGAGCATCCAGCTTTGATACGTCTGATTGGCCGGTAACGTTTCGGTGACCTTCAGTACTGGCACATCGTATTTCCTGGCGAGTTTGACCATGTTCGTGACCAAGTTACTATCGGTCTGAGTGTTTTCAACGAAAAAGGCAATCCGGTGGTGCTTGATGTCTTGTTGCATTTGCTGGATATCCTTAGGTGATGGGTCGGAACCCTCTTCAATTGCATGTGCGAAATGCGTATTGCTGATTCGGTAGCCGATTGCCTTCAATGAGTAGTCAAAGACCGGCTCACTGACAGCGACACGCTGATTATTTGCATGCTGTTTCAATTGTTTGATCATAGTGGTTATAGTCTTAGCGTTGGTCTGATACTTTTGGGCCTGCTGTTCAAAATAATGCTTGTGCTGCGGCTGAATTTTGCTGAGTTCTGTTGCGATTTTAGTTGCCAATTTGGGCATCGTTGTGGGATCGTACCAGACGTGTTCGTTGGCCCCGTCAGTTTTATGAGCCACGTCGGTTCCCACTGTGATTACCCGGGCGCCCTTGGCTTTGTTGACAGTAAGCTTTTCCATCCAGTCATCGTAGCCGAGGCCGTTGTAAATGATTAATTGGGCGCTACTAGCCTGCTTAGCCGTGTTGACGGTCGGCTCGTAGTCGTGGGGGTCAACGCTCGGTCGATCAATAATCGAGGTCACTTGACCATACTTTCCTGCCACCGCCTTAGCCGTTTGACCATAAAAGTCGAGACTAGCCATGATATTAATTTTGTCGTTAGTCGTTTTACTGGGGGTGCTCGAACTTTGACAGCCTGCTAATAGGCCGCTGAGTCCCAGTATTATTGCCAAATAAAGCCATATCCGTCGGTTGACCATGTATTGTAACCCCATTCTCTTTAAATCGTAACCATTACTGTTAACTTTACCGAAAGAAACGGTCGTCGTCAAGTCTTTAAGATAAGGTTTAGACTAGGTGAAAACACTGCACTGACTGACGAAAGCTGGTAAAATAGGCGTACCTGAAAAGCGGAAGGCGGGGCACGCAGATGATATTTACGATTGTGATTTTAATTTTACTAGCAAGCGCAATTTTTCGCGGGTTTCACCGCGGATTTGTGATTGAAATGTTGCATCTGATTGGGACGGTCGTCGTCCTATTGTTTGCACGACTACTCTATCAGCCGTTAGGGACAATGATTAGTAATCTATTGACGAATTTACATTTAATTGAAGCTTCAGTGGCGGCAACGTTGATCATTAACCTGGTCGCTTTCTTCGTGTTAATTTCGTTAGGGTGGTCCGTGATTCGGTTGTTAGGCCGTGTTTCACGTAGCATTACGTGGCTACCAGTTATTAAGCAAGTGAACAGTGTTGCGGGTGGAATCGTGTCATTTGTCGTGATGTATCTGGTTATTTTTGTCGCGTTGTCGTTGGCGAACATCGTCAATACGAGCTTTATTCAGACGCAAATGACGCAGTCACCGCTCGCCACCTATATTGTGAAGCAGACACCTGGTCTAACTAGCCATTACCTCAGTAATTTGATTAATTTTAATGATGGGACGAATACGGATTCCTAGAGTTCATGGTGGGGGTACGACTGCTTTAAACTAAGACAAAGGCGTTACTGGTTTTTTGACCAGCAACGTCTTTTTTGATGAACCGGTTTGTTAGCAACGCACTTTTTTCGGTTCCCGAACGATTGCTAGTTTTTATGGGGTTATTTGGCTGATTACTATCATATTGAGCGTCCTTCATGCTATGATTATAAGTAAAAATGAGCAAGAAAGAGGCTGGGATACTTATGGGCATGATTCGAATTAATAATTTACGCTTTCACACGTTTAACGGGGTACTTCCAGAAGAACGGCGTAATGGTCAACAACTAGGGCTAGATATTGCCATTAAATATCCTATCGAAACCAAGGTTCAACACGATGACGTTCACGAGACCATCAATTACGCGGCGGTCCGTAACGTGGTCGATGAATTTGTAACGACCCATTCATACAAGTTGATTGAATCGCTAGCTAACCACTTATTGCAGACGTTATTGACAAGTTTTCCCGCGGCGGATGCAATCAATATTAAAATTCGTAAATATAGCGTACCAATGCCTGGAATCTTTGATGATGTGGAAATTGAGGTGGAGGGGACGCCGAATGGCAAGTAGGGAAGAACGGGTTTATTTGAGTGTTGGTTCCAATATTCATCCGCGCGTCCAAAATATTCAGCAAGCCCTTAGCCGATTACGAGCCGTCAATGGGGTAAACGTGATTGACGAATCTCATTGGTATGAGACTCAACCGTGGGGAAAGCGTGATCAGGCCAATTTTTACAATGTTTCGGTATCCTTAACGACTAATTTGACACCAGAAGAACTATTGGATGAATTACATACAATTGAGCAGGCGGGCCACCGCCAACGCTTGGTTCACTGGGGACCACGTACGATTGATTTGGATATTATTTTTTGGGGCGACCGGCAAATCAACACAGCGACGCTGACGATTCCGCATGCGCAGGCAGCTAAGCGCAACTTTGTGCTACTGCCAACTGCTGAAATCGCCAAAACTGATGTGTTAGTTGGACCACAAGTGGCCCAATTGATTGCGGCTAATCAGGATCAGAGTTGGATTAAAAAAGTAAGAAATGTGAGTGAGTTAGATGATTGATGAGAAGAACCAAGCAAAGATTGAGCATGCAGTACGAGAAATTTTAAGTGCAGTTGGTGAAGATCCTGACCGACCGGGATTAGTAGAAACACCAGCACGGGTTGCACGAATGTATGCGGAAGTTTTCGCTACTAAGACCGCCGCACCATTTGATAATTATAAACTGTTCAAGGTTGAGCATCCGACTGAAATGGTATTACTTAAGGATATTCCATTCTATTCGATGTGTGAGCATCACCTTTTGCCATTTTTTGGCACGGCTCAAGTTGCTTATGTGCCGCAGCATGAACAAGTGATTGGCTTGAGTAAGATTCCTCGCTTGATTGACTATTGCAGTCAACAGCCGAACGTTCAGGAGCGGTTGACAGTTTCCATTGCAACAGAATTACAACGAATTCTTGACCCGGCTGGGATCGCGGTCTCAATCACGGCGCGGCACATGTGCATGGAGATGCGGGGTGTTAGCAAACCGGGTGTGCATACGGAAAGTAGCTATTACAGTGGTCAATTCAAGACGGATTTAGACTTGAAAAGAGAATTCTTACAGCGAATCGCAAAGTAGGTGATTGAGTGGATACAGGGACGATTGAACAACATTATCAGGACTTATTAGCCCAACTAAATCAAGCCATGTTAGCCAATAATCATCAGCGTGTTCCGTTATTACGGCGAATCATGGCACATCTTGGCCACCCTGACCATTATTACCATGTGATCCATATCGCTGGGACTAATGGCAAAGGCTCTACGGGAGCTATGTTAGCCAGTATCCTGCGGGCGCAAGGGTATCAAGTTGGCCGCTTCAGCAGCCCCGCGATTAATGATGCGCGTGAACAACTGCAATGCAATGGGACGTGGATCAGTCCAGCGGAATTTATCGATACGTATCGTGAGATTCTACCGGTTCTGCAAAATATGGGACTGACAGCTAGCGATGTCTCCATCTTTGAATGGTTCTTTCTCATTAGTGTCGTTTGGTTTCGGAATCAAAACGTGCAATGGGCGGTCATTGAAGCCGGTTTGGGCGGCTTGTATGATGCGACTAACGCCTTAGCCAGTCCCCAACTCACGGTATTTACTAAGATTGCCCTCGATCATACCGCCATTCTTGGGCCCACGATTACCGCGATTGCGCAAAATAAGTCAAAAATCATCAAGCCCCATACAACAGCAGTGACATTGGCTGACCAACACCCAGAAGCCCTGGCTGTTTTGCAGACCGAAGCGCTCAATCAAGGTGTTCGGCTAGTGACCGCTAAGCACGCGCAACTGACGGTGACTGGGCAAACACTCACGCAAACCGTCGTTGATGCGCACAGTCAGCTTTTTGATTGGACGCAATTAACGGTCGGACTGAGTGGCACCTATCAGCTACAAAATCTGCGGTTGGTTTTAACTGTGGTTGCAGTACTACAACAGCAACAAGTTAACTTGACGAACAGTGCGGTTCGCCGAGGCTTGCAACAAGTTTCCTTGCCAGGCCGGTTGACCGTGTTACAGGAGCAACCTGTCATTATTGCCGATGGGGCGCATAATCCGGATGGCATGGCAGCACTAGTGGCAAGTGTGAAGCAATTACTCGCTGGTCGTAAATTGATTTGGATCGTCGGGGTCTTACAAGATAAGGCCTACCCTAAAATGCTGGCTGAACTATTACCGGTAGCTGACGTCCTGATTACGAATACGCCCGCAAATCCAGAACGAGCGTTATCCGCGACTAAGCTGGCCGACACGGCGACCGCATTATTAACGCCCACCTTTATGACCACGGCTGCGATGCAACGACAGCCAGACTTATTGACTGCAACGACGATCACGGATGCGTTAACGCAAGCTCAGCAGCAAGCAACCAGTAATAGTGCGATTATTGTAACGGGGTCATTTTATGTCATTCGTGAGCTCCAACAGGCTGGTTGGCTGGGGTTAAGCCAATGAGGACTTGGTTGATCGCATCCAACAACGCTGGTAAAAGTCGCGACTTGATCGCGTGTTTGGCTTATTATGGCTTGACTTCTCGTCAGTACTTGACAGTGGCGCCGCGGCTCGAATTTCCCGTGGAAACGGCGACGAGCTATGTCGATAACGCGGTTGCTAAAGCTCGTTTTGGGGCGCAACAGCTAGGGGTTCCGGTTATCGCAGATGATAGTGGCTTAGAGATTTCCGCGTTACCAAACTTGTTAGGTGTGACCACGGCGCGCGACTTAGGGGTTGCAGTCAGCGGCTTTGATCGCAATCAGGAAATTTTAACGGCCCTACGCGATATTCCTGACAACGAGCGGCAAGCGGTGATGCGTGCTACGTTAGCGGCTGCCTGGCCAGATGGGCGGACCTTGGCCGTACAAGCTTCGATCACCGGCTACATTGCGTCCTATCAATTTGGACGCTATTCTGGGGGATTTGACCGAATTTTCTGGCTACCGCGCTATGGTCGAACTTTGGCCGAATTACCAGCAACGTGGCGCATCCCGCTGACACACCGGGGACGGGCCGCCTTAAAATTAATCACAAAACTTTAAAAATTGGAAGGATCGGTGGAGTAGATGTTAGTACAAGATATCACCAGTTCATTAGCACAAGCAACGGATTTTGCGAGTCAGGCGTTGAATGCCCAAGTTCAACGACAACAACAATTAGTTTTGCGTTTTAGTGATTATAATCGGGAACAGCAGCTCCGATTAACCCAACTATGTCAGCAATTAGATGGGGTCGTGCTGGCGAGTCCTGAACAGTTGACCGTCTTGTTGAACCAGACAGCTGGTCGCCAGTTAACCCACCAATGGTCGCGAGTATTTACGGATCAAGCAACGACTCAAATTCAATTGACCCAAATTATGAAACAATATGATGTTTTTTGGCAAGCGGGTGAGCACCGGTTTAATCTCACCAAGAAGCCGATGATTTATGGCATCATGAATATTACGCCGGATTCCTTTTTCGACGGTGGCCAGTACAAGACTAAAGATGACGTACTGAATCACGTGGATGCCATGTTACAAGCAGGAGCTGACGTAATCGAAGTTAATGGTCAAACGACACGGCCGGGCTTCACGGAAGTCACGCCGCAAGTTGAATTGGACCGGACGTTGCCGTACATTCGCGCCATCAAGGCTCGTTTCCCGGAAGCAGTCTTAGCGGTCGATACTTATAAGTATGATGTCATGCAAGCCGTCCTGGAAGAAGGTGTCAGCATTATTAACGATGTGAACGCCTTTACGGACGACCCTCGCAAGCTCAAATTGATGGCTGACAGTCGCGTCGGCTTACTGACTATGCACAGTAGTCGTGACCAAGAATATACCGATCTGACGAGCAGTATGCGTGGTTTCTTTGAACAAAATCTGGCAGCATTGACGAGTCATGGCATCGATATTGAACGAATTGCTCTAGATCAGGGGATCGGCTATTCACAAGTCGCACATGGGGAACAGGATTACGTGATGATGCGTAACATTGATGAATTTAATTATTTGCGACGCCCAATGATGGTGGCCATTTCACGGAAAGGTTACTTAGGTCTATTGCTTGGCCTGAAGAAGGAAGACCGGCTACCAATGACGTTGGTCACTGAAGCAGCGATGATGCTTAAGGGTGGCCGGATCATCCGGGTCCACGATGTTGCTGAAACCAAGCAATTGATTACGCTGTTAGGTCGAATTGAGAATGGCTATTGGTTATCGAATAATGATTAGTCCGGATGATTTTGACGATATTACAGCGAATGGGGTTAAGGACTACGATGCTTATTGCGGTACTCCCACGTACGATGATCACGTTTTATTTGAATTGTTAGTGGTTGGAATCTTACAAGTGGGTTTAGGCTGGCGGGTCGCGGCTAGTCAGTTACCAGTATTGCGGCAACATATGGCGGGGCTGCGGGTAGACGCCGTAGCCGCCCTGGACGAACCGGATTTTGAACGGCTGATGTTGACTCCCAAAGTGATGCACAATGGTCGTAAGTTACGTGCAATCATTCAAGATGCGCGTGCTATTCAACAATTACAGGCCGAGTATGGTAGCTTTAGCAACTACCTGTGGGCGTTTGTCGATGCGACACCAATCATTATGCCGGCGCCCGATGATGAATTACCGACGCGCTCACCCCTGGGCGCCCGCGTTGCGAAGGATTTACACCGACATGGTTTGACCTTCGTTGGACCAGTCGTCACCCACATGTTTTTGCTGGCGGCGGGATTGATTAAATTGAATTAGGTAGAATTAGGCTGGCGGATGCTGGCCTTTTTTATTTGCTTATGCCTGCGTATTTTTGTGAGTATCAATGTGTGAATGTAAGCAAGGTGGGGGCTTTAATCCGGAGTGGTTATGGGAAGTGTGATTATTAGTTCCATCGCAATATGAAGCGCAAGTTCACAATGAGGGTAAGCGGCAAAAACATATTTGAATGGTCGGTGATGCTGGCGTGTAGAACCAGTCTAACCGTTTTCTAGGTAATAGTGAAGTTAGCAAAAACACGTCGCAAGAGCAAGTTGTAATGGTCTTATGACGTGTTTTAGAATGAGTTGATTTTGTATCCCTCTGACACGACTAGCGGTTAGCGGTCGTCGTCGTGTCTGGCAACAGCCACATCGTTACCAAGCCAATCAGCCAGGCCACTAAGAAGAACGCCATGGCAGCTGGTAATTGATAGCCAAGCAACCATTGGCATAACAAGATAAGCGTGATAATGATACCGATAACGCGATTGATGATGCTCATGTAAGTGCCTCCTAGGTGGTTAGCTAAGAATGAAGTGAACCAGATTATCTGAATTAATAAATATTACTTAAATTATATAATGAATGACGTTATGTGTGCTGCAATGTGCGTTAATGTCTTAATTTAACGTACGAACGTCGAAAAATGCTGAATATTTGAAAAAACGATACCGCTGAGGTTGCGGTATCGTTGAACCTGTGACTGGTAATTAGCAGTGTATTGTGACTGACTCAGATACTGGTTAGTGATAACTACTTCTAGTACCATAACGTTTCAGTAAACGGTATAGCGTTTGGTGCATAGATTTTGAATGAATAAGCGTTATCCACAAAAATCATGCTCACTGCATCAGACTGATGGTTATACTGTGCTAAATGCCCAGCATGAGCGGGTTAATTGCATGTCTGGAAAATACAGACTAGTTTTTTTACTTAAGAAGGTTGTATTTATCTGATAAGACACCTATTATAAATTGCAAATATAAGTAAGACATTTAGGAGTGATTGGTTATGATTAATCTTGTTTTCTACAAATACTACAGATTCTGGGCTGCAATCGTTTTACTATTGCTAAGCGCTAACGTTTATCCAGCAATTGTTAACGGTAATGTCTTAGGTCGCGAATTTTGGCGAAATGGCACAAATCTGATTAATCTTGTTTTTGTAATTGTTGCTATTGGCTTTTTAATTCAAGTGTTGTTTTTTAAGAAAGGTGAGCCGCGTGCGAATGAACGTGCATTTTGATCAGGTCATGGTAAAAAAGCATGATTTTTAATCGCGTTATGGCAACCAAAGTATGAGGGAGTAGTCGAAAGTCTGATATGAAATTCTCTGAAAAACTAAAAGTGTGTAGGAAGCACGCACAATTGACACAATCGCAAGTGGCCGAACAATTACATGTATCGCGCAAAACAATCTCAGGCTGGGAAAATGACCACAGTTTTCCCGATGTTGGCAGTTTAGTTCAATTGAGTGATATTTATGACGTTCGGCTAGACGATTTAATGCGGGATGATCACTTACTGGCTTATTATAAGGAAGCAGAACGACTTCATCAGAAGAGCCGAAAATGGGTGGTCGTCTCGTATCGATGCAATTTCTTGTTACTGGTACTTGGCTACATTGACTATTTGCGGCCGTTTGGAATACGAACGTTTTTGGTACCGTTTTTAGTACTGGTGAACGCCATGGTATTATTGTCGTATTTTTCAGATTGGCAGCGGTTCAAGTCAGGTAAATTGCGTGTCGGTATCGTCATCACGGTGTTTATTGCATTTATTGCTGAGATTCTGATCAATACAATAGTACCGAGTTATCTGAACGAGTTAGCACATGCCGTTGATGATGGCCCCGCTGCGATAATTGGTGAAGTGGCCGGTCGCTTGCTGGTCACATCAATACTGATATTAAGTTTGGTATTAGCTATCTTTTTGAAGCCAAAACAACGAGAACGGTCGTAGTTTACCGAGCTAGTCAATATTGATGAGTTTGGAAGTGAGCCGTGGCGTCTCAAACTAACGAAAATGTGTAAGACAAAAAACGACCGCATGCTTAATAGCATGCGGTCGTTTAAGGCGGAAGAGATAGTTTATACAGAAACAGATTCGATTTGGATGCTGTGTATCATAACTTAACTCACGATGAACTAAATCGAACTATCCGTTGTTTCATAATCCACCTTGCCAAGTTCAATCTGAATCGTGATATGAGTTAGTGGAAACTGGGCGCTTAGGTCCTTGTTCAGTTGTTCCAAAAAGGCATTATTGTCAGCTAATGTTGAACGACAGAGATGGACGGTCATGGCTGTTTCAGTAGTACTCATGCCCCAAATGTGTAAATCGTGAATCTGGTTGACGGTGGGCTGGCTGGTTAAATAATCAGCGATTGCTTGGCGGTCAACATTGTTCGGTACAGCTTCTAGTGAATAATTCATCGCATCTCGTAAGAGTCCCCAAGTACCAATCAAAATCACGACGGCAATTAGCAGGGAAACAACGGGGTCTAGCCAGAACCAGCCAGTCTTCAAGATGATGAAGCCAGCAATGACCACGCCGATGGAGACGCCGGCGTCGGCGGCCATGTGGAGAAAAGCGCCCTTAATATTGAGATCGTGCTTTTGGCCCTTCATAAAGAGTAATGCGGTAAAGCCATTAATGACGACCCCAACAGCAGCAACGATAATGACATCCCATTCGGCGACGGGACCCGGATTACTAAGGCGCTGGATGGCCTCGACTGAAATGGCCCCGATAGCGACTAGTAAAAAGACGGCGTTGAAGAGGGCGGCCAAGATTGATGAGCTTTTGTACCCATATGTGTACTTATCGTTGGCGCTTTTTTGTCCAAGCCAGATTGCCAGCCAGGAGATCAGTAAGCCCAGGACGTCGCTGAGATTGTGTCCTGCATCGGCAACTAGGGCCAGTGAGCCGCTCGCAAAACCGTAGCCAGCTTCCAAGACAATGAAGGCAGTATTTAGGGCGACCCCAATCTTGAAGGCGCTGGTCTGTTGTTGTATTTGATGGCTGTGTGCCATATGAATCACCTACTTCTTAGTTGAATTTATCCTTGTTATGGCTATAATTTAAATATGAACGAACAAACATATGAATGACTGTTCATGTGTATTGTAACACGCTTACATGACAATCTCAATTAGAAATTGGAGTTTATGATGGAAAATGAAATGGACCATGAAATGATCGTCAAACGGTTGGCTGAACTGATGCCGCCGACTGATGAGTTGAGTCGGATCACCGCAATCTTTAAGGCACTTGGTGATCCGACGCGTGCCCGGATTATCTACGCTTTGGCCGTATCTAAGCTGAGTGTGGGTGAATTGGCGACGGGATTAGCCCTGACACAGTCGAATGTGTCTCATCAGTTAACGGTCCTCAAACAATTAAAATTAGTTGTGGGAACACGCAATGGACGTAACGTGCACTACCAGCTGGCCGATAAACATATCATTAGTATTTTTCAGCAAGTCGCAGCTCACGCTGAAGAAGCCGATAATTAGGTTGAATAGGTGTTACCACTGATCAGTTATGATGAGTGGTAAGCGCTGTGGGTTCGTAGTGGGCACTGGTATAGATATCCATGGCCTAGAAGACCGCATGATGACCTTGAATATAAGATTGTGCTTAGCATGACACCGCGAAATGGTTAATTTCGCAGTGTCATTTTTTGAACTAGTTATGTTTTTGTTAATTACCTAGTTTTATAAACTAGATGTATTGATATTTACACTATGTGATGGTATGCTGGTGTCAACAATAAATATGAGGTGATTAACATGGCACAGTCGGCGCGACAGTATCAAATAACAAATGAAGTCCTCAACTCAGTGACTCATGGGATTGGGATTATTTTAAGTATCGTTGCATTTGTTTTTTTGATGCTCAAGGCATATGCGGATGGTCAGCCCCTCGAATGGGCGGCGTTTATTATATATGGTTGTTCGTTGTTTGTACTATATACGTGTTCGACGTTATTTCACGGATTATACTTTACGCGCGCCCGCGAAGTTTTTCGTATCTTCGATCACAGTGGCGTGTACGTGCTGATTGCTGGGACATACACGCCGTACAGTCTACTGGCGATTAAGGGTTGGTTGGGCTGGACGATCTTATTAACGATTTGGATTTTAGCGATTGCTGGGATTACGGTTAATGCTGTTTGGCCTGGACGTTTGAAAAAGGTCGAAACGGTCATTTATGTGTTGATGGGGTGGATGTGCCTCGCCGGTGGTCGGCAGTTATGGGACCATTTAGGTGTCACTGGCTTCTGGTTATTAGTTGCCGGGGGCGTTGCGTTTACCTTAGGTGCATTACTATATAGTTTCCCACGGATTAAATATTTACACGTTATTTGGCACCTATTCGTGATGGTGGGAACCACGTTGATGTTTTTCTCAATTTATTTCTATATTTAAGGATGACTGTGGGGACCAGCTGCTGAGCTGGTCCTTTTTTTTTAGATGCGGGAGATTTGAGTCGCGGATGACGTCTTAAATGCTGATTATTGACATTTTATTGCGAAAAGTTTTTCAACTGGACGGTATTCGAATCGTAACCATTGCGTACGCTCGTTAAGCTGAATGAGTTATCGCCACTCAGCTAACAATAATTTTGAAATTAAATGGCTAGATCGCTGTAGCATAGTCTAGNTGGACGGTATTCGAATCGTAACCATTGCGTACGCTCGTTAAGCTGAATGAGTTATCGCCACTCAGCTAACAATAATTTTGAAATTAAATGGCTAGATCGCTGTAGCATAGTCTAGAATACGATTTATTTTTGTCATCAAACTGTAATCAGCCAGGCGTATCTTTTGATTGCCTTTTTAAATAAACTTCCGTAGAATAGTAGGACAACGAAATTTTTAGTGAGGTGATTAAGATGGCATACGGGTTATTATTTGGTGGCATTTTCATGGAAGTTTTAGGGAGCTTTTTCTTAAAGCGCGCAAACGGTTTTCGGAACTTAATACCAACGATAATGGTGTTGGTTGGATATTTTAGTTCGTTAGTCCTTGTAACGCTTGCAATGCAACGCCTGCCGTTAGGGGTGACGTATGCCATGTGGGCTGGACTGGGCACGTTTGCAACCGTTATTTTAGCGGTCGTCGTTTACCGTGAACGGCTCAGTCTCTCACGTCTGAGTGGCTTAATTGCAATCGTAGTCGGGGCGATTTTACTGAACATTTAAATCAAGGGGGAATGATGATGCGTGCATGGATTCAATTAGTTATTGCGATTGGCGTTGAAATTGCGGGGACCAGCTTGTTGAAGTTATCGGCTGGATTTAAGTACCCCTTGGTTGGAATTGTGGGCATGTTACTATACGGCCTAGCGATTTTTAGTTTCTCACGGGCATTGAGCAAAATCCCACTGAGTGTTGGTTATGCAATCTGGGCCGGAGTCGGCACAGCTGCGACCGGCCTGATTGGAATTTGGGCGTTTGGCGAAATCTTGACGGGATTGAAAACGTTGGGATTCATGGCGATTATTACGGGTGTGATTCTATTGAACATGCCTGCTAAGGCGACTAAACCGGCTACTGCGACGCCGCGCTTGGCACGGTGGCGGACCCGGTTTAACCGGTAACTAAAAAGATCGAGAATCTGGCTGATTTTTTAAGCGATTACGCTTGAAATGCGCCGGTTGATTCTCGATCTTTTTTAGTTGTTGTAATTAGGCTTCTGGCCAGATTTCCTTAGCCGTACCAATGACTAACGACAACTTGGCCCACTGTTGAGCCTCAGTTAACTGGTTACCTTCTTCAGTTGAAGCAAAGCCACATTGGGTCGATAGTGCTAGATTACGCAATGGCACCTTAGTGGTCGCAGCTTGAACTCGTTCTTTGATCACAGTGGTTTTTTCCAATTCTGGAAACTTAGAGGTAACCAGACCTAATACGATGCGTTTGTGGTCATCATGGTTCCAAATCTGGTCTAACGCTTCGAAGCCACCCGCCCGTTCGTTATCATATTCCAAGAACAGCCCATCATAGTTAAGCTGGCCAAGGTAGGGTGCAACCACGTCGTAACTGCCCGAGAAGAGGTACGTGGATTTAAAGTTACCCCGGCAGATGTGGGTCGTGACGGTCAAGTCGCTCGGTAGGTCAGCTAATGCTGCGTTAATCACTTTAACGGCATCGGTCGCCCACTTAGTGTAGGCCGCGTGGTCAGCTTCGGGATCATTGAGTTTGCTAATTAAGAAAGCCCACGTCGTATCGTCTAACTGAATATAGCGACACCCAAGGTCATAAAAATGTTGAATGGTATCGTGATAAGCTTGAGCGAGATCATTTAAATAGGCATCCCAGCTGTCATAGAATTTGGTCCAATTGTCACTCCGATTATCGCGGAATAACATAGTTGGTGATGGAATCGTTTGTTTAGCGAGTACGCCAGCGGGAACGATTGATTGTAAGTATTCAAAGGCAGCAAAGAACGGATGGTCGGGATTATACGCGACTTTGCCAATAAGTTCAGCGTTATCCGTTCGAGTATGGTCCCCCTTGAACTTATAGCTTTGATGGTAGTCGTACTTGCCAACACCAGTTAAGCCCCAAAGGAAATCTAAGTGCCACCAGCTGCGTGAAAATTCGCCATCGGTCACGGCTTTGAGCCCGAGTTTAACTTGTTCAGCGACCACTCGTTTGATTTCAGTGTGTTGGATTTCAAGTTCTTGATCACGCGTAATGGTACCGGCGGCTAATTGTTCATGGGCCTTTTTCAAACTAGCGGGGCGCAGTAGGCTGCCGACGACGTCAAAACGGAATGGGGCGGTTAAAGTTGTAGTTGTCATTAAATATCAAACTCCTTAAATTTTATTGGAAACGAAAAAACGTCGTCCTGAATAATATTAATCATTATTCAGGACGACGTTGGGCCGTGGTACCACCTGAGTTCTAGGCTAGTGAACTAGTCTACTCGATACAGCTGCCAAATGATTGGCAATTGCTAACGCGGGTAACGGTTGTTAAACCGGCTTTAGTTAATGCTGGTTGCTTTGTTGCTCACCAGACACTCACCAAAACGAACTAGGGAGAAGACCATCTTCATTGGTTGTGCCGGTACCGTTTCACCAACCCGATACTCGCTGAACAGCGACACCAATTACTCATCTTTTAATCGTTCTTTAATTATTGACACCTATCATACTGGTAATTATTTTAAATGTCAAATTTAATTTAAGGCCGGAATCGGTGGGCGGGATTAATCCATAGTCATGCTATAATGCAAGTAACATGCGATTGGGGGCAAATTATGGATAGAATCATTCGGTTTTTTAAGCGGGATGACGTTGACTTGTACTTAACGTTGGCGTTATTAATCATCATTATTTATTTAATGCGCGGGTTTGCGACAGTTGTTCTATTAACGACGATTTTTGCGTATTTGGGCATTAAGCTTAGTCGGTGGTTAAACCTCCGAACGCACTTACCTTATTGGATTGCCGTCATTGTGGTCTACGTCGGCGTGATTGCGTTGTTTATCGGTGCGCTATCGTACGCGGCGCCTACCCTGGTCGATCAGTTGAAGGTCATTCCAGATATGCTGGCTAAAGCAATCACCAATCACCCGGTATTGAATAAGAATATTGATAAATGGGTCAACCAAGCCATTCATAGTAGTGAATTGATTCAAAACGGGAAGGCGTTACTCGTCACCGGTATTAAAGGACTGAGTGAGGTTGGGACTGGTTTTACGCACGTCTTAATGGCAATCTTTTTGAGTTTTATCTTTGCAGTTTCGCGGGGACGAATGATGGTCTTTGGCCGCCAGTTCTTGCAGTCGAAGTTTAAAAAGTTCTTCACGAACGTTTACTATTTAACGCATAAATTCGTTATGATTCTGGGGCGGATTATTGAAACGCAACTGGTGATTTGTACGATCAATACGATTTTGATGACGATTGGGTTCATGATTATTGGGATGCCAAGTATCATGGTGTTGTCGATCATTGTCTTTATCTTAGGCTTAGTGCCGGTGGCTGGCGTGTTGATTTCAATGATTCCGCTAACCTTACTGGGGTTTGCGTCGGGTGGCTTGATTCGAGTTGTCTGGATCATCGTGTTGGTTATTTTGATTCACGCCTTCGAGTCTTATTTCCTTCATCCACGGCTAATGGCGGATCGGACTGATTTACCAGTCTTTGTCACTTTTATTACGTTGATTATTATGGAAAGTCTATTAGGGGCCTGGGGCTTGATCATTGGGATTCCAATTGTTTCATTCTTCCTAGACATTTTGGGTGTGCAGAATTCTGAGCCGCGACGCGTGACGTCTCAAATAGCGAAACGTGAACCTTAGTGTGATTGTAACTGTACTTTACCGGTAGCAGACTTTGTATGGGGTCGGGTGATTTATATGAACAGTAGCTTGTGACTGCGCGTAAAGGTTATCAAAGATAATTGTAAGCTGGTATCTTCGAAGTGGATTACTTTCGAAGGTGCCAGCTTTAATTAATTACTGCTTAAAGATGCTGATAGTGACAATTACAAGTCAGACTGTTAGTGTTAAGCTATCAGCGTTCTAGGTGGTATAAGGTTGACTTATTTCGACTAAGTGTTAGAGTGAGCGGTTGGAATCTGTTTAGGAGGGGGCGATTACGATTAATCAATCAAATAATCAACATCCCGTGTTAGATGGCTGGCAAGAAATTGAAGCTGACCAAATTAAGCGAATGCAAGGTGCGTTGTGGCATTTGTTGGGCAATGCGATAGCATATTTAAGTCTATTTGTAATCGAACTAGTGCTTGCAACGATTGGTCATTCGCAATCTTTGCACGCGGATGCGTTTAATAATTTTGCGGGTATTGTTTCATCGGGGTTGTTATCGCTTGGTATCTGGGGTGGCATTCATAATCATCAATCACATCAAAGTAAAGTGACCGCTTTGGACGGCTGGGAGGCCGAACGTCGCAATCGATTGATGCGATTTCGTTTACAAGACTTATTCACGTTAATGAGTGGGGTCATTATGTTAGTTATGGCGGTACAAGTTATTGTGAGTGGTGTTAGTAATTTGTTTAAATCACACACCGTTCAAGCAGTGAGCGGTGTAACTGTTTGGGGAGCTGCAATCGCGAGCATCGTTATGTTAGTCGTCTGGTACTTTAATCGTCGCGGTGGGCAACAATTAGATAATTCGACGCTATTGGCTGCGGCAAAGGATAGTCTTAGTGATGCGTTAACGAGCATTGGCACTTTAATCTCATTAAGTGGGGTCTTACTATTCAAATTTGCTTGGTTAGATAGTGTTGCGAGTATCGTGATTGGATTCTTTATTTTTGCCGCTGGGTTACAAATTTTTCGGGACAGTGGGTTGCAGCTAATTAATTACAGTGATCCACAAGTTGAAAAAAATTATATTAATACGATTCAACAAATTGATGGTGTGAATCAGGTCAATGCAATTGATGTCCAGTATTCTGGGAGCTTAGTGGCCTTGTCGCTGGTTATAGCAGTGTCACCACGAATGACAGTGGCAGCCAGCTTTCAGCTCAGTGAAAGAATCGAGCAAGTGATGCGAAATCAGTATGGCATTATTGACACTAAGGTAATGTTTATGCCGCAAACATAAGTGTGTTGACTGATAGATTTTAATAATAAAAGACTAGTTTCAAGGTTGAATTCCTTGAAACTAGTCTTTTATTTATGGTTGGCGCGAATTCCGTTGCGGCGTGCGGGCATGGTGGACCGTCAAATTCGTTAGTGTGGCGTCTGTTGCTGGTTTCGTGAACAAAGGAATCGTCTCTTCCAAGACATCGCTAAACGCTAAGCCGTACCAGATAGCAGGAGATGGGGTGATGTTTTGTAGTAGAACGCGACCACCAATTAGTAGTCGATCGAACTGGCCCATAGTTGGGTTGCTAGCAAGGTCCATGATCTGCTGATTCTGAACGACAAATTTAAAATCGCCAACTTGACGAGGTTGTGTGATTCCGTAACGGGAATATTGGGGATCGATGCTGTGATCTGCAATTAAGTTCGTGACAATTTGGCGCAAATATAAATTAATGTGCTGTGATTTACGGAAACCTAAGTTGAGTTGAACTTCCACGATATTTCGAGTGCCTAGCATGTCAATGCTGTAACTACAATCATAAGGTCGGTTGGTTTCATTAATGGTAATAAACCAGTAAACCTTAGCGCGTTTAGGCCGCTTATCTAAAATCGAGTACAGAATTGACCGTTTAACCCGGTGTTGATGGTCGACCTTAGCCAAGTAGACTAAGTTCGTTGCAAATACTGGCAGGTGATCATCGTGGCTTAGCTGGATCAGTTGATTACGATAATCTAGCAGACTAATCTGTTCATTTGCCTGGTTGTAACGCAAACGCCGGCGATTACCAAAGAACCAAACGACCATAATCAAGAAAATGACGAGGGTCAGCCCCAAGGTCAAATAGCCACCGTGAATAAACTTGGTCAGACTAGCCGTTAGAAAGACGGTCTCCAGTGCGCCAAAGCCGAATAATAAAGCTAGCGCCAGCGCCCGGTGGCCCTTCATGTGAATCCACTGGCTAAGCAGGATGGTCGTCATCAACATTGTTAAGGTGATGGCTAAACCATACGCCGCTTCCATGTGAGCTGAAGTTTGAAATAGCCAAACGATTCCTAAGGTGACCAGACATAACAGCCAGTTGATCGCACCAATATAAATCTGGCTCCGAACGTTACTGGGGTGCTTGATAATCATACGTGGTAAGAACTTTAAACCGACTGCTTCGTCAACTAAGGTATAAGAGCCCGTGATCAAGGCCTGTGACGCAATGATGGCTGCGGCCGTGGCTAAGATAATCATTGCAATTTGACCGCCCGCAGGAACCATGGCATAGAAGGGATTGACATTGGTGGCATTGCGCCATGCCGCATCCTGATAATGGGTTAACATCCACGCGCCCTGACCAAGATAATTGAGAATCAAAGTCGTGTATACGAACGGCCAAGTGGCGTCGATGTTGGCTTTACCAACGTGACCCATATCAGAATACAGCGCTTCAGCCCCGGTCGTTGCAAGGAAGACACTACCAAGAATGAAAATTCCCATTTTATTAGCCGGATTGAATAAGACTTGTACGGCGTAAACGGGTGAGAAAGCTTTGAGAATGACGGGTGCCTGACTGATGTTGATCAGACCGAAGATGCCGATGACGGTGAACCAGAGCAACATCATGGGACCGAATGACCGGCCAACGACGGCAGTACCAAACCCTTGAATCATAAAGAGAACCAGTAAAATAACCGTAACGGTTAGAGGCACGAGCCACGGGTACTGGGAAAAAGCCCCCAGTTTGGGTAATCCCTTTAAGCCTTCAACTGCTGATGTGACTGTCACAGCAGGTGTTAGGGTGCCATCTGCTAACAAAGCGGCGCCACCAATCAACGCGACGAAAATTAACCATTTGGCCCGGTGACGAACCAGCGCATACAGGGCGAAAATGCCACCTTCATGATGATTATCAGCGCGTAAAGCAATCAGGACGTACTTTACCGTTGTAATGAGCATCAACGTCCAAAAGATTAATGAAACACTGCCGATAACATAATCAGGTGTTGCATTCTTAAGTTGCCCCGCGTCATTGATCAGGGCGTTCATAACGTATAGCGGTGACGTTCCGATGTCCCCGTACACGACGCCTAATGTGATTAACATGCCAATCAATGAACGTTCCTGAATCCGTTGCTTACGCATGAATTATTGACCCCCACTTCAATTAGAACTGTGACTCATACTATACTAGCTTTTTTCAAAAGGGGTTAACCAGACAAACTAAAAATTTGCTCATGTTAACAAGTTTCAACTTACGTTTCGTTAGGTGAACTTTACTTCAAGTTGAGTACAATAAGTAATCCGGTTGTTCGTATTTAGAGGATAAAAAATGGGCCGTTTCATTCCAGTTGATAACGCTGAAATGAAGCGACCCATTAGTTTTGAATTTATTAGTCTAGTCAATTATTTCTCATCAGTGGCTGTATTCGTCTTCAACTGGGAGTGTTTAACGGAATAGCCAAAGTAAACGACCATACCGATGGCTAACCATACCACGAAGCGAATCCAAGTGACAGGCTTCAGGTTGATTAGTAGGAAGACACAACAGATGATTGACATGATTGGTACAAACGGGACCCATGGCGTTTTGAAGGGACGCCGAAGATCTGGTTGTGTTTTACGTAACCGTAAGATGGAGAAGGAAACTAGGGTAAAGGCAGTCAAAGTACCGATATTCACCAGTTCAGCTAAGTCAGCTAATGGAATAAAGCCACCCATGATTGCGGCAATCGACCCAAACAAGACGGTTGATTTAAGTGGTGCACCGGTCTTGGCGCTAATATCGCTAAAGACATGGGGGAGTAATCCATCCCGCGACATGGAGAAGGAAATCCGAGTTTGACCGTAGAGACAGACTAACATTACAGTGGTCATACCAAGAATCGCGCCAAGGTCAATGATTCCGGCCATCCAATTTTGACCGGAGTAAATAAGAACGGCCGAGATCGGATGATCAATGTACTTGGCAAACGTTTCAAATGGGACCACGCCAGTCATGATGGCTGATACAGCCACGTAGAGAATGGTACAGATACCAAGAGACAGTAACATGGAACGTGGGAGTGTTTTGGATGGTTCCAATGTTTCTTCAACGCTGGATGAAATGGCGTCAAAACCGATGAAGGCGAAGAAAACGCTAGAGGCTGCGCCGAAGACCCCTTTGAAGCCAAATGGTAATAACGGACTCCAGTTTGCCGGTTTGATGAAGCGCACCGCGGTAAAGATGAATAAAAGAACAACGGCTAATTTAATCACTACCATGACGTTATTGACGCGTTTAGTTTCTTTGACCCCGAGAGACAATAAAGTGGTAATCAGGATAATAATGGTGAAGGCCGGCAGATTAAAATAGCTGGTCACACCAGGGACGGAACCTGCAGCTGCCGACAAAGCAGCGGGCAGTTTGAGGCCGAAGCCCGCCAAGAATGATTGAAAGTAGCCTGACCAGCCCGCTGAAACGGTTGAGACAGCGAAAAGGTATTCTAACATCAAGTCCCAGCCGATAATGAATGCAACAATTTCGCCGAGGGTTGTGTAGGCATAGGTGTACGCTGACCCACTTTCAGGCACCATCGCAGCGAATTCAGCGTAGCAGAGTGAAGCAAACAGGCAAGCAATTGCAGCTAAGACGAATGAGATCATTAGGCCGGGACCAGCCGTCAAGGCCCCCGTACCAGTTAAAACGAAAATCCCGGTCCCGATGATGGCCCCAATTCCCAGCATCGTTAGGTCAAATGTTTTAAGTTCCTTTTTGAGCGGACTGTGATAAGTGGCTAACATGGCATTGATATCTTTTTTGCGGAGTAACCGCGTGTGTGATAAATCCATAATCATCGCCCCATTTCGATGTGATAGCTTTAGTTTAATCGGTTTTGACAAAGTTACGATGGTCAATCTGACCAAAATAAATATTCTGATGGGCTATAGTGACTAAAAGCCAAATAATTGGACGCAATCGCGCGACATCCTGCGACTTCTTGCTGATTGTCTGACTAATCGTGATTAATTAGCTATGGTATTCAACGCCTATTAATAGGGTGATATAGCGAACATGGCGGGGATTGTTTTTCTGAAGGTTAACTTACCTTGTGATTGCGATTGTGAGTGGGGATTATTGAAGGACCTTAGGAAATATGGTTTTGGCTCACTAAATCGCCACTTGATTGATGCAACCTGAAGAACTGGAGAGAGTGAGCGGCTTATTGGAACCCTTTTTTATTGATATCGATTATATGAATAAAATGGGATTATGATTATCCTTAAAGTATTTTGATGAATCAAATTGGATAATTAATTTTCTTGCAGGTAAAACGGCCTACGGGAAACTGATGTGATTCGTCTCGACCTTCCAATATCAACATTTATTGACCACATTTGCATAAATTTTATTATTCCAAATACAAACTTGATTGCAATTCTAAAATTAACAAATACGAATGATATTCATTAGTTGGTGACAATGGGTTTGGCGTTTGCTATATTCAAAAGGAGAACGCAAATCAAGGCCTGACCAATATTAAAGGCCACTTGAAATTAGTGGACTACTGGGTCTGCTGATTGTTGCTGGTATCGAAGCTAGTGATTGCAATGACTGGCAGATCTTGAATCAAAAAAGGGGATAGCAAGCTGATTGGTTTGGTGTTGGTAATAAAAGTATTGATACTAGTACGTCTGCATTCATAATGTATAAAGCATTGCCAGACTATTTCCAGATAATAAAGTTGGGAGGCATTAGTCATGTCGTCATTTCTTAAAGCAAAGACCGTTACACATTACGTGCTTTTTGCAATTATCCTTATTAGTAGCTTCTGTTTATACGGGTACGTTAAAAATCGTATTGAGTTAAATCAAGCGAGGACTGTACTAACAACAATGTTAAAAAGCAGTCCTTATGACGTGCGTGTCTCGAGAAACACAATAATCAAGGAAGAATCCGGCCCTTTTAGCGGCATTATTTGGTATGAATACACATTTGCAACCAGCCAAACATTAGCGGAAAGTAAGAAATACAAAAAGTTTTTGCATCAGTCATCAAAAAATATGACCCTGAAAAATTGCCCCATCGTCTATCGCGTAATCGTTAGACCGCCGACTAAAAAAATAAAGCATTGGACGGGTGAAATCTATCTCGATACCAATCAAAAACTCAGCGCAACGGGACGTTCGAATTACGTCCAAGCTTTAAGCGACAAGTCTTTGTGTGAACTAACGATTTCATAAAAAGCCATTAACCAGGTGGTTCCAATGATTTAGTTTACTATCGGCCTACATTGAAAAATGGGGTAGGTAATGCGTTAACTCAATCAGGCCATACAACAGATGTTCAGAAGGGGTGGTCGAATCGAGTTGTGTTGATTGTCTAATCAACGCAACTTTTTTATTTGAGGATTTAACTTGGTCAAAAATATTTGTTATGAGTTTCTCCGGTGGTAGCAGAGGTATACTGCAATGATTGAATAAACCGATCCGTAAGATAATGACCCACAAAAAAACAGCTGGGAGACTTCACCAGCTGCTTCAAAGATTTGATTTATTAACGATGTCGTCGATAGTAACGGTAGACGACCGCTAATAAAATAATAATTAGTAAAATACCAACGGCCGCTCGCGGACCCGCAATGTGTTCGGTTAAGTGAAACATGCGAATGGGGCCGAGGCCGTGAATTCCAAGCATTGCAAGCATTGAACGCGCCCTCCTTAAGCATAATTATTAGCTATTTAATGATTAAATGCAAAAATTATATTCGCAAAAGATTATTATCTCACTACTATCTGCGGTAAAATAAAACCATCATTAATAAATTAGGTGGGTGCCTCCATTGCAATATATTCAGCCAATTTTCTATACAATTATCGTTTTAAACGCGGCCGCGGCGTTCGTTACCGTGTTCCGGGATCGTAATCGGGACATCGCGGCCACTTGGGCTTGGCTACTCGTGTTGATTTGGTTGCCGATTATTGGGTTTATCGCGTACGCCTTTGTCGGTCGTAAGTTACCAAAAAACCGGTTATTCCGGTTACGTAAAGAGACGCAAATTAGACTCGAACAGATGATTCAGCGGCAACGTGAAGCCCTGGGAACGGAATTGATGCCCGCAGATGCGGTCACTAGCTCGGTTCGTGGGATGGTCAGTTTATTCTTGAATTCCGATGGCGCGTTACTAAGCCGTAAAAACCGGGTCAAGATTTATACGGATGGACATGAGAAGTTCCATGCGATGTTCCAAGATATTGAAGCAGCTAAGAATCATATTCATATTGAATATTACACATTTTATAATGACCAGATTGGAAATGAATTATTACACCTTTTAGAGCGGAAAGCAGCCCAAGGCGTCGACGTTCGTGTCTTGTATGATCCGTGGGGGTCGATGGGCACGTTCCGCAGCTTCTTTAAGCATTTAGAAGAACTTGGTGGGCATGCCCGACCGTTCTTGGGTGCTCATTCAGCGATTTTGGACTTCCGTCTCAACTTCCGTGATCACCGTAAGATCGTGGTAACGGATGGCCGGGTCGGCTACGTCGGTGGTTTTAACGTTGGTGACCAGTACCTTGGTCGTAGTAAGAAGTTTGGTTACTGGCGTGATACCCATTTGCGGATCGTCGGTTCAGGAGTTTTTGAATTGCAGGAACGTTTCATTCGTGATTGGAACGCCACCGATGCGGAACATCGAATCGTGCCAGACGTTAATATGTTCCCAGTCATTCGCGTTGAAGGGAATACTTCATTACAGATCGTCTCCAGTGGTCCGGACAGTGATGCACAACAGATTAAATTGGGTTATATTAAAATGATTATGACAGCTCAACACCGTTTATGGATTCAGTCGCCATACCTAATTCCGGACGATTCCGTATTAGATGCGATTAAAATCGCTGCGATGTCAGGGGTTGACGTCCGCATTATGGTGCCGGACAAACCTGATCATGCCTTTGTTTACCGGGCAACCCAGTACTATGCCCGGGAACTGGCAGATGCTGGTGTTAAAATTTATTATTATAATAATGGCTTTATTCATGCTAAGACCATTGTCATTGACGGTCAGGTGGCGTCAGTGGGCTCAGCTAATATGGACTTCCGGAGCTTTAAGCTCAACTTTGAAGTGAATGCCTTTTTATACGATGCTGATTTAGCACAAGAGTTGGAACGGATTTTCTTAGAAGATCAAAAAATCAGTAGTCTGATTACCGTTCAAGATTTTAAGAATCAGTCATTCTGGTTGAAGTTCAAGCAGACGTTCTCACGGCTTTTATCACCAATTTTATAATCAAACAAATGAACGGGCGTTGCTAAAAAGCTGATTTTAAAGAGTCAACCACTCTTTAAAATCAGCTTTTTAGTGTGCTTAATCGTCCAAGTACAATTGGCGCAGATTATTTATATCTGCGACGGATAGACCAAGCACTTCTCGTAAATAACCAATACCATTGCCGTAGAGGTCGTCGAAAACCCGAAAGACCATCTTCATATTGTCGGCTTCAACAGCCATGGCAACGTTGAATTGGCTAGCTAGGTCACCAGCATTGGCCTTGGTAATGATCGTAGCGGTATCCATACTGTCTGCGGCCATGAAGACGGCGTTAGTGAGCAGGTAGTCCTGCATAATCGTTTCACGAGGGACGTCTAGGGCCGTCATAATGAGCGCACCCGCGACCCCCGTTCGGTCTTTACCAGCAGCACAGTGAAAGAGTACCGATTGGTCGGGCTGGTCGTTGGTGAGGAGGGTCGCAAATAAATTTTGCCAGACTTTCACGGCATGACTATCCGTAACCATTTGCGCATATGTTTGTGCGTTGAAGGAATCATCGACGACCATTCGCTTGATGAGCCGTTTTAAACGGCGATCAAAGCGACGATTGTCAGTGAACGGATAGACAGACGTATTAATATACTTAGTATTCTTGGGATAACGGTCTGGAGACATCTCAGCTTCATTGGCTTGGCGCAGATCGATATCATAACGGAGTCCGTAGTTATCCAAGTAGGTGAGATCGCGGTTAGTGAGTAGTGACATGCCACCGCAACGCAGCAGTTTTTGCCACTTGATTGTCTGACCAGCGGTGTTCTCATAACCCCCCAGTTCTCGGAAGTTGATGCCGTGTTCTAGTCGTAAGACCCGATTGTGTTCCATAGTCTGATTACCTCGATTAGTGATTTAGCTTTATTATAACCGCTTTCATTGCTGGTGTCAGGTGTGATTAACAAGCAGTCGTTAAAGTCACAGCCGCCATTTTTTAAGTAGGTACGTTGGTTTGGAAACTTCACAACAGAATCATTGTCAAAGTGACCGGCCGTCACGACGAAACTTTAGTGTGGTGGGATTTATAAGACGCTTGATGAGGTTTTAACATGAAAATAATGAGAAAACATCTTGAAATCAAAGCTCTAACCGCTTATGATTGCGGCACGTATTTTTATTTAGTATCAACTAACGACTATACAAAAGGTGGGGACACAATGGGAGCAAAAAAAGGCTGGTTGGCAGCAACCTTCTTTGCTGGAACACTATTACTAGCGGGGTGTGGGAGCTCCAAGGCAAGTAATCAGAAGCAGGTTAAGACTGACCATTTCAACTACGTGTATGTGCAGGATCCTGATAATTTCGATTACACCGTTTCGGCAAAGCAGAATAATACCGACGTGGTATCTAACTTTGAAGACGGGTTGCTTGAACGGAATCCGTATGGACAATTAACTGGCGACTTAGCTAAATCGTGGTCGGTTAGTAAAGATGGCAAGACGTACACCTATCACTTACGTTCGGGGGTAAAATGGGTCGATAGTGAAGGCAATACGCATGGCACCGTTAAGGCCCAAGACTTTGTGACCGGACTAAAACATGCGGTTGCGGCAAAGTCGGAGCAATTATACGTCGTTCAAAATAGCATTAAAGGGCTCAATGCTTATGCGACGGGTAAGACTAAGGACTTCTCAACCGTGGGTGTTAAAGCACTCAATGCGACGACCGTGCAGTATCGGTTGAATAAGCCTGAGACGTATTGGAATTCCAAGCTAACGTACGGCGTGATGTATCCAATTAACGCGCAGTTCTTAAAGCAAAAGGGGGCTGATTTTGGTAAGGTGACTGCGGATGGCATCCTGTACAATGGGCCATACGTGCTTGCCAACTTTACCTCGAAGTCCGTCTTAAAGTATAAAGCTAATCCCGGGTATTGGGATAAGTCGCACGTTTATTTAAAGGCGGTTACGCTTACTTTTGATGATGGCAGTAATCCAGATGGCCTTTATAAATCGTTTGAGAAGGGCAATTACACCTATGCTCGGGTTTATCCGGGCTCAGCTGGATATAAGACGGTTTTAAAGCAGAACAAGAATAATGTTCTGTGGACCAGTCAAGATTCGTCAGTCTATAACTTTACTTTTAACTTGAATCGCCAGTCTTACAACGATACCGCCAAGAAGACTGATCAACAAAAGGCGGATACGCGTAAGGCAATTTTGAACCAGAATTTCCGGTTGGCCGTTCAATTTGCATTTAATAAAGCCGATTACAACGCGCAGGTTAACGGGAAGATTGGCGCTAATAAAGGGTTGCGTAATGAATTAACCCCACCATCATTTGTTTCGATTGGTGGTAAGGATTATGGCACGCAACTTCAGGAAGACATGCAGAATACTGGCTTCAGTGATATTAAGTTGGCAGATGGTCAGGATGGAACTTATCAACCGACGAAAGCTAAACAGTATTTCGTCAAAGCAAAGGCTGAATTGAAAGATCAAGGGGTTAGTGGCCCGATCCATCTCGATTTGCCAGTAGATGAAAAATCATCATTACTCCTGAATCAAGCTAAGTCGTTTAAAAAGTCAGTAGAATCCACGCTGGGTAAACAAAACGTCATCATTGATTTACAACTGTTGAGCGATGATAAGTATAATGCCGCGACTTTCAACGCAACGACGGGTAAAACTAGTGATTTTGATATTAGTAATGGATCTGGTTGGACGCCAGACTATGACGATCCGTCGACTTACCTCGAAATCTATAACCCGGTTTCTGGGGCGAACTTGCACACCCTAGGATTAGATCCAACCGCAACAGCCGGTGGATCGGCTTCCAATGCGGCCGCAATCAAAGCAGTTGATTTTGATCAATACAGTAAGTTATTGGCCAAAGCTGAAGCCATTAATACTGATACCGCTGCTCGCTATAAGGCGTTCGCTAAAGCTGAAGCTTGGTTGTTGAATAGTGGGATCGTGATTCCAACTAATTCGGGTGGCGCTGGGGCGATTGTCAGCCGAATCGAGCCGCTCAGTGGTCCGTATGCACCATCAGGGCTTGGTGCTGGTCGCTATAAGTTTTTGAAAGTTCGGGAAAATGCTGTCACGACGTCTGAAGCCAAGAAGGCGCGGGCGGAATGGCTCGCAAAGCGGAAACAAATTGCGGAAGATATGCCGACAAATTAGGTCGGCCCTTGCGTGAAGGAAAAGAGGGCTAGCAAGACTAGCCTTTTTCTGTATCTGTTGTTACTAATGTGTCGAGTTATGAAGGAAGTGGTGGGTCGTGAAGAAATACTTGTTTTACCGGGTGTTGCGATCATTGCTGAGCATCTTCTTGGTCACAACGCTCACTTATATCATCATTTATTCGTTAGTTCCGCGGCGTGATATTTTTAAATCCGATCCAATGATCAGTAAGCTGAGTACTAGTCCTGATCAGTTGGTCGATTACGAGAATACCGCCTATGGCAAGATGAATTATATCGACTATCTGGATACTAAGTCACTCCTAGCGCAAGCGTCAAATCGGGGGCAAACGGTGACGGCTGCGCACACTGCGGTCAATATTAACCGGTTGCGGCAGTGGGCAACGCGGTATCACTATGCGCTTCATCGCTATCCGCAAAGTGGGAATTATTATGCGACCCGTGAGTTACCCTTGTGGCAACGGTTGGTGAAGTTCTATTCGGGACTAATCCAGGTCGATACGCCATGGGCCATTCACGATCCGGCTAATCCTAAGTTACCACGGTATTTAAAAATCAGCCACGATCCGATTGTCGGCTGGAGCTTGATTGGGTCTGGCACGCGCTACAAGTATCAATTATATGTCAATTCGATGTTTCCATACCTACATGAAAACATCGTCCATTTGAACTTAGGGATTTCCTATCCAACCTATGCTGGCACACGGGTCACTGAGGTGATTGGTAGTCATCAGGGGGAGGCGGTGACGCACCAGTATACGTTTGCAAATGGTCAAAAAATGTTGAGCACTGATGATGTCTATACGCGTCAGTACCAGCCGACTAGTCGGCAAGATGCAACTGCCCGAGCGCAATACGGTGACAATTACACTGCGGTGGTCCAAGAGAATCATGATCCGTCGATGATTGGAACTTCCTTTAAAGCTGGACTTGGTGCACTGATCATTGCCTATGTGATTGCGATTCCAATGGCAATTTTGATGGCCCGTTATAAGGGTAAGTGGTTCGACAAACTCGGTACGGGGATTGTGACCGCCCTAATTGCGGTTCCGAGCTTAGCCTTTATTTATGCGTTCCGGTACTTCGGCAGTGCCGTCTTTAACTTGCCAGATACCTTTCCAATGAGTGGTGCGAGCGTACTGGCATCGTGGGTGTCACCGACTTTGATCCTGGGGTTGCTATCGGTTTCAGGCTTAGTCATTTGGTTTCGCCGTTACATGGTTGACCAACAGTCAACAGACTACGTTAAGTTTGCCAAGGTCAAAGGGTTGACTGATAACGAGATTTATCGGAAACACATCTTCAAGAATGCTTCATTACCGATCGTACAAGGATTGCCAGGGTCAATTATCGGTTTGATTGGCGGTGCGACAATGACTGAAACGATTTTTGCAATGCCTGGCATGGGTAAGATGTTGCCGGATGCGATTTTAACACATAACAACCCGATTGTGATTGGGCTAGTCTTTATCTTTACGACGATTGCGGTCTTTTCAATCTTGCTGGGCGATATCTTGATGACGATTGTAGATCCACGAATTAAATTGACAGCAACGGGAGATGATTAGGATGGTAATAGGTCGAGATAAACCGCAACCTGAAAAAGTCGACCAGAATCAAGTTAGTAACGCGGATTTTGAATTTGTGACGTTGAATGATCAGGCCACCGAAAAGATCGAAACGCCGCGATATTCTTACTGGCGCTCCGTTGCGAAAGTCTTTTTTGCCAATAAACTGACGATTGCGATGTTCGTACTGATGTTGATAATTTTATTATTGGCGTTCATCCAGCCCTTGTTCAGTGGCTATAGTCTGATGAACGTTAGTAACATCAATGATTTTGGCGCACGCTATAATTGGCCGAGCTGGCACTACTGGTTCGGAACGGATGCTGATGGGAAGTCTTTATTTGATGCAGTCTGGGCGGGAGCCCGCACATCGATTTCGATTGGCGTGATTGCGTCGTTGATTACGACGGTGATTGGCGTTGCTATGGGAGCCTTTTGGGGCAACTCCAAGAAGTTAGACCGGGTGATGCTGGAGATTTATAACGTCTTGTCCAATGTGCCTAATTTACTGATTATTATTGTTTTATCGTATACGTTTGGCAACGGATTTTGGAATCTGATTTTTGCGATGACAGTGACGACTTGGCTTGATACGGCGTATTTCATTAGGGTGAAAGTCATCCTTCGACGCGATCGTGAGTATAATATCGCCTCAAAGACACTGGGGACGCCGATGGGACGGTTGATCATTCGTAATGTTTTGCCGTATCTGACGTCAGTGATTGTGACCCAATTGTCCCAACTATTACCTTCGTTCATTTCATTTGAAGTCTTTCTGTCATTTTTAGGAGTGGGACTGAGTGCCAACGTACCGTCACTCGGGCGGCTAATCGCCCAATATTCACCAGATATGACCAGCTACCCGTACTTGTTCTGGTTACCGGTAACCGTACTGGCGCTGATTACCGTGTCGTTGTACATTGTTGGGCAAAATTTGGCGGATGCATCTGACCCGCGGACACATCGTTAGCCATGTGGTGATAAGTCAAGAAAGTAGGAGGATGGTGTGATGAAAAGACCAGTTGTATTAGCTGTTGATGATCTTTCGGTGGGCTTTCAAGTTCGCGGGCAGCAATTAAAAGCGATTCGCCATGTTTCCATGGCATTATATGATCAGGAAATCCTCGCATTGGTTGGTGAATCAGGGTCTGGTAAATCCGTGTTAACGAAGACCTTTACGGGAATGTTGGAAGATAATGGGCACATCACCGGTGGGCGTATTCAGTACGGTGATACCTGTTTGAGTGACTTGAAGACGGATCGAGAGTGGAATCAGATTCGCGGAAAAGGGATTACGACCATTTTTCAAGATCCGATGACCTCACTGGATCCTATCAAAACAATTGGTTCCCAAATTGCGGAAGTGATTATCAAACATCAAAAGAAGTCGGCTGCGGAAGCTAAAGCGCAGGCAATCGAGTTAATGACCCGGGCGGGAATTCCCGATGCTGCAGAACGGTATAACGAATATCCATTTGAGTACTCTGGTGGAATGCGGCAACGAATCGTTATTGCGGTCGCTTTAGCCTGCCACCCGCAAATCCTGATTTGTGACGAACCGACGACTGCGCTAGACGTAACGATTCAAGCTCAGATTTTGGATTTGATCAAACAATTACAATGTGAATACCATTTTTCAATCATTTTTATCACGCATGACCTCGGTGTCGTAGCTGCAATTGCTGATCGTATCGCGGTAATGTATGCCGGCCAAATCGTAGAGCTGGGAACCTGTGATGAGATTTTTTATGACCCGCGGCATCCCTACACTTGGAGCTTGTTATCGGCGTTACCGCAACTGGCGACCGCTGATTCCGGCTTGTATTCGATTCCCGGGACGCCCCCGTCACTATTTCACGATATCAAAGGGGAGGCCTTTGCGCCGCGCAATCGGTATGCGTTAGCGGCTGACTTTAAGCAGGAACCACCCAAATTCAGGGTGAGCCCGACCCATTGGGCGAAGACTTGGTTACTTGATCCCCGGGCACCTAAAGTTGAGAAACCGGCCCTGATTCAGAATCTACACGCGCGCCTAGTTGCCTTGACCAAGTCAGAAATGCAAATTGGTCAGATACGGGGAGGGACGACCCATGACTAATGAAAGAACGCCACTCTTAGCCGCCAAGCATCTGGAGATTGCCTTTGGCCAAGGAAAGCGGGAATTCGTGGCGGTCAAGGACGCTAATTTTGACATTTATCGGGGGGAGACCTTGGCACTGGTCGGTGAATCAGGATCAGGAAAAACGACGATTGGCCGCGCAATTCTAGGTGTTATTCCGACTAAGAAAGGGACAATTGCGTTCCATGAACAACTCATTAATCAGCACTTAGCAATCGATGCGCAAGATTCAAATGATCTTTCAAGACCCAGCCGCGTCACTCAATGAACGGGCGACGATTGAATATATTATTTCGGAAGGGTTGCTGAATTTTCACCTCTTTCATTCTGAACAGGATCGCCGTGATCAAGTTGAGCAGATGATTAAAGCGGTGGGGTTGCTACCAGAACATCTTTATCGGTACCCCCATGAATTCTCTGGTGGTCAACGGCAACGAATTGGGATTGCTCGCGCCCTTATTATGCGGCCCGAGTTAGTCGTGGCCGACGAACCGATCTCAGCGCTGGATGTCTCGATTCGAGCACAGATTCTGAATCTGCTCCGGCAGTTTCAACAGGAGAGCCAATTATCATACTTGTTCATTGCCCATGATTTATCCGTCGTACGCTTTATTGCAGACCGTGTGGCCGTCATTCACAACGGCCGTATTCTGGAACTTGCACCGACCGCGGAGTTGTTTACCCATCCACTACATCTGTATACGCAATCGTTATTAGCCGCCATTCCAATACCTGATCCACAGTTGGCACGGCAAAAGCAACTCGTGACTTATCACGAGTCAGTTCACGATTATACGACTGATCCAGCTCAATTCGTTGAACTAGTTCCGGGACATTTTATCTATGCCAATCAATCGGAGCTGGTCACCTACCGTCAACAACTGTCTATGACGTAAGGCCGAAGCTGGTCACAGGTACTTCGAACTAAAATCTAGCAAGTGAACGTAAAAGAAGGACACAAACCAGTTTGGCTTGTGTCCTTCTTTAATTAGTCCCCGTTGTAAATCGAATTTTTAACTACCACATAGTCGCACTTAGTAATGGCCTTTAAATCCCGGCCACCGGCATATGAGATGGATGATTGTAAGTCTTCTTGCATCTCGTTTAAGGTGTCGACTAAGCGGCCCCGGTAAGGAACCAGCATTTGTTTACCCTCAACGTTTTTATGTTCGCCTTTTTGAGTTTCACTGGCGGAACCGTAGTATTGCTTATAAGTCTTACCATCGATTTTTAAAATGTTGCCGGGTGATTCTTGGTGTCCGGCCAACATTGAGCCAATCATGACCATCGTAGCGCCGAACCGAATCGACTTGGCGATGTCACCATTGGTCCGGACACCACCGTCTGCGATGATTGGTTTGCGAGCGGCCTTGGCACACCACCGGACAGCAGCTAATTGCCAGCCGCCAGTACCAAAGCCCGTTTTGACTTTAGTAATGCAGGCCTTACCCGGGCCAACGCCAACCTTAGTTGCATCGGCACCAGCATTTTCAAGGTCGCGAACGGCGGCTGGTGTGGCCACATTTCCGGCAATTACAAAACTATCCGGAAGGACGTCTTTGATGTGTTTGATCATTGCAATGACACTGTCAGCATGACCATGTGCGATATCAATCGTGATATATTCTGGCACGATTTGATTAGCAGCCAGGTCGTCGATAAAGTCATACTCGCTGGACTTAACACCGACCGAAATAGATGCGTACAGTTGCGCGGCATGCATCGTTTCAATAAAAGCACGGCGGGTCTCGGGGGCGAAGCGATGCATAATGTAGAAGTAGTCGTTAGTGGCGAGCCACTTGGCAATCTCGTCGTTGATGACGGTTGCCATATTGGCAGGCACCACTGGAATCTTAAAACGACGGCCACCCAATTCTACGGTCGTATCGGCTTCCGAACGACTATTAATGACACACTTGTTCGGAATTAGTTGAATATCTTCGTAATCAAAAATCTCCATGCCCATGATGCAAAACTCCTTTAAGTTAATTCACGGTGTCGCGTTCAATTAGCCCCAAATGTTGTGATCGATAACGTTAGTTTGTTCGCGATCGGGACCAACAGAGAAGGTGGCAATTTTAACGCCGACGAGTTCTTCTAATTTACGCAAGTAGTTCTGTGCATTAGTTGGCAGTTCCTCAAAGGTTTTAACGCCAGTAATGTCTTCGTCCCAGCCAGGAACTTCTTCATAGATAGGTTTGCAAGCTTCTAATTCCTTCAGACTAGCAGGGTAGTGATAGATGGTTTCGCCGTTTAAGTCGTAAGCGGTACATACCTTGATGGTCTTTAAGCCCGTCAAGACGTCTAAGCAGTTTAAACTAAGATGAGTAAACCCAGAAACTCGTTTAGCATGCCGTAATACAACGCTATCGAACCAACCAATCCGCCGAGGACGTTTAGTAACGGTCCCATATTCATGGGCCGTTTCACGAATGAAATCACCGACTTCGTCAAAGAGTTCAGTTGGGAATGGGCCGTCACCGACGCGGGAAGTGTAGGCTTTTAAGACCCCAACACAGTTATCGATCTTAGATGGGCCAACACCGCTCCCAATAGTAACACCACCGGCAACTGGGTTAGATGAAGTAACGTAAGGGTAAGTCCCTTGATCAATATCCAGCATGACTCCCTGAGCACCTTCAAATAGGACGCGTTGACCGTTATCTAACGCATCATTAATGACAACGGAAGTATCGGTGACGAATGGTTTCAAAGTTTGACCATAAGCGTAATAGTCATCAAAAATATCTTCAAATTTCAGTGGTTCTAAGTCATAAAGCTTGGTAATAATTTGGTTCTTTTCAGCTAAGTTGCGCTTGAGTAACGCCGCAAAGGTGTCCTTATCAAGCAGGTCGGCTACGCGAATCCCAATTCGTTCAGCCTTATCCATGTAGGCTGGGCCGATTCCCTTATTAGTCGTCCCAATCTTGCCACCGGCTTTAGCTTTTTCTTGAGCGCCATCTAATGTGATGTGGTAAGGCAAGATGACGTGTGCACGGTTAGAGATTCTAAGGTTGTCAGGATTAACGCCCTTGTCCCGCAAGTATTGTAATTCTTCAACTAATGACTTGGGATTTAAGACCACGCCGTTCCCAATGACAGCTAACTTATCATGGAAGAAAATCCCTGATGGAATCAGCCGTAATTTGAAAGTTTGCCCATTAAATACGATGGTGTGGCCGGCGTTATCGCCGCCTTGGTAACGTGATACCACATCTGCTTCCTGACTCAAAAAGTCCGTGATCTTTCCTTTACCTTCATCGCCCCACTGGCTACCTACTACTACGACTGATGCCATATTCTTCCACCTCATTAAATAGTTTAATTATGAATAATTAATCCTAAAGAGTAGTTAAACGTTCACCACTCCAACAGGAAAGAGTATAGCAACTTTAACGTCAAAACGCAACCCAAAAACCGAATGTTCTTGTTTTGAGCACAAATAATCGTTCATAATTAAGGCGAATTAGTTCGAAAACAAGTCCTTAATATGGAAACGAAGTGAAAAATAACAGTATTTTTTCATTGTTCGTCTCTATTAATTACTCGAGGGGTATGCTATAATAATGTTCGTGTTTTGTTAGTGAATACCTAAAAAGAAATGAGGATTAGCAATGATTGATCGTTATACGCGTCCCGCGATGGGCAAAGTATGGTCGTTAGAAAATCAGTACCAAGCATGGTTGGAGGTAGAGATTGCTGCCGACGAGGCCTGGGCTGAATTAGGGAAGATTCCAGCAAGTGATGTTGCTAAAATTCGAGAGAATGCCAAGTTTGATGTTGACCGGATCGCGGAGATTGAAGCCGTAACGCATCATGATGTGGTTGCTTTTACGCGCGATGTTTCCGAGTCGTTGGGTGCAGAACGTAAGTGGGTTCACTATGGGCTGACCAGTACTGACGTTGTCGACACGGCGCAAGGTTACCGGTTGAAGCAGGCTAACGCGATTATTCGCCAAGACTTACAAGATTTACGGGCGACACTAGCACAACAAGCGAAAAAATATAAATATACGGTTGAAATGGGGCGGACACACGGCGTCCACGCTGAACCAACCACGTTTGGATTGAAGATTGCCCGGTGGTATTCTGAAATTAATCGGGATATCGAGCGTTTTGAACACGCGGCCGCGGGCGTTGAAGCGGGTAAAATCAGTGGAGCCGTTGGGACTTTTGCGAACATTCCACCATTTGTTGAAGAATTTGTCTGCAAACAACTTGGATTGCGCGCACAAGAAATTTCGACGCAAGTTTTACCACGGGACTTACATGCCGAATACATTGCTAGTTTGGCCTTGATTGCAACAAGCGTTGAAGTGTTTGCAACCGAAATTCGTGGTTTGCAAAAATCTGAAACTCATGAAGTTGAAGAATTCTTTAATAAAGGTCAGAAAGGCTCATCAGCAATGCCCCACAAGCGTAATCCCATCGGTTCTGAGAACGTGACGGGGTTGGCACGGGTTATTCGCGGCCACATGATGACCGCCTATGAAGATGTGCCGTTGTGGCATGAACGGGATATTTCCCACTCTTCTGCGGAGCGGATCATCTTACCAGATACCACGATTTTAGTGGATTATATCTTAACTCGAATCAATAAGATTATTAAGACGCTGACGGTGTTCCCAGAACGGATGAAGCAAAACATGGATGCGACTTACGGGTTGATCTACAGTCAACGTGTCTTGCTCAAGTTGATTGATACGGGGATGTCTCGTGAAAGTGCTTATGACCTCGTTCAACCACTGACGGCTAAGTCATGGGATGAACAGTTACAATTCAAGCCACTTATTGAAGGTAACGCCGAGATTCGTGAACATTTGGACCAGGCTGCGATTGATGATGCGTTTGACTATCATTACCATCTTCGCCACGTTGATGATATTTTCAAACGATTGGGATTAGACGATTAATTTAAAAACGATGAAGCCCCAGCGATGAGTAATCGCTGGGGCTTTTATTATGATTAAAACGTGCTAAAAAGATGGGCTGTTTATTCGTCAGCCGATGCGCGTCCTATTTCGACCTCCGGGGCTGGGGACGATTAATGGCTATTTTTGAGCTTGATAATGGCACGGTTTAATCATGCTTCATACTAAACGATAACTAGCGCAATGCGTGTAAGTACCTTGATTTCAGTTCAAGGGACCAAATGTTAGGTGCGTCGCAATCAGACCATACCCAAGTGCCATATGACGCTGTTCTTTGCGCGTGAGGCGCTGTAATTGGGTGTGAACGTATTGGTAGAGGTCACGATGCTGGCGTGGTAGAGTCGTTGGGACCATATAGTTACGATAATAGGCTTGATATAGCTGGATGGTTACTTGCTGTGGCGAAACGTTGTTATTCAGGTCGATTGCAGCTGCCAGTAGCGCTTGGCGGTAGGAATCGGATGGTTGATTGGTAATCGGCTGATTATAAGCAGCATCTACTAAGGTAAATAATTTTTGAGCATCCACATCCATTGTTAGGACCAACCTTTCAATCGTTGAGATAGGCGCAATTATAGCATGGTCAGTATGCTTGATGTGCAGGCCCGAGTTGGTTTCTAAAGTAATGGAACGAACATAACCAGAGCCGCCAATGAGTGGGGGTCATTGGCGGCTCTGGTTATTAATAAGGGATTAATCAAGCGGCGGTCGCAGCAGTGTTTTCTGTTTTAAGCCCGGTGCCAAGCTGCGTAGCCGATGGTTGGGAAAATACCAATCAAACGGTCGATTTGTTCGCGGTCTAATTGATATTCGATAGCTGGCAGTAGTGCGTTGACGGCATCTTCAGCTTGATCACTGATTTCAGTCACGCCAACGAGATGGCCGTCTTGGTCATGGACCTGTTTACTAGCGGCAATCGGTTCCTTGGAGACTTGATAATACCAGTAATCTGCTAAATCGTTATCACTAACGGTTAAGCCGGCCTTTTCAGCAGCCGGTATTTTCATGCCGGCTTGCGCAATTCGTGGTGAAGTAAAGACGACCGATGGAATTACCGGATAGTCAATGGGAGCACTGGTTTGACCAGAGAACAAACGCATCAAGTATTTGGACTCAAAGTAGGCTGCAGGTGTGACCTTTGGCAAGTCATTGGCAAGGACATCACCGGCTGCATAGATGTTAGGAACGTTGGTTTGCAAGTGGTCGTTGACATAAATGCCGTGGCGGTCATATTTGACGCCAATCCGGTCTAAGCCTAAGCCATCTAAGTTTGGAATTCGACCAGTCGCATCTAGGATCCAGTCGGTCGTTAATTGCTGGTGGTCGCCATAACTAACTTGGAACTGGTCATCCTGTTTGGTAAATGCTTGCACGTTGGCATTTTTGATGAAGGTTACCCCACGTTCAGTTAAGTCGTCAACCACTTGTGCAACGAATGGTTGGTAAAAATCACGGAGGGCCTGGTCGCCATGTAACATGACTGTCACTTGGGCACCGGCCGCGTTAGCGATGGTGGCAAATTCCATACCAATATAGCCTGCGCCAATGATGACGATACTTTGTGGTAACCGTTTAAGGTTCATAAAATCACTACTATCGTGGGCGAGCTTGGTCCCCGGAATATCTAAACGATGGGGCTTTAAACCAGTCGCAATAACGATTTTTTCAGCGGTAATGGTTTGCTGATCATCAACGACAACGGTGTGAGCGTCCTTGAACGTGGCATGACCATGAATGATCGTTGCGCCACCATCTTCCAAACGAGCTGTCAGGCCTGCTGGTAAGGGATCAATAATCTCTTGTTTATGGGCCACGTTGGCCGTCCAATTAATGGTTGGTGCACTGCTCAAAATATCATTGAGGCGTGCTGCTTCCCGCGTTAATTTGACAGGTTCATCAAGAGTGATTTTGGCGTTACAACCACGATTAGGGCAGGTGCCCCCAATCAGACCACTCTCAATCACACCGACGCGAACACCAGTCTTGGCGAGTGGTGCGGCGCCATCAAACGTGGCGTGACCCGCACCAATGTATAACACATCGTAATCGTATTTGTTTGTCATGATTTATCAGCCTCCATTAAAATTTTGGTAACTTAAGCTTAACGAGTTTTAAGAAACCTGACAACTGATATGAATTGCTCGCGCCCGCTGTAATGATTATACTGAAAGTAATTATGTCAATAGGGAGACGTTAATATGCACGCTTTGATCGCAATTGATTCATTTAAAAATTCCATCACGAGCATTCAGGCCAACCGAATAGTGGCTAAACGATTTTCGGCTCACGGAATCACCGCTACTCAAGTTGCGATTGCCGATGGTGGTGAAGGAACGGTGGCGGCGTGGCTGGCTAACCATGCTGGTGGACAAGCTATTACGGCATCAACGGTGGATCTGGCGCAACGGCCAGTGACTGCAACGTATGGCTACTTTGCCACTGAAAAAATGGCAGTGATTGAGGTTGCGGCTGCATCCGGAATCCAGTTTGTCACGACGACCTTGACGCCGTTAGCAACGAATACCTATGGGACCGGGCTACTGATTAAAGATGCGATTGAGCGTGGCGCCCGGCAGATTATTCTGGGCTTAGGCGGTAGCGGAACGGTCGACGGTGGTGCCGGAATCCTACGTGCGCTCGGTTATCGTTTTTGGGCTGCCGATGGTCAAGAGTTAGCCATGACTGGCGCTGATTTAAGTCGGGTCACTAAGATTGACGATCGACATGTGTTGCCACAATTAGCTGAAGTCTCGTTCATTAGTGCAGCGGATGTGACGAATCCGCTAACGGGACCGAACGGCGCAGCTAAGATTTTTGGCCCACAAAAAGGATTACCGGTTGCTCAAATTCAGGTTCACGATGCCGCTTTAGCTCACTATATGACGGTCGCAGCTGGTGCGGTGAGTGCCCACGAAGGCGATGGGGCTGCCGGTGGTATTGGGTTTGCATTACGTTACTTTTTACACGCCCGCGTTCGCTCTGGTTTTCAATTGTTAGCTGAAATGAGCAATCTTAAAACGAAAGTGGCCCAAGCGGATCTAGTTATCTCTGGTGAAGGCCAAGTCGACGATCAGAGTTTTATGGGCAAGGTACCAATTCAGCTCAGTCAGTTAGCCCAAGCGGCCGGCAAGCCTTGCTATTTATTAGTTGGTCGGCAAAAAGGTGCAAATGAAACATTTGCCAAACAGGGGGTCACGGCTGTTTTACCGATTGTCGATCAAGTCATGACCTTAGATCAAGCCATGGCGCAGGGACCAGCCAATCTGGAACGGATGGCGGACCGCTTAGCCCGAATCATTAGCCAGTCATAAAACAACTTAAGCGGTCAAAAAAACCGTATGTGCAGTGAATAGCGCATACGGTTTTTCGACTGAATTTTATTTATCAGGAACATAGTGATTCAAAAAGGCTGTAACATGTCGTTGATACTCGGCAGGATCGATCCAAAAACTCTCGGCGTGAGTGGCGTTGGGAACCTGCCACATCTGCTTGGGGCCCTTAGCGGCCTGATAATTTTCTTTGAGCATCCAACTTGGGACGTAGACATCCTTGTCACCGTGAATAAAGAAGATCGGTAGATGGTTATGTTTGAGCTGTTCGACAGAACTGACGTCGCTTAAATAATAGCCCATACGGTGGCGGTTAATAAAACTAACGATGGGCACAAACGGATACTTTGGTAAGTGAAACTGTCGCTTTAATAAGTAAGCGAGTTCTTCCTCGATACTCGAATAACCACAATCGGCAATGATGGCCTTAACTTGTGATGGAAGGTCTTCGCCGCTCATCATTTCAACGGTCGCACCACCCATGCTGACACCAAAAAGGATGATATCCGTGTGACGACCATTGATACGGACGACTTTATCGATCCAGCCTAAATAGTCGCGGCGATCCTGCCACCCAAAGCTAATGTACTTGCCGGCACTTTGCCCATGGCCGCGATCGTCGGGCAAGAGGACGTTGTAGCCCATTTGATGGAACATATAAGCGTAATTTGCCATCGTTTCACCATCACCTTTGTAGCCATGGGAAACAATAACGGTTCGGTTGCTGGTTGTTTTAGCAGGAACGTACTGTGCGACAAGGTGATTGGCCTCGTCATTAGCGTTCAGTTGCCACTGTTGAACGGGCTGTCGGTGTAGCCAATCGACATAAGCGTAGTAGGCATCGGCGTATTTTTGTTTATCTGCCGAAGTTTCGGGCACGTAATCAACACGCTTGAAAGCAAAATCGTAGAGCTTCTCACTCGCGAATAGGGCGGCCGAAAAAATTGCCACAGGAGCACTAATTCCGGCTACGGCGCGTGTTTTTTTCATTAAATATCACTCCTCTAATCTCTCAATAATATGATACGCCGATTAGAAGTGAGATGTAACTATATTATTCTAGTAATATAAAAGGCCATCGCGGCGGGCGATGACCTATAAATTGCATTGGTCGCTAGGTGGCATCCCCAGCGAGCCTGTTTTTCATTAACTTTGGAGGAGTAAATGAAAAAGGTTCAAGTGGCTGAAGGAGATGTCCAGTCACTATATGTTTAGTATAGTAGTTTGATTGTTAAAAGGTAACTAAATCGCTTACTTGACTGGTGAAAAAACTAAAAATTATTTGTGGGTGGTCAATATTCCGGTATGGACAGATTTCGTCGTGCCAAGTATGATACCGATTCAAGTGGCATTAAGCCTCCTTAAGGGCTAGTTCATGCATTTTGGCGCTAACTTGATTAAGGACCTGTGTTTTACGTTCAGCTGTCAAAAAGACGCGCTGACTTAAAATTGGGTAGTGTTGTTCACGTGCGATTAGCAATAATTCACGATAAAGCAAAGTGGCGGCTAATAGCGATGGCCGGGCGACGGGATCAATTTGTGGCATCATGGTTAATGCAGCCTCGTACTTGTTCATGGCAATCTGTGCTTCATGTTCCCAAAGCCGAATAAAATTGGCAGATGGGATGGGGCCATGCAAGTCAGTTGGATTGAGCTGATAGTGTGCCAATAGTTTTGATGGCAGGTAGATTCGGCCACGTTGGTAGTCTTCACCAACATCTCTTAAAATATTGGTGAGTTGCATGGCGATGCCTAATTCTACGGCTGGTTTGACAAGTGATTGCGGGTTAGTTGCTAGCATTGGCAAAATCATCAGACCAACCGATCCGGCGACGTAATAGCAATAGTCTTCAAGTGCTTGCTGAGTTTGAGGTTGTTTAAAAGTCGCGTCTTGTTCTTGACCAGTGAGCATATCGAAAAAGACGTCAAGATTCATATCATAAGTCTCAAAAACGACGGCCAGTGCGCGCCACATTGGGTGGTCTGGGACATGACCATTGGCAAAGGTGGTCAATGATTGGCGCAATGCCATTAGACCATCAATATCATGGTCAACATCAACGAGGTCGTCGGCTGTTCGACAAAAAGCATAAACGGCGTAAATACTCCAAGCGCGTTCTAGTGGTAATTGCGAGAAGGCGGTGTAGAATGCGCTAGAAGACCTTTTAGTAATTGTTTGACAGTATGCAAAGTCAGTGCGATGTTGTTCGAATTTAGGCATTAGTTTGGTCATCTTTAATCAACTCCTCAACGGCTAATTTAGCACTTTGCATAACAATGGGAACACCGGCCCCAGGGTGGGTGCTACTACCACAAAAATAAAGATGGTCGGCATAGTCGAACTTGTTATGGGGACGATAATAATTACTTTGTTTTAACGTCGGTCGTAAGCCGAAAGTGGCTCCGTTATAGGCGCCAAACTGTTCTTTGAAGTCAACCGGTGTAAACTGCTTTTCGACAACGATATGCTGTTCAATATCGCTGAAGGTAGCCGTTTGTCTTAGTTTGTTAATGATTAGTTGACGATAGTTCTTCAGTGTTGTTGGTGACCAGTCATTAAACTTTGAGAGCTCAGGAACTGGTACTAAAACATAGAGTGCCTCACTGTTTTCGGGAGCTAAACTTGGATCCATCTTTGATGGAACATAGACATAATACGAGGGATCTTCTGGTAACTTGCCGTTGTCAAATAGATCGGCGACGTTTTTGCTGAAATCTTGTGCAAAGTGGATCGTGTGTAATGCTTCGGTTGGGTATTTTTTGTCTAGTCCTAAATACAAGACGAGACATGAGCATGAATAATCCATTTTGGCAATTTTTTGATCTGTGTACTGACCACGATCTTGCTCATTTGGAATCAGTGTTGTCATGGCGGTTGGAAAATCAGCATTACATAGGACATAGTCACTGTGGATCGGATGATTATTGACACGAATGCCAACAGCAACTTTATCTTTGATGATAATTTCTTGAACTGGTGTGGCAAGCTTTAACGTACCACCTTGTTCTTTGAATAACTTAACGAGACTATTGACAACTGTGTACATACCACCCTTTAAAAAATAGACCCCATAGAAGAGCTCAATCATTGGAATAATGTTGTATAGCGACGGGCCCTGGTAGGGAGAAATCCCAATATACAGTGTCTGAAAGGCTAATGAATTACGTAGATTCTCATTCTTGATAAATTTTGCAATGTTTTTGTAGGCATTGTTAAAGGTGCGTAGCTGTAGTCCTGCATACAGAGCGGGTAGGTTATAAAAGTCACGCCAGTTACGGAATGATCGTTCTAAAAAATTAGGCTTCGCGATGGTATACCGGTGATAAATATCCGCTAAAAAATTTAACATACCATTGACGTCATCAGGCGCAATGCGGTTAATCTCGGCAATTAATGTTGGGAGATCGCGTGACAAATCTAGACTAGATTGATCACCAAAGACAAGGTGCATCAAAGGTTGAACTTCTTCGAATGGTAAATAGTTGTGCGGATCGACCCCGCAAAAGCGAAAGACTTCTTCGTAGATGTCTTTCATCATGACGATCGTCGGCCCCACGTCAAATGTAAATCCTTGGCTAACAATCTGGTTCATTTTGCCACCCGGTTGCGCGTTTTGCTCATAAATCGTAACATTATAACCTAATTTTTGAAGCCGTACTGCAGCGGTTAAGCCACCAATACCAGCGCCAATAATCGATACTTGCTTCATCAGTAAATCTCCCCCTTAACAGATGAATAACTAAAAAGCATGGTTAATCATTAGTTATATTTTGGTTTAATAATGTAAAAAGTACAACAAATATGATTACTATGACGTATTAAAGTAGTCGGTAGGTGCGAATAGAGCGGACGAGAAAACAAAAAAACCACCGTATCGGGGAATACGGTGGAAAAAGGAGTAGGGTAAACATGTGACGGGGAATCACATGTTACTATGAATTTCATTACTTTGGAGGAGTAAATGAAAAATTTTAGGTTGTGTTATAGCTGATTGAGTTAACCTCAATTGCTATGATGTAATCATACCGAGGTTGTGTGAAGAATTTGTGACTGAACATGGCGAATGTCATGAAAAAAAGGGAAAGGCTTTATTAAGAAGTGTGAAGAATCATCAACGTTCTTACGGAATGCCTTGGCGAGGTGCGATGATCGACTGTTTGGGGCCAAAGAAAATAGTCACTTCAAAAGTTGTCCTTTGAAGTGACTATTTTGATTCGCAATCAATGCTAGTAATAACAAGTTTGCGGCGACGCTAAGTTGATAGTGACCAAGCAGATTTTGGTGACTGGCTGTGGGCACTGCCATTTGGCGCGATTAGTTATCGTCACGATTACCACCGAATAGAATAATTAGTCGTAGTAATTGTAAGAATGTTGACAGGGCTGCAGCAACATAGGTTAAAGCCGCCGCGACAAGCACTTTACGCACCATGGGAACTTCGTCGCGAGTCAAAACTTGCCCATCAGATAAAATCTGGAGGGCGCGTCTTGAGGCGTTGAATTCAACTGGAAGCGTGACAAGTTGGAACAATAACGCCAGTGAGAAGAGTAAAATCCCAATGTGAATCAGTGTTTGGTTGTAACTCAATAAAACGCCGATAATGATTAGTGGTAATGATAAGCTTGAACCGATGTTCGTGATGGGCACGAGGGCGGTCCGCAAGCGCATTGGCCAATAGTTAACGTGATCTTGAACTGCGTGTCCGCATTCGTGGGCCGCAACTCCGATGGCGGCCACAGAGGTTGAATCTGCTGTGGCTTCTGATAGGCTGAGAATCTTAGTTTGACCGTTGTAATTGTCGGTCAGATCCCCGCTTATCTTTTGGACACCAACATCATTGATACCAGATTGGCTTAAAATAAAGCGAGCTGCATCGGTGCCGGTTGTGCCAGATTGACTACGATAGGCATCATAATGCCGGAATGTCCGATTAACGTAACCCGATGCGGCCATTGAGATAATCAGTCCAATGATGACTAATAGGTAAGTCGGATCAAAAAACGAATAGAACAAGGTCGACCCCTCCTAAGTGGTTTAATGTTAATCCGATTCTATCAGATTTAGCGTGACATTCCTACTGAAGAAAGCCATTGGAAAGTGTCTTTACTATCGAGAAACGACGTCAGATTATATAATTAGCCCAGTTAATCGTAATTGGCAAAGAGCGAAGGAGTTTTCTGATGGAAAAGACGTATCGAACCAAAACGTATGGGGAAATGCCGTTAAAGTTAGATACTGGGAAAGGCTGGATTTTTCCTAAAGGTGTTGAAGTGAAGACGCATGTTGATTTAGAAACGGGACAGGTCAGTTTTTTTATTGCACCAGAAGATCTCGATAAGATGAAATAAGTACTAGGACCACGATACGCGGTAAGGTTGAGAAGTTTGTTTCTCGCCTTGGCGCGTTTTTTATGGTGGAAATTGGATTGGCAATGATTATGGTTAATACGGTGTTCACGCGTGAGCCACAACTGCTTGAAGGCAATAAAAAACCTCCGTATCGGGGAAATACGGAGGAAAAGGGAAGTAAATCGGTAAAATGTAATTAAGTACACACACATCATTACTTGGGGAAGTAATCATTAAAGTTAGGGGGTCGTTAAGGATTGGGATTTCCTTAATGACTATAAACATAGTATAGCGGCGACGCGTGAAGAAAGTGTGACGCGAAAAGTTTAAAAGCATGATTTTCAGACGAAAAAGTTAGGTCATGGAACGAAAAAATATGACGATTTTTACAAAGTTTATAACGAAATGATGACCGTCATAAATCAATATGAGTGGCTAAATGCTGGTGTGACGCAGTTTTTATTGGTCCTAGACTCTGAGGTGCTATAATGAAGCACAAATTAATCGAAAGGTGTTTTCCAAATATGACAATTAAAATCGTCACCGATTCGTCGGTCCAATTAACGACGGCCGAGATTGCACAGTATAATATTAAAGTGGTTCCGTTACTCGTGGGGTTCGGTGGCGACTTGATTGCAGATACGGCAGTTAGTACCGCGGAATTTGACCAACAGATGGCAGTCAGCCCAGTCTTGCCAACGACTAGCCAGCCGCCAATTGGTGATTTCGTCAGTTGCTACGATGAATTGACAGCGGATGGTAGCCAAGTATTATCACTACATTTGACGGAGACATTGAGTGGGACGGTCAATGCTGCTCGCCAAGCTGCCAAACTTGCTAGTGGCGATGTGACAGTTATTGATACCCAGGCGGCTGACCGTGGGATGGCCTTTCAAGTGCTTACAGCAGCACGGATGGCTCACGCCGGTACGGATATGGCCACAATTTTGGCGAAGATAACCGTCATTCGGCAGCATACTAAGACCTACTTGTTCGTGGATACGCTCGACAATTTGGTCAAAGGTGGGCGCGTCCCTAAGTTGGCTGGCATGGTCACGAATTTGATTAAATTAAAATTTGTCTTTGAATTAGAAGCCGGAAAATTAAAACTTTATACGCGGGGTCGCGGGAAAAAGGCGCTAATCAAAGCGCAGGAACAAATTCTAGACCAATTAGCGGATGCGACTCGAGTCGAAGCGGCTGGAATTTCTTACGTCGGCGAACCGAGCGTTGCGGAAGCGCCAGAAAAGCTTCTCCAACAAGTTGTTCCACAGGTAACACCACTGGTTGCGCGCACTAGTCCAATTATTGCGACGCACACCGGTGTTGGCGCTTACGCGTTGATGTTTTATACAGTTGATTAAATTTGACGAACTAACCTACTATTAAAAATTACTTTGATGTGTTATAATTAATTAATGATAAATGAGAACCGTGTTGGTGCACTGTTCTGAGCCTAACCACCATTTAATGATGACTAGACCCGGATGGGGCACCTTTTTTGTCACTCTTTTCACTAAAAGAAAGTAGGAACTTATGTGAGCTATCTTCTCAATAATCCGTTTTTCGGGATCGGACTGTCGATCTTGGTGTATGGGATTGGCGAGTATTTATATCACAAAACAAATCGCTTTGTGTTATTCCAACCGTTATTTTTTGGAATGCTGCTCGGGATTGGTTTATTGGTATTGATTGCGTCGATTCTAAAGGCACCCGTGCAAAAAGTTTATGAAGCGTACCAGGTTGGTGGCGACTGGTTATTCTGGTTTGTGGCGCCCGCCACCGTCTCGTTTGCGGTGCCACTATATAAGCGTAATGATATCTTTAAGAAACATTGGGATGTCATTGTGATTGCGTTAGCGATTGGGTTAGGGCTGTCATTATTTGGTATCTATGGGATTTCACGGTTGCTCGGTCTGACGGATGCAGCGTTAGGTGCCATGTTAGTACAAGCAGCAACGACAGCAATTGCTTTACCGGTGGCTGAGTCGGTGGGTGGCGATCAAGCCATTGCGGCGTTCGCAGTCATTCTGAATTCAGTTTTGATTTACGCGTTAGGCGACCATTTTATTCGCTGGTTCAAATTGCACAAGAATCCGCTCGGTGCCGGGTTAGGATTCGGAATTGCCGGTAATGCGGTTGGTGCCACTAAAGCGATTGAAGTGAGCGAGGCTGCGGGCGCAACTGGTGCAATCGCCTTTGTGATTGCCGGTATTCTTGTTAATTTTATGGTTCCAGGGTTTGCGCAGTTGATTGGTTTAGGTTAGATGGTCCGGGAGGGATTCGATGAAAAAAGGCGCGTTTATTACACAAATTGTGATTTATGGTTTGATTTTATTAGCTAGTAGTTTAATCGCTAATTTAGTCAATAAGATTTGGCCCGCATTCCCAATGCCGACACCGTTGATTGGGATGATTCTACTATACTTGCTGTTAACGTTTAAAGTGGTCAAACTTGAGCAGGTGGCGGGTGTTAGCAACTTTTTCGTCCAATTTATCAGCTTGATTTTCATTCCATCAGGGATCGCGTTAGTAACTAAGTTAGACGTGTTAAAGGCAGAAGGCGTTCAGATTGTGATCGTCATTATTGTTTCGACACTAATGTTGTTGCTTTTTACAGCGGGAATCGCGTGGGTTTTAATTCAAGTCAAGGAATGGCTCATTGCTCGTCGAACGAACAGCAATGTTGAGTTGGAAGAAGATTAAATCTTGGTGGCACATAATTTACTCGTGAGTAGATTGGGTACCAGTTGGATCTAATCGAAACAGGCAGTTGTTGAACCGCTTGTTTTGGCTATTACAAGATAATAGCAGGCCGTTGTGGGGATTACATACCCATGACGGCTTTTTTAGACGGCAATAAAAAAGCCACCACATCAGCGGATGTAGTGGTCAAGGAGTAGGAAACATCAAAGTGGGGGCTTTGATGAACCCCATTCATCAGACTTGGGGGAGTCTATGAATGAAAGTGATTATTAGCTGCATTATGGCAGCAACGCACTAATAATCGAAAAAACTAAAGAATATTAAGGATTGACAGTCAGTTGGTCACTTTCTATCAATCTGCGACTATTATAATTGCAAAAGTTATTGGCTGCAACTAATTGAGCTGATTAATTAGTTTAAAGTAACGCGGGGCTGGAAATCAGCCGCAAATAAGCCCATGTGATAGAGGTCGATTCGTTGCCCATCACGCTTGATAGCACGCTTATTGGTGCCCTCAAATTCAAAACCACTATTCTGGTAAACAGCGATAGCGGCGGGGTTTGTTGCGATGACGTCCAAACAGACTTTGTAAAGATTCAATTCGTTAAAAGCGTAGTTCAAAATCAAGCTGAGTGTCTCGGTACCATAACCATGGCCGCGTTCGTCGGGATCACCGATTGCGATGGCTAATTGGGCAACCTGGTTATGCCATTCGATATTGAATAGGGTGACAAAGCCTAATAAGTGGTCGTCTTCTAAACTATGAACGTGAAAGTAGTATTCGGTATTCCGATCAAGGTTACGGTAAGTTCGTTCGAGTTCTTCACCGGTCAGTGGTCGGGCGGCAGCCGTATCCATTTTACGAACAAAATCGGCGTCAGTGTACCAGTCACTGATCTCATCAAAATCTTCTGGCTGGGGAACAGCAAGGGCCACATGGGGCCCGACAAACATATTTTTCAAAATAATCCCTCACTCGTATGATGTTATTAAAGCTTATCTTCATGGTGGCGGCAAAAGGTGGGCTTGTCAACCAAAAATTATGAGATTACGCGTCAGACTAGCTAGCTCAGTATGAAACACGGGTGGCATGTGCCAAGTGCTGAGGTCAAGAACAACTAGCTCTGGGGGACGGCGAAATAAGATGCGGATATACTGAAGACTTACAGTAAAGCCGTTGGGCACGTGCTGCCGATAATGTGGTTTCAGTATAATGAGGGCAATACGGGTGATGGCTGAACTATTGGTGAAAGGTGTTGCTGTGGGGGCACTTTTCAATGGTGCGTAAAGAGAGGTTAGCACAAACTTTACAGTTACTTTATATGAAGATTGGTAAAACTTTACGTTAGCTCGCTATATTAGAGATAACCATCTGGTGATTAAAGTATGAGAGGGAGGATCGAATTGCGTCCTTTACAAGTTATTCAGATTTCTGATCTACATTTAACCCCCCGCGGCCAAGTACCGGCACATGGTCAGCAGTACGATCCCTGGGGCAAGCTTGCCAATATTATTGATGATATTCGGCGATTACCAACCATGCCAGATTTGATTGTTTTTACCGGGACTTGATTCATGACGGTAGCGCTGACGATTATCAGCGGCTGCACGCAATCATCCATACGATGGAAGCTGAATTTGATTGTCATGTTCGAGTTATCCTTGGAAACCATGATCGGCGAGCGGCGTTTTACGAAGGGTATTTGCCGGCTGACCCGGGACCATACTACGCGAGTCGCATGCGGATTGGCAACAACGACTTTTATTTTTTGGATTCAAAGGTTAGCGGTTATGAGGCAGGCTGGTTGGCACCACAACAGCTACAATGGTTGGGAAAACATCTACGACAGGCACCGACAAAGCGGGCTTTTCTATTTTTGCATCACCCCCTAGATGGGCCGACGATGACAAATATGCACTATGCGATTTTACAAAATACGCCGGCGCTGTTATCGGTGCTTCGGGGACATAATTTAGGCGGCGTATTCTCTGGTCACGTTCACTTTGTTTCAAGTTATTTGATTGGAGATAATATTCTGAATGTGGTGGCCGGTTCTGCGGCCTATGCGATCGATTGCCATGATCCACATCATCATTATGTTCATGAGGGCAGTAGTTACCAAATCATTACAATCGATCGAGGACAGGTCGGTGTGACAACGCGCCAGTTACTGCATGGGAAAGCGGTTATTGATGAATTGACGATCCCAGACACTAAGTTTGTCGGGCGAGCCCCACAAGGGTATGAATAAAGATAGCGCTTTCTTAATTAACAAGGTATAATGTTGGTAATAATTAAGGGAGGCGTCAATATGGGACTATTTCGTCATCACAATCAAATGCCACCACGGATCAAACGTAAATTAAAGCAACGGTTGTTACCCGTTGCCGCCATGGAGATTACCGCAACCACAATTGTGGTTGCGGATGTCTTGACGGCGAAGTCATTTCGCCGAGGACATCGACTTGGCTGGTTGTTATTAGCCTTTGTACAACCATTTGGACCGTGGCTCTATTTTGCGTTTGGACAGGAACGTTAGGGTAATTAGTAAATTAAAGTGGGGTTAAGTTCGGGTGAAAGCTCGGACTTTTTTACGTTGATGGGCGTTTTTTGAACGTTTATGAATGTTTTTTTGAATGCAATCATAAGCGTGTATAATAAAAGTGTATATAAAGATACCTATAATTTGAAATTATTATGGTAATCCGAATCATATAGAGGGGGACTTTATTAATGCAGCGAGAATCAGGGGAGTGTCAAGAATCTTGTGTAAATGAAATGCCTTCGTACATATAATATGTATCTAACTTAAATAAATGATGCTTCCAAGGTG
>NZ_JBMNVY010000002.1:0-269936 GCF_049745435.1 Lactiplantibacillus sp. YT640
AAGTTGTGGTGACTATATTTTACAAGGACTCAGGCTGTGAGTCTTCTTTTTGATCATTTGTTGCACTTCAATTGTAAATTCGTCATACAAAAAAAGCGCGCTCACTAACGAGTCGCGCTGGCTGCTATTCAGTAACTAATTGAATTAATATTATGGCGCTTAGTTTTATTCGAGTCCCAAAATGGCACTTTGACCACGCCCAATACCTTATTGGCTGGGACAAATCCCCAGTAACGACTATCATTTGACACTGACCGATGATCACCTAACACAAAGTACGAATGCTTAGGGACCTTAGTTGTTTTCAGATTCCAACTGTAACGGTTCTCCAGCGTACTCAAATCCCAATTTGTCGTTCCCTGCGTCCGCTCATACTGACTGATGAACTTCTGCGGGACAAGCTTGCCATTGACATAGAGTCGGCCGTCTTCAGATTTAACTGTATCACCGGGCATTCCGATCACTCGTTTGACATATTTGACCGTCTTGGAGCGTGCGTCTGGATCAACTTGATAGGCGTTAAAAACGATGACACTGAGGTGCTGAATCTTAGCTGTCTTGACCACGGCGACGCGCTCATTGTCATCTAAGTTAGGTTCCATTGACGGTCCATCCACCCGAACCATCGTAAAAATAAAGTGCCTGATCACCATGGCGACGAGTAACCCCACTACAATTGGTAGTACCCAGCTCATAATACTCTTAAAAGTTTTCATCAAACGTTCTCCCTTACCCCGCTATAACTTCCAATCATTATAGTCCAATCAACTCAGCTTGTCTGGTATTGGTGAATCGTTTTTACAAATTTATAAGTAACCTTGCAACGATATCACACTAAAATGACCGCCAAAACAATCTTGACGGTCATTCATAATTTCCTTAATGACTAACTAACACATCTTGATGACATCTTTCTTCCACTCATCAAGATTGTGGTGTATCTTGCAAACTCCAATTGATCTTTCCATGATAGGATCCTGCATACAATTCGGGCTGAACATCGAGAAAAATACCTTGTCGCGCTTGCCAGGTTGCTGCAATATTTGTAGTTTGTCGATTAGGATTTGTATGTGTGCCATGGCCTACCAACGTTTCCTGATTGGTCATCACATGTTTTTGACCAGCAGCATCAATATAGACCAAATCCCCAATTAATGAGTGTTGAGCAGACTTCATTTTAGTTGCGGTGGCATACACATACCACTTTGAAGCAACTGATCGCGTATCATGAACCTCAATTTGCCACTGATTTGTGGGCGATAATAAGCGCTCGCTTTGTGGAATCGTGTTACTCCGAAAACGCATTTGAGCATTGATTTGACCAAACATGAGTCCTGAATTTACATTAACTGTTAACGTATCAATATTAGATCGTTGGCCGTGTTGATCTGACACCCACACTTTCACATCATTAGGCCCTTGTTTAAGCGATTCAGTGGGTAATTTCAGATGAAAATACCCCGCCTTATCTGGCTCATTCACCGAACCATTAGCCTTATAATTAGCGATGGGCGTTCCATCAGCATGGGCAAAGTGGATGGTTAGTGCGTTATTTTTTAAAACAACATCGCGATCAAAATCATTCTGATCAGTCCCCAAGATCATTCTGGTCACTAATACCTTGCGTCCCTTAGCGGTTGAAAAGGTATGACCATTAGTTAAAAACAAGTTGAGCTTAATCGTCGCATCCGTTCGTGGAGTTCCGTTATTAATCACCGTTTCAGTGTGCCCTGGAATATCATCATACGCATTTGTTTCCGTTACCATCAAGTGACCATTACCGCTAAAGCATTTCATCTGCCAGCGCCCCTCATGATCGACTCGTGTTTTTTTGATCTGATTACCAAATTTAGCCATGATTAGATCACCACCTTGTGTGCCCGTCCCGGTAATGATGCGCTTATTAGCCTCAAATCCAGTAATATGTGGTGATAATTTAATCTGACTAACCATTTGACAGTACTGCTTCGTTACCATGTAAGCAGGCAGTGTTCGAATGGGATTACTGCTCGCATTAGTACTGCTCTTATTACCAATCCAAACCGGCTGACCTGCTTTGATTCCATGCGTCTTGATAGTATCTGTTCGATGCGGTCGCCAAACTCGATTATTGATATTATACGCCAGGAAAGTTGCGCCATACTCTTTGCCTTGGCGATTCAAAACCAGATCCCATAAATTATATAATCCCTTACCATTCGGCGAATGTACTACACCTTTCCCTAAAGTAATTTTCACTCGACTAGTCTTGTGCGTCATGTGACCATCTCGCACATAATTAGCCGCAATGTGTGTAATGGGCCATGGCACTCGACCAATTGTTCGTTGTTCGAAATTAGTTGTAATATCCTGCATCGCACTGGTCGGCTCATCGACAACCTTTGCCTGCCCATTAACAGCCATGAGGCAAACTACCAATAACAGCCCACCCACGACCAACGTGCCAGTAAGTAACCTTCTCACTTCTACGGTCCCTCCTTACCTAGCAATAGCTTTCTTTATTAAACCAACGGATAACCATCAATAATATCAGTAGCACGCTACCGAAACTCGCATAAAACCAGGTTAAGAGCTGCTCATCAGTCTGTGGTAATTGATAATACCCCTTTGGTCTTGTCAACGTCTTTTCTGTCACCACACGATATGGCCTGGTTCCATTAGGAATCTTAACGTTGCGATTATCTATCTGTTGCTGAGTTCTCTGACCAGCATAAAAGCTAACGGTGACTGTTGACCGCCCCCCAACGGCCGCAACTCCCGTTATTGTGAACATTATTAAACTGATTAAAATGGTTGCTACACACACGCTAAACCGTTGCACCATCCTACCCCCATTAATTAACCTAATCCTTCGACCGCCGTTGTCGCCGCCATAGCCAGACGATTACGCCTAACCCTAACCCCAGTACTAGCATTGAAATTGCGCCAATTCCAATTAGCATCCACATACTAACCCCCTTATTATCAATTGACTCATGATTATATTTTTGAGCTGCTGTCATACTAATATGAAAATCTCGTTTAAATCGCCAATGATGACGCTGATTATTAACCGTCATTTGTAACTGATAATCACCCGGTTGTAATTGTTGTGATCCTAATGGCATTGGTGCTTTAAAAACTGTGTTTGGCGCCATCATGACACCCGTTTTCGTATTCTTAATAATGACCTTTTGATGCCGCTTATTAATAATCACCGTTCGGATTTTTAAATTCGGAATAATTCTTGCGACAGGATTACGTAGCGCAACAATAATGCTTCGATGATAATTGTTCAAGCCAGCTTTCACCGGCCCTAGACACAAATTAGGAATTGGCAATTTTCCTGAAGATAATTTCAACCCAATAACATACGAATACTCATTCTTAACGTTGATACTTTTCTCCGTTACTCCTGTTACCTTGTCATCAACCCGTTTAAAATACCATCCACCCAACAAGACGCCATTTACTGGCTGCTTAGGTAACTTCACCTTGATTGCGACCGTTTTGGAGCCTTCAGCCGGAATCGTTATTGTCCGCTCACCCTGAATTGTGGCTAAATCACTGACTCGGTATTTTAACGACTGATCGTACGATTTGGCCGGATTAATATATTCAATCGTCCCATTAGTATTCGTATACGCGGTATGAATAGCCGTTCGAACCTTAATATCCTTATTAGTGACATTGTAAATGACTGTCCGTAACGTCTGCTGTTGACCGCTTGCCATTTTCAAATCAAAAAAAGAATTTGGTTTATGAATCTGATTTTTTGGTATCTCAGCGGCAACACTAAAACCGACATTGTTGTTGTGGACCGATTGTTGCCGATTAGCCGACACTCCTGTCTGTCCGATTAAAATACTAAATCCAAGACTCACACCCATTAGTCTTATGAATTGGATAACCACTTTCAATCTCAACACACCCCATATTATGACGCATCTTTTAAAGCTATCATTTAATAAAAGGGAAGCCACTGCTCGCGATTACATCAACGATTACTTTATCCATAATAACCGTTAGCCATCGCCATCTGCTTTAGCTTCCCCTCTTGGTTATATTCTAACTAACTTGCTGGTGTATCACTCAAACTCCAGTTCAAAGTTGTTTGGTACCCCTGCGCTTTAGCCGTGTTTGCCGGCACCGTTAACTTAACATTACTTGGATCAATTTGATCAACAGTTACACCAGCACCATGATCTTTCGCTGCCGATAATACTGTCGCCGAATTACCATCTAACACATTAAGAGCCTCAGTGGACTGCACGCCATTATTAGTTGCACCAGAATTAGTTACCGTACCTTTTGGTAGCTGAAGCGTTGCCCCTTTCATTACAGAACCGTCTGTACCAGTCAAACTACTCCCGGCAACGGCCAGTGTCCAACCAGCATTACTTCCTCGGACATCAGATACTTCTGTGACTGCTTTTTTGTTCCATAAGCCTGATAAATCCGAATCAGTTTCTGCGGCAGTGTACGTTTCTGGATTTAAAACATCGATCTCATGGCTTCCAAAATCTAATTTATTAGAAACGTAGATCAGCGATAAGCCGCCACCGGCTTTAGCACCGTTACCACTATCACCGCTATTATCAGGCTTATTGGGATTATCCGGATTAACTGGTGATACCGGACTACTATTTCCTTTAAACATCGCCTGAATATCAGTCGTACCAGTCGTATTGGCCGTACTATCTGCGTTGGGAGCAGCAGGCGTATCTGCCTGAGCGATGACACCCGAACTCACTAATAAACTACTTGCCACTAAAATACCACTGACTAACTTACTAACTCTTACCAACAATAACTCCCCCTTTATTTTGTAAACACTGTAAACAATGTTTACTAGTTCTGAAGTATAATACCTTAATTTAATTTAGTCATCATTAATTAAAGTGTTGTTGTTTTTTTAATGAAACGTGTACTAATTAAAAAGTAAGCTCACTAAAAAAGCACAATTCCAAGTTGGAATTGTGCTTTATCGTTAAAAATATTAATTTTTTCTTTCATCATTCGTTAATATCAACTGAACACACCAGTCATAACCTACTACTGATGATTATTGAACTTTAGCGATTCGCCCCTGTTGAATATAAACACTCAGAATTGCAATATCCGCGGGATTAACCCCACTGATCCGTGAAGCTTGTGCAATCGTTGTCGGCTGAATCTTCTTTAGCTTCTGATGAGCCTCAGTCGCTAATCCGTCGATCGCATCATAATCGATCCGATCCGGAATCTTTTTAGCTTCCATCTTCTTCAACCGATCAACACGTTCCTCTGCTTTTTGGATATAACCGGCATACTTGATCTGAATTTCAACTTGCTCAATAACATGCCGTTCTAGTGGTTCGGGTGCTGCCGGGATAAATTTCATTAAATCAGCATATTGTACCTCTGGCCGCTTTAAGAAATCTGCCGCCAACACACCATCCTTAAGCTCACCAGAATTATGAGCACGTAAGAAAGCATTGACCTCATCATTAGGCTTGATTCTGATTTTGCCTAAACGGTCAAGTTCATTCTTGATTGCTTGGCGTTTCGCCTCAAATGCCACATACCGTTCATCATCAATCAATCCTAACTCGCGGCCCTTATCCGTTAACCGCAAATCAGCATTATCATGCCGTAAGATCAACCGGTATTCAGCCCGACTCGTTAGTAACCGATAGGGTTCATTGGTGCCTTTGGTAACTAAGTCATCAATCATGACTCCAATATAAGCATCACTACGCTTCAAAGTGAATTGACCACGATCAAGGGCTCGCAAACCAGCGTTGATACCGGCAATTAATCCTTGCCCAGCGGCTTCTTCATACCCAGAAGTCCCATTCGTTTGACCAGCAGTATAGAGATTCTTGACCAACTTTGTTTCCAAGGTTGCCTTTAACTGGTAAGGCGCCACCACGTCGTATTCGATGGCATAACCTGGGCGCATCATTTCAGCATCTTCAAGACCCTTAATGGAATGTAAAATCCGCTGTTGAACTTCTTCCGGCATCGACGTTGAAAGGCCCTGAACATACCATTCATCCGTATTACGGCCTTCTGGTTCCAAGAATAATTGGTGCCGCTTCTTATCAGCGAATCGCACGATCTTATCTTCGATCGATGGGCAGTACCGTGGTCCGACCCCTTCAATCACGCCTGTAAACATTGGTGCTCGATCAAGATTTTCACGAATGATCTTATGAGTCGTCTCATTCGTATAAGTTAACCAGCAAGATAATTGATGCTTTAGATCAATGTAGTCAGCATCCTTCGTTTCAAAACTAAAATGATGTGGTTCAGGATCACCAGGTTGTTCTTCCGTAACACTGTAGTCGATCGTATTACCATCGACTCGTGGTGGTGTACCGGTCTTAAACCGTTCCAAGTTAAATCCAAGTCGTTCCAGATCACCAGATAACTTCATCGCTGGTTGCGAATTATTTGGACCCGAAGAATACATTAGTTCACCAATGATAATCTTGCCACGAGCCGCCGTCCCAGTCGTCAAAACGACACTCTTGGCACTATAGCGCGCTCCCGTATTCGTGATAACGCCCTTGCAGACCCCATCTTCAACAATTAAGCCATCGACAATTCCTTGCCGTAACGTCAGATTCGGTTCCCGTTCAATCGTGTGTTTCATTTCCGCATGGTAAGCATGCTTATCAGCTTGGGCCCGTAAAGCTCGAACAGCTGGGCCTTTACCCGTATTAAGCATCCGCATCTGAACGTAAGTCTTATCAATGTTACGGCCCATTTCACCGCCCAAAGCATCAATCTCACGGACGACAATTCCTTTAGCCGGACCACCAACCGATGGATTACATGGCATAAAGGCCACCATGTCTAGGTTGATCGTCATTAAGAGTGTCCGGTTACCCATTCGGGCAGCGGCCAATGCTGCTTCAGAACCGGCATGACCAGCACCAACGACGATAACATCATAGTCGCGGCCTGGGTACTGCTTTACTTCTGTCATTCCAATTTCCTCCTACCACTACTTACCCAGACAGAACTGACTAAATAGCTGGTCTAATAATTCATCTTCATAGCTATCCCCGGTAATTTGACCGAGGAATTCCCAGCAACGGGTCATATCGATTTGAACCAAATCAACTGGCATACCAGCCGCAAGTCCCGTTTGAACATCTTGCAACGCTTGTTTGGCTTGATTCAACAAACCGATGTGACGCGCATTGGTCACCATCACGTTATTTTGACTACTTTCGATACCTTCATTGAAGAACATCTTGGCAATCCGTTGTTCAAGTTGCGTGACGCCACTTTGTTCCAAGACTGACATACTTAAAACGTCACTCAAATCGACTAATTGCGCCAATTCAGCTTGATCAAGACGGGCTGGTAGATCAGTCTTGTTCAAGATAACGATTCGTTTTGACTGGTCAGTCTCTTGCAACAACTCTCGGTCTTCAGCCGTCAACGGTTGGCTATTATCCAACACTAATAAGACTAAATCGGCGGCCCCGATTGCTTTGCGACTTCGCTCGACCCCAATCTTTTCGACCTTATCTTCAGTGTCCCGAATTCCTGCCGTATCGACGAGTTTCAATGGCACTCCACGAACATTGACGTATTCTTCAATCACATCGCGGGTCGTCCCGGCAACATCCGTCACAATAGCTTTGTCTTCATGCAAAAGGTGGTTAAGCAGACTAGATTTACCGACATTGGGACGCCCAATGATCGCCGTTGCCAAACCTTCGCGTAAGACCTTACCTTGCTTAGCCGTCGCTAACAGTTGATTAATGCTTTGGGCGACCTCGGTAGCCTTCTCCTTCAGCATCTTGGTGGTCATTGTTTCAACCGCGTCATACTCTGGATAATCAATATTGACCTCTACTTGGGCTAATACGTCCAAAATATCTTGCCGTAAATGTCGAATCAGCTTAGATAGATCACCATCTAATTGGTTTAACGCGACCTTCATGGACTTATCCGTCTTAGCACGAATCAGATCCATAACTGCTTCCGCCTGTGACAAGTCCAACCGACCATTCAAGAATGCCCGCTTGGTAAATTCACCGGGTTCCGCCATTCGCGCACCGTGACTCAAGATCAATTGTAAAATTTCATTAGTTGCCACGAGTCCCCCGTGACAGTTGATTTCAACCACGTCTTCACGCGTATAGGTTTTAGGCGCGCGCATTACGGTCGCCATGACTTCGTCGACTTCCTGATGGGTATCAGGATCAACAATATGTCCATAGTTGATTGTGTGTGATTGCACTCGACTGAGATCTTTACCCTTAAAAATCTGGGTCACCACGTTAAACGTTTGGTCCCCACTAATCCGAATAATTGAAATACCACCCTCACCAGGCGGCGTTGAAATTGCCGCGATCGTGTCAAATTCTGTGGTCGTTGGCATACCATCATGTCCTTTCTTGTCAGCGTTTCATCGCCTAATACCATACCAAATTTACTTACAATTAGTTAATAATATGTCCTAAAATGCAGAAAAAAAGCGCCTAGTCCACGCCACCTTAAAGCGTGGATAAAGCACTTTGACTACTTTATCTAAAAGATAAGAATGATTAACACCTACTATAATAGCTCACCCGGAGTTTGTCAAACGCCTGTTTGCGTTACTTTGAATAAACTATTTGCGAATCGCCACAACCACGGCCCGGTGCGGATCGCGGCCTTCTGAGAATGTGGTTACATGGTGATTATTCGCTAGTTCAGCGTGAATTAATTTCCGTTCAAACGATGGCATCGGGTCCAAGAAAACTTGTTTGCCCGTTGCAATCACTTCTCGAGCCGTACTCTCGGCTAACCGCTTAAGTGTCGCAGCCCGGCGCTCCCGATAATCATCCACATCTAGCACCACGTTAACGTGTGACGCACCATGATGATTCATATAAACTTGCGCCAAATCTTGCAGTGCATTGATCGTTCGACCGTGTTTGCCAATCAGCAAACCCTGCTTAGTTGTATCGAAATTCAATGTCGCATAGCGGTTGCCGAAGCCGACGTCAAGATCCGCCGCGACACCTAGTTCTTTGACCACCGCAAGCAAGTAATCACACAACGCCCGCACCGCGGTCTCGTTAGCTGCTTGGCGCGCTGCAATTTCTGCGGGTGTCCGCGGCGTCTGGCTCTGGTCAGCAGCCACTGATTTGGTCTTACTAGTGGTCGCTGGTTTAGATTGGTCGGTATCAGCGATAACCGGGCCGGTGGTAACCGCCATTGAAGCGGGTTTAGCCACTGCTTTCGCCTTGCTAGTCGCTGGTTTTGCGGCACTGGTCGTGGCCTGACTAGTTTTAGCTTGTCTGGTCGGCGTTGACTTTGGTGTCCGCACGGTAGGCCGCGGCATGGTCGGTGCTGTCGTTGATTCAGTAGCTACTGACTGTTGCGCTGTCGCCGTAGCGGAAGTTGGCGTCGTTGCAGGTGCTGCGGAGGCTGGCACCACCGTTAGCCGTACTTGGGCGGGGTGTTTGCCTAGCCCCAGAAATCCTTTTTTTGCTTCAGCGATCACTTCAACTTCAACTTGATCGCGTGTTCGGTGCAGTTGTTTTAGACCAGCCGCGATTGCGGCCGCGACGGTATTACCTTCAAATACTGTCATGCTTGAATCCTCCTCGTTAAAAATCCTGCTTTCATTATAGCATTACCATTCGCCATGCGAACACCTGAGTATGAACACTTAATGAACCCTTACAACGATTAGGACTTCGGCCGTTCTACTACCCCTGAAAACTCAGACTAGCAAAATCTAGTGCTTATTATGTCAATAACCAACCTGTTCATGGCGCGTTTCAGAGACGCGGCCCACAGCCTCCCTTTGCCGTATTTACTAATTGCCACTCGCGAGCCGTATCAAAGCTGCTCTAAACTCAATAAAACCGATTTTCCCGTCCGTAATGACTAGAAAATCGGTTTATAATGCTAGTATTTTTAGCCGACTAATTCACGGCATCTGACCTACTGATTGGCCACTAAATCAAACCACTATCAAATTCAAGCCAGAACCAGCCCACCTGTCAGTACACTAACTGGTCATATGACGAATCAAGACTACCCACACTTAGCCCTGATTCTCAATAAGACGGACTACCCGACCTGCCGTACAGGAACTTGCTCATCAACACCGGCCGTTTTAGCCGCTTGATGAACTTGAATGCCATGTTGGAAAACATCCTTATCTTGCTGAATAACCCGAATATCTTCGATTGGATTGGCGGTCATTGCAATAAAATCTGCAAATTTACCAGCAGAAATCGTCCCGTATTCATCCGCAACATGCATCGCACGGGCACAGTTGATTGTGGCCGTATCGATGGCTTGTGCGGGAGTCATGCCCGCCTTATCGACATAGAGCTGCATTTCGTATGCTGATTCATCCTCAAAGCCATTATAAGGCGTTCCAGCATCCGTCCCCATCGCGATGGGAATGCCAGCCGCCGCGGCTTTAGTGATACTTGCAAAATGCTTCTTGATGTTGACGATTACCTTTTCACGCGCCCATGCTGGAACGGTCTTCTCGCCATATTTATAAATAGCATACATCGCGTTCATCGTTGGTACGATCACAGTGCCATGTTGCCGCATCATCTCAATTGTTTCATCATCAATATCAAAGGCGTGTTCGACAGTATCGACGCCGGCTTGAACCGCCTCTTTTACCCCGGCATTCCCCTGCGCGTGAGCCGCCACCGTCTTGCCTTTATGATGGGCCTCAGCAACGGCTGCTTGAACTTCTTCAAAATTAAACTGAATATCATCTGGGGTCTCGCCGTTTCGAAGTACCCCACCGGTAACCATCATCTTGATATTATCGACGCCCATTTTAAGGGCCTGGCGAACACCTTGAACGACCGCATCCACACCATCGACTTCGTGGCCGCCATCCGCACCATGACCACCCGTAATTGAAAAGGCCTGGCCAGATGTCATCACGCGAGGACCCGCAATCTTTCCTTCTCGTTGCATCTTTGAAATCGCAACGTCAATATCATACTGGGCGCCAACATTGCGAATATAGGTTACCCCATGGTTTACCATATCTTGCATATTGTGAATCGCATACATGGTATTATACTCACGTGACTCCGGATGGCGGTCTTCCTGGCCGTCATGCCACCAGTAAGTTGGAATACTGGTAATATGTGTATGGGCATTCATGATGCCCGGCATAACATACTTTCCTTGCATGTCTGTCGTTTGTTCAGCAATCGTATCCGGGGTTCCTGTACCGACCGCGATGATTTTTCCGGTTGCGTCGTCAACAGTCATGAATTGATTATCGATAAAAGTTTGCTTTTCTGAACTGTAGATTGAGGCATTGATATAGTTGGTTTTGGTCATAATAATGACTTCCTTTCATTTTGGCAGGTCGCACACCGTTCATTAACGGTAACGGACCATCATTTTCATCACTGCATTGTTGGTTCTCTAACTGACTATTCACCACGCCTCACCACCTTTCATGACAAGTTTTTATTTCCAATAAGCATATTGAAGTTGACTGGACGTTCCAGAAAATTCATCCCATTGCAAGCCACCAACATCCTTGCTGACCAAAAATGCAGAAGAGGCTTGGTAAGTGGGAATCACGGCATCGAGTTTCATCAACCGGCGATCAGCTTGCTTTTCATAAGTCCACCGTTGCGCGGCCGTGTATTTCGCCGTATTAGATACCTTGGCCATCAACGCATCGTACTTCGCATCTTTCCACTGAGTAAAGTTGATGCTATTCGAGCTCTGCATCCCATCCAAAAAGTTTTGGGCATCCGGATAATCCGGCCCCCAACCGACTGTGACGAGGTCAAAGTTCCCCGTAAAATCACGTGATACGTGGGTCGCGTGTGGAACCGCAACGATCTTGATCGTCACGCCTTTCAAATACTTTTCGGCCACGCCCTGGACGTATTCAGCGAGTTTCTTCTCAGTATCCGTATCGTCGCATAGAAAATTCAAAGTCACATTTTGCTTGCCGAGTTCCTTTTGGGCCTTCTGCCAATACTGCTTAGCTTGCTTGATATTAGTCGGTGATAAGTTCCCAACTTCCTTAACAAAATCCTCACCAGTAGTCGGATCACTCGCGTAGTTTTTCGGAACAATGTTCGTCGCGGCTTGCGAGCCGTCTTGCAAGACATCTTTTGCTAGTGTTTTTTGATTAATGACCAGGCTTAGCGCGTGCCGGAAATTCTCATTGGCAGTTACGGACTTCTTACTATTGAAATAAATGTAATTATTCCGGCCAGTTTTAGTGACCGTCATTTGACTATTATTGGCATTATTCTTCACGTACTGCCCCGAAATGTTGGTCACTTGGACCGTTCCGGCGTTGAAGAGGTTCTGCGCCGTATTATCATCCTTAGTGACCGTGACTTTGATGCGCTTGATCTTAACGTTCTTGGCATTCCAGTAGTACTTATTCTTAACGTAATACCAACTATCATTAGAGCCTTTCCAGCCCTTAATAACGTAGGCACCGTTTGCTACCGTCGTCGCTGAGTTACTCCCTAACTTAAACCCGTATTTCTGGACTGCCGCCGTATTGAGTGGGTAAAAGCTCGTAAACTCATAATTCATATAAGGCACCGGCTTGCTCAACTTGATGGAAAACGTTCGCTTATTAATAGCCGTCACACCTAATTTATTAACGGCCATTTTTCCTTTATTAACGGCATCAAAGTTCTTGATGTAACTAATGGCATCCAAGTTTTGAGACTTCGTTGTTGGATTAGCTTGCCGCCGCAACGCCGTCACGAAATCTTGTGAAGTGATCTTGGTTCCATTTTGCCAGCGTGCATTTTTGCGAATCGTAAACGTATACCGGGTCTTGTTTTCAGTAGGCTTGACCTTCTTCTCGACTACCCCCGCAACAATCTTATTATTCGCGTTTTTGCGGTAAATCCCTTCACCAGTCTGTGTAATTACGGCACCGCCGTTGGTTTCGATCGAAGTCGTTGGATCAGTCGTCATCGGTTCGCCAGGAATCGTGATGCCTAACGTCCTATTTTGATCAGCCGTACTGGTCGTTTTCGAAGAATTAGAGACCGCCCCCAAGCAGCCGGTTAATAATAAGGCGCTCACCACCCCTATAATGCTATATGTATACTTTGCTTGCATCTCTAATCCCTCCATTATGTTTTGATTTTAATCAGATCAACCGGCATCCCGCAAAACAAAAAGACGCCCTACTAAGCTGTTATGCTTAAAAGGACGTCTTCACGCGGTACCACCTCATTTGCGAGCCAGTCAGACTCACCACTTACATACGGCCAAATTTATTGACGATATGTTGGTACGTTATCGGGTACACCCGGAAATTGCTTCACGCAACTTCTCACTAGTAATCGACTTTTAGCTACCAGTTCAGATCGCTTTTCATCATCCGCGACTCGCTGTAACTGACTGATAACCGACTCCTCGACTGCCGTTCGCTTAATCTAATTATTTTTTAATGTGATTCACATCTTAGCGGTCATTTTTCAATTTGTCAAATCTTTTTTTGGAACTTTTTCATGCGCCGGGTCATTACGTTTTTAATCGCCCGTTCTAATTACGACTGACAAAGTAGCTCTCTCAAACCGCGGCACGCTATTAAAAACATGTGATAAAATGGTGCAGACAATTATTTTTATAGGCACCTTGATCCCCGGATGATTACTATTACCAGTATTTGATCGTTCATTACAATTTCCTCATCACGGACCGTCCAGGGGCCTTACATAAACGCACATTAGCATCCTGCCATCACAGTCCAAATCATATTGACCGATTGGTAAAGATGATACAGAGCCAGCAAAAAAGACCCACCACACATGGCAGGTCTACTTGTATTTAACGTTTATGATTACGAATCGCGCGCTTTCTAGCTTTTTCAAGCGTTCGCTTACGATCACGTTCAGCTTGCTTCTTAGCTTCCCGTTCGCGATTAATCTTGAATGGGTTTTGTAATAACAAGGTTTGACCAACTTGGAACGCGTTGGAAATCACCCAGTACAAGGACAACGCTGATGGCACGTTAATGGCCGTAATCAAAATAATCACAGGCATCAAATACGTCATTGACGTTGTCATCCCGTTTTGTTCTGGCTGCGACTTCATCGCTAACCAGGAACTAGCAAACGTAAAGATCGCCGCTAGAATTGGCAAAACGTAGTACGGATCCTTGCTACCTAATTGCAACCATAAGAACGAACCGGTCTTCAAGGCTTGTGTCCGCCAGATTGCTTGGTACAACGCAATCAAAATAGGCAACTGAACTAGTAATGGCAACATGCTGGCCATTGGATGCACACCATGCTTGGCATACAACTTCTTCATTTCCGCTTGGAGCTTTTGCTGAGTTTCCATATCGCGTGACGAATACTTCTTTTGCAAAGCCTTCATCTGCGGTTGGACTTCTTGCATGGCTACCATGTTGCGGGTTTGGAAGATCATCAATGGCAAGATAATGATCCGGATGATCAACGTAAAGACGATGATCCCGAGACCATAACTATGACCAAACAAGTTTGATAACCAAATAATCGCCCGTGAGAAGTTCAAGATGATTAAGCCATCCCAAAACCCGGTGCTCTTATCCGTGATTGGGGTATTACTACACCCACTCAAAACTAGTACGATCGCTAGTACGGCCAGCATTGCCAGTATTTTTCTGTACTTTTTCAAACGAATGTCCTCACTTTAATCATTGTCCAGCAGGTGCGCTAGCTTTAGCGCATGGCTTAGATAAGCTTTGGTTTCGGCTTGCGACTTACCAGCAACGGTTGGTCGGGCAATGACGAGAAAGTCTGCATCTTGCTTAAGCTGCGGCTTTAGCTCGGTGATTGATTGCCGAATCCGGCGTTTGACCCAGTTACGCGCAACGGCGTTCCCGATCTTCTTACCGACCGAAATACCGACGCGGAAATGGGGTTGCCCCGGTTTTTCCAAAACGTAAATGACAAATTGACGATTGGCATACGAGTTGCGGGTCTCAAAAACTTGTTGGAACTCAGTTTCTTTTTTTACCCGATATGATTTTCGCATAATCCATCTCCATGTGTGCGCTCAAGCTCTTGAGCGAATTGCTACACAACTTTACAGCCCTAAACACCTGGTCTAGGACTGTAAAGAAAAAGCCACTGATTATCAGTGGCCTATGCAGACAATACTTTTCTGCCTCGTTGGCGTCGACGGGCTAACACTTTACGGCCATTGCTGGTGCTCATCCGTTTGCGGAAACCATGTACACGTTGACGATGGCGCTTCTTTGGTTGGTAAGTTCTCTTCATCATGACACCTCCTTCTCCATAATGACATGAATCAATTCGATTAAGTCGTTATTTTCAAAACGCAGTTTACATCTAAACGCATTTCCTGACTACTATAGCATATTTTTATTTGTTTGAAAACCAGTAAATTAAATTTCTCCGTAGTAATTCGAGGTCAAAAAATTATTTAATTGCGAATTTATTTGTGGATTATAGCAAAGTGACTTTCCGTTATTCGCAATTTACCCACAAGTTTTTCGACAAATTAACGGGTTGTTATTTAGTTATCCACAGGGCGTATTTGTTGTGTGTATAACTCCAATAAACGCTTTTATTGCGGCTTTAGTTTTGAACTCGCTTTTGTGGATAAGTGCTGTTTTATAAAATTAATTCCTAGTTTTCGACAAGCTGTGTATATTCAAATCCCAGCCTGTGAATTCTCTTAACTTTAACTTGTCCACTTGTGGAAAACTCTATATGTTCATGCTAAAATAGAATTACGTTTTTTAAGAAAAGGGGTATCCACGTGCTGGAACGTAATGACTTATGGAATCTCATTAAGTTCTCTATGGAACAAGATCTGTCCAAGATCACGTTTCAAACGTTTGTCGAACCGGCAAAACCACTCCAACTCGATAAAGCCCAAATGACGATCGAAGTCCCAACACAACTTCATCGTGACTATTGGGAGAAAAACTTGGCCGCAAAGTTCACGGACATTGCGATGCAAGCGACTAACGAGCAGATTCGGCCGGTCATGATAACGGAAGAAGAACGTCAGCAACTTACGAGAGACAAGGACTCGCAAGTGACTACCGGTAACGTTGCGGGACAACAACCAACAACCGCAACTACCCCCACATTTATGCGGGAAACGAAACTCAACCCGAAATACACTTTTGATACTTTCGTGATCGGTAAAGGCAATCAAATGGCCCATGCCGCTGCGTTAGTTGTGTCGGAAGAACCCGGCACCATGTATAATCCGTTGTTTTTCTACGGGGGCGTTGGTCTGGGAAAAACCCACCTAATGCACGCTATCGGTAACAAATTGTTAGAAACCGATCCGACTAGTAACATTAAATATGTGACTAGCGAATCTTTTACGAATGAATTAATTAATGCCATTCAAACTAAAAAACAGGAGGCGTTCCGCGAAGAATATCGGAACGTTGACCTGTTATTAGTCGACGACATTCAATTTTTTGCCAATAAGGAAGCAACCCAAGAAGAGTTCTTCCATACATTTAATGCTTTATATGAAGATGATAAGCAAATCGTGCTTACATCCGATCGCTTACCGAACGAAATTCCGCAACTCCAAGATCGCCTAGTTTCTAGGTTTAAGTGGGGATTATCCGTTGATATTACCCCACCTGATCTCGAGACGCGGATTGCTATTTTGCGCAATAAAGCCGATCTTGAAGGGATCGAAATCCCTGACGATACGTTAAGTTATATCGCCGGTCAGATCGACTCAAACGTGCGAGAACTCGAAGGTGCCTTAGCACGAGTGCAGGCATACTCACGACTGAATAATTCACCGATTACCACCAGTTTAGTGGCGGATGCATTGAAGAGTTTGCACCTTAGCAGTAAACTATCAGAGGTTTCGATTCCCGTCATTCAGGAAAAAGTCGCCAAGTACTTCCATGTAACAATGGCTGACCTTAAGGGAAAGAAACGCAATAAACAAATCGTGATTCCACGTCAAATTGCCATGTATTTATCACGCGAACTGACTGAAAGTTCACTTCCGCGCATCGGTAACGAGTTTGGTGGTAAGGACCATACGACTGTGATCCATGCGCATGATAAAATCACTAAGGCACTCAAAACTGATGCTGAATTACAAAAAGCCGTGGGTGATTTGACAGGCCAGCTCAAATCTTAGTGTGGATAAAAAAGGATAACTCAAAAAGTTTTCCACAACTTATACACATGTGGAAAACTTGATAACGCCGAGTCTTTACTCGGTTTTCCACAGTACCCACTGCTCTACTATTACTACGAACTTTTATTATTAATATATATCTAGTGCCCGTCGCTAGAATAAAGAGGGGATTAACTTATGAAATTCACGATCAATCGATCTGCCTTCATCAAAGAATTAAATAACGTCCAACGGGCCATTTCTTCAAAAACGACCATTCCAATTTTGACTGGTCTTAAACTTGACGTTAATACTGACGCTATTACCTTAACTGGTAGTGATGCTGATATTTCTATTGAAACCACCATTCCAGCAAGTGATGACAACAATACGTTAGTCGTTGAAGATGCCGGTTCAATCGTTTTACCTGCCCGTTTCTTTAGTGAAATCGTAAAAAAATTACCAGAAGACACCATGACTGTTAACGTGGTCGAGGGTTTTCAAACACAAATTACTTCAGGAGCCGCTTCCTTTACAATCAACGGCTTAGACCCTGAAAACTACCCACACTTACCTGAAATTGATACGACTAATACCATCACGTTAGCTGGGGATGTACTTAAAGAGTTGATTGGTCAGACCGTTATTGCTGTTTCCAATCAGGAAAGTCGGCCAATCCTGACCGGGGTTCATTTTATCTTAGCTAACGGTGAGTTCTTAGCGGTCGCAACCGATTCACACCGCCTAAGTCAACGCCGGATCAAGTTGCCAGAAGCCAATAATGCCAATTATGATGTAATCATTCCTGGTAAAAGTTTGACAGAATTATCTCGGATGATCGGCGACAATAATCCTGACGTGCAGATGCGGTTATCAGAAAACCAAGTCCTATTTGTGCTGGGGAATACGTCCTTCTATTCTCGCTTACTCGAAGGAAATTATCCCGACACGTCACGGCTGATTCCTAAAGAATCTAATACGACTGTTGAAATTTCAGCACCCGCACTTTCAGCAGCAATTGAACGGGCATCCCTGTTATCACACGAAAGTCGCAATAATGTGGTTCGCTTCTCCGTTAACCCAACGGACAAAACGATTACGATTTTCGGTAACTCACCAGATGTCGGGGAAGTAACGGAACAACTACAGCCCACTGATTTGTCAGGTGACGAACTTGAAATTTCGTTTAACCCAGACTACATGAAAGAAGCGTTACGTTCGTTTGGGCAAGCTATGATCAAAATCTCATTCACGATGGCATTGCGCCCATTCACTTTAGTGCCAACTGAAGAAGGCGAAAACTTTATTCAGTTGATTACACCAGTTCGAACGTTTTAATTAGCTGAATAAATATACAATTCTAAATAAAAGGCCCGCATTTCACCGTGAAATGCGGGCCTTTTATGACGGCTAAAACTAGCTAAAGATGGGGCAATGAATAGGCAATAGCGATGATGTAACTTTTGAAGTTTTAACTTATGCATATTATATTAGCTGCTGGTGAATTGTCACGCTAACTATCGATGTTGCCCTACTAAAATCCCACCATCTGATGAACCCCAGTCCTTGCACTCGTTCGCTACAAACGCTCGCTTTCAGATAATGAATGCTGGCTTTAGCCAATTTTTATAGGTAAAAAACAAGATATTTTATTAAAATCCGCAAAATTAGGGAATTTCAGCAAATTTACCCCTAGGCTAGTATCCCGATATTAAAAAGCCCTAAATCGTCTTAAAATGGCTCTGAGTGCGGTTATAAATTGAATTTTCATCAAAAAACAAGTATAATATAACCTGTTAGGAGTGTGTGTAGCACGCCAGACAGTCGTTTAATAGCTTGTAATCAGATAGGCAGGTGACATTGTGAAACAGCCAATAGATATTAAAACCCCATATATGACGTTGGGGCAACTCTTAAAAGAAACGGCCATCATTGGATCGGGTGGTCAGGCGAAGTGGTTCTTAAAAGAAACAACCGTGTTAGTTAATGGTGAACCAGATGATCGGCGGGGTCGGAAACTTTATCCAGGCGATACGATTGAAGTTGAAGACAACGGGTCATTTTTTATTCGCTCAAATCAAGAAACGACTGATTAGATGTACTTAGAAAACTTAGTCTTGCATGATTTTCGGAACTACGCGGATTTGACCATTAATTTTAGTCAGGGCGTTAATGTTCTATTAGGTGAAAATGCGCAGGGAAAGACGAACCTGTTGGAAGCCATTTATGTGTTGGCGTTAACGCGTAGTCACCGCACCGCTAACGATAAGGAATTAATTCGGTGGCAAACCACCACGGCAACGTTGCAAGGCCGGTTACATAAAAGTACCGGTGCTGTCCCCCTGGAACTTGAATTGGGGCGGCGGGGCAAGCGAGCGAAAGTCAATCATCTTGAGCAAGCCAAATTATCCCAGTACGTCGGAAATTTGAACGTGATCGTGTTTGCACCTGAAGATTTATCCATCGTTAAAGGGGCACCCGCGGTTCGCCGTCGGTTTATGGATATGGAATTTGGTCAGATGAGCCCTAAATACCTCTATAACCTAAGTCAGTATCGCACGATTTTAAAACAACGTAATCAATACTTACGGCAATTAAATCGGCAGCAGGCCAAGGATAAGGTTTATTTGGGTGTCTTGTCGGATCAATTGGCTGCATTTGGTGCGGAAATCATCCATAAACGACTACAACTGTTGCAGCAACTTGAGAAATGGGCGCAAGCTGTTCACAGCGAGATTACGCAAGAACAGGAACAATTAACGTTTCACTATGTCACTCAAGTGCCAACTGCCGACCAGACGTCGGTCGATCACATTTATCAAACGCTACAGGCCTTATATCAGCAACAACAAGCCAAAGAAATTTTTCAAGGAACGACTTTATTAGGTCCTCATCGCGATGATTTACAATTTGGTGTTAACGGCAAAAATGTGCAGACTTTTGGCTCCCAAGGCCAACAACGTACAACTGCTTTGTCCGTTAAGCTTGCTGAAATTGATCTGATGAAAGCTGAGACGGGCGAGTACCCGGTCTTATTATTAGACGATGTCTTATCAGAATTAGACGCTGCACGGCAGACTCATCTGCTGACAGCGATCCAAGATAAAGTGCAGACCTTTTTAACCACGCCAAGTCTTGACGGGGTGGCCCGCAAATTAATTAATGCGCCAAAAGTATTTGAAGTTAGCCATGGCACTTTACATGAGGAGGAACCGCATTGACCGAAAACGAAAAAGAAACCAAACTTGAACAGGCTCGCGAATATGATGCTAGTCAAATTCAAGTTTTGGAAGGTTTAGAAGCTGTCCGGAAACGTCCCGGAATGTATATCGGTACGACGAGTAGCCAAGGACTCCACCACTTAGTTTGGGAAATTGTTGATAACGGAATTGATGAAGCCCTAGCAGGGTTTGCAAACGTGATCCACGTGACCGTTGAAAAGGATAATAGTATTACGGTTACTGATAACGGTCGTGGGATTCCTGTTGATATTCAAGAAAAAACGGGTAAACCAGCGCTTGAAACGGTTTATACGATTTTACATGCCGGTGGTAAATTCGGTGGTGGCGGTTATAAAGTCTCTGGTGGTCTTCACGGGGTCGGGGCTTCCGTTGTTAACGCCTTATCATCGACCCTGGACGTCAAAGTAACTCGGAATGGTCATGTTTATTACATGGACTTTGAACGTGGAAAGGTTAAAACACCGATGAAGATCATTGGTGATGCGCCTGATGATGCTCATGGTACGGCGGTTCATTTTGTTCCGGATCCTGATATTTTCCGGGAAACGACCACCTATGACATTAATATTTTGACGACTCGGATTCGCGAACTCGCTTTCTTAAATAAGGGATTACGGATCACGATTCGGGATAATCGCCCTGATGAACCCACTGAAGATGACTTTCTCTACGAAGGTGGGATTCGTCACTATGTTGAATATCTAGATAAGAATAAGACCGTTCTATTTCCAGAACCGATTTATGTGGAAGGGGAACAGAATGGGATTACGGTAGAAGTTGCGTTGCAATATACTGACGACTACCACAGTAATTTGATGACCTTCACCAACAATATTCATACGTACGAAGGTGGGACGCATGAAGAAGGTTTCAAACGTGCTTTGACGCGGGTCATCAACGACTATGCTCGTAAGAATAACTTGTTGAAGGAAAGCGATGCGAACCTATCTGGCGAAGATGTTCGTGAAGGGATGACGGCTGTTGTCAGCGTCAAGCATCCGGATCCTCAATTTGAAGGTCAAACGAAGACGAAACTTGGTAATTCCGATGCTCGGGCAGCAGTTGACCGGTTATTCTCAGAACACTTTAGCAAGTACTTGATGGAAAACCCAAGTGTTGCCCGTAAAGTGGTCGATAAAGGGTTACTTGCTTCCAAGGCCCGGGTCGCTGCTAAGCGTGCGCGGGAAGTTACGCGAAAAAAGAGTGGCTTGGAAATTAGTAATTTACCAGGTAAGTTGGCGGACAACAGTAGTAAAGACCCTGAAATTAGTGAGTTGTTCATTGTCGAAGGGGATTCTGCCGGTGGGTCGGCTAAGCAGGGACGTTCCCGGTTGACGCAAGCGATTTTACCGATTCGGGGTAAAATTTTGAACGTTGAAAAGGCCAGCATTGATAAGATTTTAGCCAATGAAGAAATCCGGTCATTGTTTACGGCAATGGGAACTGGCTTCGGTGGTGACTTCGACTTGAGCAAAGCCAATTATCACAAATTAATTATCATGACTGATGCCGATGTCGATGGGGCCCATATTCGGACCTTGTTATTGACGTTGTTTTACCGGTACATGCGGCCATTAGTTGACGCTGGCTTTGTGTACATCGCTCAACCACCGTTGTACCAAGTCCGGCAAGGTAAATTTGTGAAGTATATTGATTCAGATGAAGAATTGAGTGAGGTCATGGGGCAATTGGCACCATCACCGAAACCAGTTGTTCAACGGTACAAGGGGCTTGGTGAAATGGACGCGGAACAATTATGGGAAACGACCATGGATCCAGACAAGCGGCGCCTATTACGGGTTCGTGATGAAGACGCTGCGGATGCCGATGGGGTCTTCTCGATGTTGATGGGGGACCAAGTCAAACCACGGCGAGAATTTATTGAAGATAATGCCAAGTTCGTCCAGGATCTGGATGTTTAGTGTGTCAGTTTAGTCATTTTGACCTAAGAACTGAGGCGCAAGCTGTTAATCAGACTTAGGGTCGTAATGGCACGACGGTTGTCTTAATGGCGACTTTTACTTGAGACATGTAAAGCTTAATCAAGCTTTAATAGCGGCAAAACGGATGAAGGAGGACGAATATTTTGGCTGATTCAGATTTATCGAACAATCGTATTTCGGATGTGAACCTTTCGAAGACCATGCGAACGTCATTCTTAAGCTATGCCATGAGTGTTATCGTGGCACGGGCACTGCCGGACGTACGTGATGGGTTAAAGCCAGTGCACCGGCGGATTCTTTACGGTATGAGTGAATTAGGTGTGACGCCGGATAAGCCGTATAAGAAGTCGGCCCGGATTGTTGGGGATGTTATGGGGAAGTATCATCCCCATGGTGACTCCGCAATTTATGAGTCAATGGTGCGGATGGCCCAAGACTTTAGCTATCGCTACATGTTAGTGGATGGTCACGGGAACTTCGGTTCTGTCGATGGTGACGGGGCTGCCGCGATGCGGTATACCGAAGCCCGGATGAGTAAGATTGCGGTTGAAATGCTCCGCGATATTAACAAGGATACCGTTGATTGGCAACCAAACTATGATGATACAGAACGGGAACCAGCAGTCTTACCAGCACGTTTCCCGAACTTACTCGTTAACGGTGCCACTGGGATTGCTGTTGGGATGACAACAAACATTCCGCCACATAACTTAGCGGAAGTCATTTCAGCAATCCACCTGTTGATGGATAATCCTGATGCAACAGTTGCTGACTTGATGGAAGTCTTACCTGGACCAGATTTTCCAACTGGCGGGATCGTAATGGGAAAGTCCGGTATTCGTAAGGCTTACCAGACTGGTCGTGGGAACATTATTGTTCGTGCGAAGGTCGATATTCAAGACCAAAAGAATGGTAAGCAACGAATTATCGTGACCGAATTACCATATATGGTCAATAAAGCTAAATTGATCGAACGGATTGCTGGTTTAGCTCGAGACAAGGAAATTGAAGGTATCACTGATATCAATGATGAAAGTGACCGTGAAGGGATGCGGATCGTCATTGATGTTCGGCGGGATGCCAGCGCCTCGGTTATCTTGAATAACCTTTACAAGATGACATTGATGCAGACTAACTTTGGCTTTAACATGTTAGCCATCGTTAAGGGTGCTCCAAAAGTCTTAAGCTTAAAGCAAATCTTAATCTATTACCTGGAACACCAGGAAGACGTGATTCGGCGTCGGACTGAGTTTGACTTGAAGAAAGCCCAAGCACGGGCCCATATTCTTGAAGGCTTACGGATTGCCCTTGATCATATTGATGAAATCATTGCGATTATTCGTCAATCACAAACGAGTGAAATTGCGAAGAACCAATTGATGGATAATTACGGCTTGTCTGATAAGCAGGCACAAGCCATTCTTGATATGCGGTTAGTCCGGTTAACTGGTTTGGAACGTGAAAAGATCGAGAGTGAATACCAGGACTTATTGAAAGCCATTGCTGACTACAAAGAAATCTTAGCTAGCAAGGATCGTATCAACCAAATTATTTACGAAGAATTAATGGAAATTCAACGTAAGTTTGGTGATAAGCGTCGGACCGAATTGATGGTCGGTGAAGTCCTCAGTATTGAAGATGAAGACTTGATCGAAGAAGAAGAAGTGGCTGTTACCTTAACTCACAATGGCTACATCAAACGGTTACCAACGACTGAATTTAAGTCGCAACACCGTGGTGGTCGTGGGATTCAAGGGATGGACGTCCATGATGATGACTTTATTGAACATCTCCTGACGACGTCGACCCATGATGTCCTACTCTTTTTCACTAATGCGGGTAAAGTTTACCGGATGAAGGCTTACGAGATTCCTGAATACGGTCGTACGGCCAAAGGAATCCCGGTCATCAATTTACTGGGAGTCAATTCTGGTGAAAAAATTCAGGCGGTCGTTAATGTCACGGGCGATGCGAGCGCTTCTGATAACTACCTGTTCTTTACAACCGTTAAAGGGGTTGTCAAACGGACACCAGTTCAAGAATTTGCCAATATCCGTAGCAATGGTTTGAAGGCCATTACGCTTAAGGATGATGATGAATTAATCGGGGTTACAATCACGGATGGTCACCAAAATGTAATCATCGGGACGCACGACGGTTATGCCGTCAGTTTCGACGAAACCACAGTGCGGTCCATGGGCCGGACGGCTTCTGGGGTTCGCGGGATTCGCTTACGCGATGATGACTTTGTGATTGGCTTTGACGTTTTGAAGCCCGACAGCAACGTCTTCATCATCACGGAAAAGGGTTATGGGAAACAAACGCCAGCTGCCGATTACCCAATTAAGGGGCGTGGTGGCAAAGGAATCAAGACCGCTAACGTGACTGAGAAGAATGGTCATTTAGCTGGTTTGACGACGGTTGATGGTCAAGAAGATATCATGGTAATGACGAACCAAGGGGTCATGATTCGCTTCAATATCGCAACCGTTTCTCAGACTGGTCGGGCAACCTTAGGTGTTCGTCTCATGCGGTTAGGCGATGATGGTCAAGTCGCAACGATGGCCAAGGTTGATCCAGAGCCAGAAGTTGATGAGACTGTCGCAACGGATGCAACGACTGAGGCACCAGTTGACGATCAAACCGTCAACGCCGATGCCACTACGACAGAACCAACAACTGATTCAAACGATTCAAACGAATAAATTGATAAAACAAGCGTGGTCGACAAGATTGTCGACCACGCTTGTTTTTTATGTGAGTCAAGAATTATTATGGCAACGGGTCGTGTGTGATTTACCGGTCATCGGTCCTATTCTGGCCTCCAAAGTCTTGTTTTGAACCGGTAGAAACAATCTTCCTGCGAAGAATAATTTGACTGCTGGAGGCTCATCACTTAGTCCTGCCATCTTCCAGTGATTGGCAGAAATGCCGATAAATTGGGAGAGGACAACATGAAGTAAGCAATTTTAGATTTACGCGGTCAAAACTGGCTTGTGCGATTGAGAGGATTACAGCAGTGCGTGTTATTCTGACGTCGACTTGGTTTAAATTAATGCTGTGTGGGTGTGGGGAAATGTAAGCGAAGGGGAGGATTTCAGAAAAAAGAAATATTTCCCGGGAAATAAAATGAAATATCGCTCAATTGACGTAATTGATTGGTGTAACGGATTCAGGATCTTTTTGTAACAGTCGGCCGCTTCAACCCTTGCAACAAACTGATTTAGATGCTATACTTTAAATTCGTGAGTATCTAGCATTAGCTAGATTACTTTCCTTGCTCTTCAAAAAGAAGGGCCTGAAGTCCATAAGGAGGTGCAAATTTCATGAGTGAATCAAAGAAATATGAAATTACTTACATCGTACGTCCCGACATCGACGATGCTGCCAAGACAGCCTTAGTTGATCGTTTCGACAAAATCTTAACTGATAACGGTGCGCGAGTAATTGATTCAAAAGACTGGTCAAAGCGTCGTTTCGCATACGAAATCGGTGGCTTTAACGAAGGTACTTACCATATCGTTAACTTAACAGCAACTGACGATGCTGCTTTAAACGAATTCGACCGTCTTTCAAAGATCAATGATGACATTTTACGTCACATGATCGTTAAACGCGAAGACTAATAGACAAAATTAATTTTAAGAGAGGAGCGCTTCTGCATGATTAACCGTACAATTCTTGTTGGCCGACTGACAAGAGATCCGGAATTACGTTACACGAATGGTGGTGCCGCCGTCGCGACGTTCACTATTGCCGTAAACCGTCAATTCACGAATCAAAATGGGGAACGTGAAGCAGATTTCATTAGTTGCGTCATTTGGCGTAAAGCTGCTGAAAATTTTGCGAACTTTACTCATAAAGGTTCACTTGTTGGTATCGATGGCCGGATTCAAACCCGGAACTACGAAAACCAACAAGGGGTACGTGTTTACGTTACAGAAGTTGTCGTTGAAAACTTCTCATTATTAGAATCACGGGCAGAGTCTGAACGTCATCAGTCTGCCAATGGTGGTAGTGGTAATAACAATTACAACAACAATAATAATGGGTATAGTAATCAAGGCCAAAATGCGGCTCCTCAACAATCATCAGCGAATAACAATAACCCATTTGGTAATGGTAATACTGGTAATGCTAGCAGTGCGGCACCATCAAGCAGTGCTAACAACAATAATCAGGCTGACCCATTCGCTAATAATGGCGATCAAATTGATATCTCGGATGATGATTTACCATTCTAGTCTAATTGCTTAGACAGATAACGAGGAGGGAAATATCAATGGCACAACAAAGAAGAGGTGGCCGTCGTCGTCGTAAAGTCGACTTCATCGCCGCAAACCATATCGAATACATCGATTATAAAGATACTGACTTATTACGTCGCTTTATTTCAGAACGTGGGAAGATTTTGCCACGTCGTGTAACGGGGACTAGTGCTAAGAACCAACGTTCTTTAACTATCGCCATCAAGCGTGCACGGATCATGGGCTTATTAGCCTTTGTATCTGAAGACTAATTTTTAGTCATTCAAAAACCACAGACTTCGGCTCTGTGGTTTTTATTTACCCTTAACTTGACTAGATAGGGTGGTGGCCGTTCAATGAAGCGTTTACGGTGATTGACACGAAACGCTGAAGCGGACGGTGGTTTGTGATAAAATATAGTCATTACTGAGAAGGCTTGAGGGATTTTTAATATGAAAAAGATCTTTTCGCGTGAAAAAATTCCATTTTTCCTACAAAATCAGCAGTTACGACTCTTAGCGTTGGTTATTTTTAGCTTGTCGTTAATTATGCTCGTCACTGGTTATTTAATGAACTGGATTTTTGGGACCGTTGTCCTCATCTTGATTGTGATGGCTGTGGTGATATCTTATAATACGTTGATTGAGCTCAGTTCGAGTGCAAATGAATATATCTCAGACTTGTCGTATCGTATTAAGCGCGGCGAACAAGAGGCACTGATTCAGATGCCTATCGGAGTAATGATTTTTAATTCCGACCAGACCATCGAATGGATCAATCCTTATCTTCAGCGCTATTTCGGTGATAAGGACGTCTTAGGATACCGCTTGGAAGATATTGAGCCAACACTGGCAGCGACGCTGAACGCTCATCTGGACGAGCCCGCGACGATTCGTTGGCAAGACTACCAGTTTGATGTACGTGTCCAGCAGAGCACTAATACGGTCTATATGATGGATGTGACCAAGTATGCTGAGCTGACGGATCAATTCGAAGATGAAAAACTCGTGATTGGACAAATCTTTTTGGATAATTACGATGAAATCACCCAGTCGATGACTGATACGGATATTTCCAACCTGAACAATTACGTGACCAATGAATTGTCTAAGTGGACCCAGATGTTTGGGATGTACCTGAAGCGCTTGGATGATGATCACTTCTTCTTGTTGGGCTATGCTAGTAGTTTACGACGTGTTGAAGAGAATAAGTTTCGCATTTTAGATCGAATTCGGGAGTCGACTTCTAAGCAAAATTTCCCACTAACATTGAGTATTGGGATTGCTTATGGTGAACGGAACATGAACAATTTGGCCGATTTAGCGCAGAGTAACATGGACCTTGCCTTGGGGCGGGGTGGTGACCAAGTTGTGGTGAAGTCTGAGGACGAACCTGCTCGTTTCTACGGTGGTAAAACCAACCCGATGGAAAAACGGACGCGGGTACGGGCCCGGATGATCAGTCAGACGTTACAAGAGTTAATGAATCAATCTGACCAGATCTTTGTTCAGGGGCACCGCCAACCAGATATGGATGCCGTTGGGGCCTGTCTCGGGATTCGCCGAATTGCTGAAATGAATGGTAAACAGTGTTGGATCGTCTTGGATGAGCAAAATGTGCATTCAGACATTCAGCGTTTACTGGACCAGTTGAAGTCTGATGAGAACATCGAGTCAGCGATTATCTCGCCGGAAGAAGCACTTGAGAAGGCCACTGACCAAAGTTTATTGATTATGGCTGACCATTCTAAGCCAAGTATTTCAATGTCACAGGCCCTTTATGAGCGGCTCGAAAATCGCGTTATGATTATTGATCATCATCGACGGGGCGAAGAATTTCCAGAAAACCCAGTTTTGGTTTATATTGAACCGTATGCTTCGTCGACTTGTGAGCTGATTACCGAGATGTTTGAATATCAATCGCACGATGCCGAACCAATCAATAAGATTGAGGCGACCGCAATGTTGACCGGAATCGTTATCGATACGAAGTCATTTTCATTACGATCAGGATCGCGGACGTTTGATGCTGCTAGTTATCTACGATCAGCCGGTGCGGACTCGTTACTCGTTCAACAATTTATGAAGGAGAACGTTGATAGTTATCTACAACGCAATCATCTGATTGAAACCGTTGAATTTGTTAATCAGGATATGGCATTATGTGTTGGTGAAGATGATCAGGTCTATGACCCAGTAACGGCGGCTCAAGCTGCTGATTCACTATTATCTATGTCTGGTGTCGACGCATCATTCGTGATTACACGTCGTGAAGATGGACGGGTCGGAATTTCGGCACGATCACTTGGCGAGATCAACGTACAAGTTTATATGGAAAAATTGGGTGGTGGCGGTCATTTATCGAATGCTGCAACCCAGATTGAAGGGCAGTCAGTTGAAGCCGTCAAACAATCGTTGATTGATTTGTTAACGGCAACTGATGAGCCGACCACAGAATCTAATTAGGAGTGAGTCTAAATGCAAGTTATTTTTTTGAATGATGTCCGTGGTAAGGGCAAGCGGGGCCAAATCAAGAATGTCCCGGATGGTTACGCACAGAACTTTTTAATTAAAAAGGGATTGGCCAAGGAAGCCACTAAAGCGGCAATCAATACGTTGAAGGCTGAACAGAAGTCTGAAGCAGCACGTGCCGCTGAGGAATTAGCCGAAGCTAAGCAAGTCAAGACAGTTTTGGAAGCTGATGAAACGGTTGTTGAATTGAAGGCCAAAGCTGGTACTGATGGTCGGTTGTTTGGGTCAATTCCTAGCAAACAAATTGCAACGGCGTTAGCTGACCAATACCAAGTTAAGCTTGATAAACGTAAGATCGAATTACCAGAACCAATTCGGGTATTAGGTTACACAAACGTGCCTGTTAAGTTACATCCAGAAGTAACGGCGAAAATTCGCGTGCACGTTGTCGAAAAGTAAAAGGACGGATCACAAATGAACAACGATGTGCTGGATCAAACCCCACCACAAAATATTGAAGCTGAAAAGGCAGTCTTGGGGGCTATTTTCTTAAACAGTGATGCCCTCGTGGAAGCGATGGAGTTTGTCGAAGCGCAAGATTTCTATCGGCGCGCACATCAGATCATTTTTGCCAGCATGGTGACTTTAAATGACCGTGACGAGGCTATTGATGCGGTGACCGTTAGTGATTTATTAACGGCCCAAAATCAATTGGATGATGTTGGTGGGATGAGTTACATTGCTGAATTAGCTGGGTCCGTACCGACTGCGGCTAACGCTGGCTACTATGCTAAGATTGTGGCGCAAAAGGCGACGGTGCGGCGGTTGATCAAGACGGCCACGGAGATTACGCAAAAGGCCTATACGGAAAATGATGACGTGACCACGTTATTAGATGACGCGGAACGCGACATTATGAACGTGTCTGAACAGCGTAATCAGAGTGGGTTTAAGTCGATTTCAGATGTGTTGAACGCGTCGATTGAAGAAATTGACCGCTTGTATCAAAATGATGATGACATTACCGGTTTACCGACTGGTTTTGCGGAGCTGGATAAAATGACCGCCGGCTTACAACCGGATAATCTGATTATTTTGGCTGCCCGGCCAGCCGTTGGTAAGACAGCCTTTGTCCTGAATATTGCCCAAAATGTGGCGACTAAAACGGATACGACAGTGGCCATTTTCAGTTTGGAAATGGGTGCCGAATCCTTAGTCAACCGGATGCTGTGTGCAGAAGGTAGTATTGACGCTGGGCATTTACGGACGGGGCAACTGAACGAAGAAGAGTGGGAACACTTGGTGGTTGCCATGGGGAGTTTGTCTAAAGCTAGTATTTTTATTGACGATACCCCCGGAATCAAGATGTCAGAAATCCGGGCCAAAAGTCGCCGCTTAGCGAAAGAGCAAGGTAACCTCGGCTTGATTGTGGTCGATTATTTGCAACTGATCGAAGGTAGTAACACAGAAAGTCGGCAACAGGAAGTTTCCGAAATTTCGCGGCAAATGAAGAAACTGGCTAAGGAACTAGGTGTTCCAGTCATTGCCTTATCACAGCTATCTCGTGGTGTTGAACAGCGTCAAGATAAGCGGCCAGTGCTTTCCGATATTCGTGAATCGGGTTCAATTGAACAAGATGCTGACATCGTTGCCTTCCTATACCGGGAAGATTATTATGATCGCGAAGGCGGCGACGATGATGATGGCGGTAATTTTGGTGGCGGTGGTGACTTTAATGGCGGCGATCCGCGGGACGAAGATGCTTCTGAGGATGTTGGTGAAGTTGAAGTGATTATCGAAAAGAACCGTGCTGGGGCGCGGGGAACGGTCAAACTATTATTTGTGAAACCATTTAATAAGTTCTCCTCAGTCTCTTATGCGCAGGATCCCCAAGCTTAATTGCAGTCGATCAATAAATTTGTTATCAAATTCCTCTTAAACTAATTAAGAGGAATTTTTTGTTTATCACGTGCCGAGGCTACTTGTTTTCCGCCAATTGGTTGGGCTGATGCACCAATTTGGCCGTGATAATAATGAGTTAGTGAGATAAATGTCCCTGTTATTTTAAATAAACTTTGCTATGATGAAAAGTAGACAGATTTAATAATGGTGGTGATGGCGTGGCACAAAAGCAACTCATTAAAACGCCGTGGCTAATTGCCGGGCAGTTTATGAATAACATTGGTATGAGTTTCATTTGGCCGTTAACGACGATCTACATGCACAATGTGTTAGGTAAGTCGTTGACGGAGACTGGAATTGTCCTGATGCTCAATTCAGTTGCCAACGTTTTGGCAAGTACGATTGGTGGGCGTATATTTGATCGAGGTAATCCTTATCACCTGTTACTGATGGGAATCACGTTGAATGGCCTCGCGAACTTTGCTCTGATCTTTTTTCATGGATGGCCGTGGTATCCGATGTTGTTAGTCGTGACCGGGTTTGCTAGTGGCTGGCTAAATACGATGTTTAATGCTTTGGCTGCCAGTGTCCCCCGCGATAAAGTGCGGCGAACGTTTACGTTGATGTATCTCGCTGCCAATCTCGGAGTTGTCTTCGGCACGATGCTGGTTGGTATCGTGTATAGCATGGGGATGGCCTTGCTATTCTCGATGACCACGAGCCTCTTCGTGATTTTCTTGATTATTGCATTATTTGAATACAATGTGGATTCGTCGAACGTGACCGGGGTTGATCCGCGCCAAGGACAAGATGTGCACTTGCCACGGGCCAATTTTCACATTGTCTGGACCTTCTTTATTAGTTTATTCATTATCTGGTTGCTATACGAACAGTGGGTCAGCAATTTATCCGTCTACATGACGAATTTGGGGATGCCGCTGCGGAATTACAGTTTTCTATGGACAATCAACGCGGGCTTACTAGTCCTTATTCAGAGTATTTTAAGTTTGCTGGGGAATCGGATTAAAAATTTATATAATCAATTTTTCTTCGGCATGCTATTCGTGGGCTTATCATTTCTATCACTTGTGATTGCGCATGATTACCCACACTTTATCTTTGCCATGATTTTATTGACGATTGGTGAAGCAACTTGGTCACCAGCCATGCCAACACTAGTGAGTCAGTTATCACCAGTTAGTGCTAAGGGGCGTTACCAAGGACTAGTACAAGCCTTTTGTGCGTTAGGGCGCTCGCTAGGGCCGTTATTTGGTGGTGTGATTATCGATAATTGGTCTTATAAGGTGCTGTTTTTGTTGGCATTTGTGGTTTTATTGATCGTGTTGGCAGTTAATATCGGTGTCGTTCACTTTAATTTACGCAAGGCCGTTAATTATATGAAGACGGACGTTCAGACCGATGTTTCACGTGAAACAAAATAATTAGAGAAGTTGGTGGCAGTAGTGAAAGTGATACGAAAACTAAAGGCTAAACGAGTCGTGATTAAAGTCGGGACAAGCACGCTAGTTTATCCAGATGGATCGATCAACTTACGGGCAATCGATCAATTAGCCTTTGTTATTAGCGCAATGCGACACCGTGGGCGTGAAGTTGTCTTGGTTTCGTCAGGGGCTATTGGTGTTGGCTTGAATTATATGGGACTCAAGCAACGTCCAAAAGCAATTCCTGAACAACAGGCGATTGCGGCGATTGGGCAAACTGAATTGATTTCGATTTACAAAGAACGTTTCGCCATTTATGAACAAAAAATTGGCCAGTTGTTATTAACACGTGATATCTTTGTTTATCCTAAGAGTCACCATAATGTGTTGAATACATTTGAGGCGCTATTAAAACAAAACGTGGTCCCAATTGTTAATGAAAATGATACGGTCGCGGTCGATGAATTGGATCATGAAACAAAGTTCGGTGATAACGATCAACTATCCGCAATCGTGGCCACGAATATCGGGGCGGATTTGTTAATCATGCTATCCGACATCGATGGCTTTTATGATGGTAATCCCAATGCGGATGCCCGAGCCCAGTTATTAGGGCACATTGAGAAGGTTGATCAACATACTTATAAGCTAGCTGGCGGTAGTGGCAGTCGGTTTGGTACTGGTGGGATGGTCACTAAGCTAAAAGCGGCAGAACGGATGATCGATGCGAATGGTCAAATGATTTTAGCCAATGGTGCGGATCCCACAATTATTTTTCAAATTTTAGCAGGCGAACCAGTCGGAACGCTATTCGGTTAAGTTGGGGAGGTTATCAAAATGGTAGATTTAGAACAGTTGGGTCAGCAGGCTCAACAAGCTAGCTATACGCTGGGGTTACTTTCAACGGCGCAAAAAAATCAAGTGTTGACCGCAATGGCAACGGCGTTAACGAGCCATCAAGATGAGATATTGGCAGCTAATGCGCAGGATTTAGAGAACCCGCAAGTACCAGTTAAGTTTGTTGACCGGCTCCGGCTAACAGCAGACCGCATCCAGGATATGGCGACCGGACTCAAACAGGTCGTGAGTTTGCCAGATCCAATTGGAAATGTGGACCGCGCGTGGCGCAACGAGGCCGGGTTGATGATTGCCAAGGAACGGGTACCACTAGGTGTTATCGGCATGATTTTTGAAGCGCGCCCCAATGTGACGGTGGATGCATCAGCACTGTGTTTTAAAACCGGAAACGCTGTAATCTTACGTGGTGGTAAGGAAGCCCTTCACTCTAATCAAGCACTTGTCCAAGTCTTACGTGGTGCATTACGGGCCGAAGCGGTCGATGAGAATGCGATTCAACTGATTACGGATACGTCGCATGCGACTGCGGCTAAGTTCATGCAGCTCACTGATTACGTGGATGTCTTAATTCCACGCGGGAGCGCCCGTTTGATTCAAACGGTGTTGGCTAAAGCAACGGTACCCGTTATTGAAACAGGAGCCGGTAATTGTCACGTATATGTGGACAAAGACGCGCAATTGCAAATGGCAACCGATATCGTGATCAATGGGAAAGTTCAGCGACCATCGGTTTGCAACGCCACTGAAAAGCTTCTAATTCATCGTGAGGTTGCGGCCGATTATTTACCTAGCATGATTCAGGCACTTCGTGAACAAGGCGTAGAAGTACGCGGGGATGCCGCAACTCAAGCCATTGTTCCTGATGTGGTTCCAGCAACGGATGCGGACTGGGGAACGGAATATAATGATTTAATTATTGCAGTGAAAGTTGTTGATTCAGAAGCAGCAGCCATTACGCACATCAATCGTTACAATACCCAACATTCCGAAGCTATTGTGACGGATAATTATCAAGCTGGGAAGCTCTTCCAGCAACGGGTCAACGCAGCGTGTGTTTATATCAATGCTTCCACCCGGTTTACGGATGGCTTTGAATTTGGGTTTGGCGCTGAAATCGGGATTTCAACGCAGAAGTTACATGCTCGCGGTCCGATGGGATTAGCGGAATTAACATCTTATAAATATGTCATTGATGGCAATGGTCAGATTCGCCATTGATGAGCAAGTATCGTTATTAGTCATTATATCGGCTAATAGCGATTTTTTTATTGCCGATTGGGGGGACAAGTGTTTATCCGATTTTTGACTTCTTGATTTGATAACCCAACATAGCCGGTCTAGTTTTAAGCTCGCGTACCATACGTTTGGTTCAAAAGCAGCAAGCTGGTTTCGGCCTGAATAGTGAAGGCACAATACCATGGTGACTTAGAATGTTGAGTGAAACTTTTAGTTGACAGATGTAAACTTAAAAGCTAATCTTATCTTAATTAGTTTTTAATCTAAGGGGAGGAATCATGATGATGAACGCAGGATTGCAAAACGTTATTGTAGTCGTGAAAACCGGTAATTACCGGTTTACCACGGATAACGGAGGCTTACCGTTGATGTGTTGTTGTCGGCGCCAATCGAAGTATCGTTGCCAGTAACCGACATCATCGTTAAGTTAGGAGTCATCATTCATGAAAAAAAGAATATGGATCAGCAGTATTGGTATTGTAGCCCTAGGATTAGTCTTAACTGGCTGCGGTAGCCAGCAGAGTAGTCAGCAGAAGACGTTGAACGTAACGGCGACCCAGTCGATTGCGACCGCTGATCCTAATAAGGCCGACGATATCGCTAGTCAGGCCGCTATTGCTCAGTTTATGGAAGGCTTGTATACAACTAATCAAAAGGGGAAAGTCGTGCCGGCAATTGCCAAGAAAGTCGTCAAACCGACTAATAATGGGAAGACTTATACCTTTAATTTGCGGCACAATGCCAAGTGGTCGAATGGAAAAAAGGTCACGGCCGCTGACTTTGTTTATTCCGTGCAACGCCAGGTCGATCCGAATACCAAGTCACAGGAAGTCGGACACGTTGCTGAAATCAAGAATGCAACAGCAATCACGGCTGGTAAGAAGGCGGTGAAGACCTTAGGCGTTAAAGCGTTGGGTAAGTATAAGTTACAAATTACATTGCAACAGCGCGTGCCGTATTTTAATTATCGGCTAGCCACAGAGATCTATCCGTTAAACAAACAATTTACTGAGAAATACGGGAATAAGTATGGGACATCGGCACAGCGAACGCTCTCTAATGGTCCCTATGTCTTGAAGAGTTGGAATGGGACGAATGACACGTGGAAATATGTGAAGAACCCGTATTATTATGACCGTAAACAGGTCCGAATCAAGAATATTAAGGTGCAGACGGTCAAAAATAACAGTACGGCCGAGAACCTCTTCCAAAGCAATGAGGTCCAAGTCACCCAGATTACGGGCACCCAAGTATCGGCAGCTGAGCAAGGGTCACTAAAAAGTCAGATGAAGGTTACGAAGTTAAATCAACTCTACTTCATGTTGTGGAACCAGAAGCGCTCAGCATTGCAGAATACTGACTTGCGGCGTGCTGTGAGTTACGCTTTGAATCGCCAGTCATTGGTTAAGAACGTTCTCAAAGACGGCTCAGTAGCGGCGACGTCATTAGTTCCTGCTGGCAATACCAAGAACCCGACAACAGGGAAAGATTTTAATACGGATACCGGAAATTTGTATCCATACAGTCCAGCAAAGGCTAAACAGTATTGGCAGAAGGCTCAGGCGAGCTTAGGAAAGCAAAAGTTAACACTGCAATTATTGACGAACGATAATGATATTAATAAGTCGGTGGCAGAATATATTCAAGCTGCAATTGAGAAAAATCTTAGTGGTGTCACGGTCAATGTCAAGTCAGTACCACTGACAAATGAGATTTCAACTTTAAGCAAGGGTGATTTTGACTTTGCCACGTTGTCGTGGTCGAGTGATTTCCAAGATCCAGTTGATTTCTTGAATAAGGCTTCGATAACTAATTCTGTCAACTTTGGGAAGTTTAACAATGCGAAATATGAGCAATTAATCTCGACGATTACGGCCGATAAGCAGTCAACTAAGGCCCGATATCAGACGATGCAGCAAGCGGCTAAGCTAGTCGCTCAGCAACAGGGGGTCACACCGATTTATCAAACTGCTGCTGCTCACTTGATCAGTAACAAGGTTGGTGGGGTTCACTTCACATTGTTGCGAGACGCCCTTTATCGCTATGCCTACTGGAAGTAATCAGTCAGATAAATATTATTAATTTGATAGAAATGTAATTGAATAAATCAACTAGCCCGAAAAAACGCGTTTTTTCGGGCTTTTTTTGATGTTTTGGCAAACGGCGCAATAAAACGGATAACCACGGGCTTAACTGTGAATAGTTGTCCTGAATCAGTTTGCAGCGGTCTGGGTGGCTAGTCATAATAATCGTTATCTTTTAGGGGTTTGTGCCCTGTTTGATCACTAAGTAAGGCGACCTTATCAAGGATAGGCAAACACCCTGTCACCTTCTTATAATAAGATTAATTTTATAATCTGCTCAGTTAATCACATAGGGGGTGTGATGCTTTGGTTAAACAAACTACGGAAATGAATGATGCAAGTTACTTATTTAATACCGGCGCAGGATTTAATAGTCAGGATTACTTAGGCTGTCATTTGGGCGCATCTGGTCGGGCGGTATTTCGCGTCTGGGCGCCGCATGCTAAGGCTGCCGGGCTTGTTGGCGATTTTAATGACTGGCAACCAAGCGCACTAAAGTTATTAGGGGCGACGGGGATTTGGCAAGGACAAGTTCCGAACGTTCATGCGGGTCAGTTATACAAGTTTCAGATCACAACACCAACTGGCCAAGTGCAACTAAAGATTGACCCGTTTGCACAACAGTTCGAACGAAAACCGGGGGATGCGGCCGTAGTTGTTGAGCCGATGACGATGCGTTGGCACGATAGTTTGTGGCTAGCTCGCCGGAAGAAGTCGCGCGCTGCCAATCGGCCAATTAACATTTATGAGGTGCACTTAGGTTCGTGGCGCCGTCATCTTGATGGTAGCTACTACACTTATGCGGAATTAGCCGCTGAACTGATTCCCTATGTAAAACAACGGGGCTATACCCACATTGAATTAATGCCCGTGATGGAACATTTGTTAGATGCGTCTTGGGGTTATCAGCAATTAGGGTATTTTGCGCCAACCAGTCGTTTTGGCAAGCGTGACAGTTTTCTCAGCTTTGTTGACCAGTGTCACCAAGCGAATATCGGGGTATTCGTTGATTGGGTACCGGGTCACTTTATTCGCAATTATGATGCGTTGTACCAGTATGATGGTACGCCGACATTTGAATACGCTGATCCTGAGCGCGCGAATAACCGTCGTTGGGGGGCATGGAATTTTGATCTCGGTAAAACACAGGTTCAGAGTTTTCTGATTTCAAGCGCCGAATATTGGCTCGACCAGTGTCATCTAGATGGCTTGCGAGTGGATGCTGTCTCTAACATGTTGTATTGCGACTATGATGAAGGGCGCGAAGGGCAGGTTAATCAGTATGGGGATAATCGTAATTTAGAAGGCATCGCCTTTTTACAAAAGTTGAACACCACGGTCTTAACCCACCATCCCGATATCTTGATGATTGCGGAAGAGTCGTCCGCCTATCCGCAGGTTACGGGTTCGGTGGCCAATGGCGGATTGGGATTTAACTATAAGTGGAACATGGGGTGGATGCACGATACCCTGGATTTCTTCATGATGGATCCGTTATATCGGCACGACCACTTTAATCTACTGACATTTGCATTCGTGTACATGTTCGATGAACGGTTTATTCTACCGTTTTCACATGATGAAGTCGTGCACGGCAAGAAATCATTAATGCATAAAATGCCGGGGGACCGCTATAATCAGTTTGCAAATTTGCGGACGATGCTAACTTGTATGGCTGCCTTCCCAGGAAAACAACTGAATTTTATGGGCTCAGAGTGGGGGCAGTTCCTAGAGTGGCGGGACTGGAGTGCGTTGGAATGGGTCGACTTAAAGGATGATCTCAACCATCGGATGCAACAGTTCACAACGCAACTGAACGCGGTCTATCGGCACAATCGGCCGTTGTGGGAACAGGACCATGATCCTGCGGGGATTATTTATACACATACCGATGATCCTGACAGTTCGACCATGGGGTTTATCCGGCAGGCCAAACGGAAATACAGTTTTGTGGTCGCTGCTTTCAATTTTGTTCCTGTTGAACGTCAAGATTACCGGATCGGCGTACCGTATCGTGGCCGTTATGAGTTGTTACTCAATACTGAAGCGCAGGCTTTTGGCGGCACGTGGACAAAGCTAGAAACAACGTTTACGGCGGTCGATAAGCCGTATCGGGGGCAACCAGCTAGTTTTACCGTGACCTTGCCGGCGATGGGTGCATTGTTGATTCGACCAGTTAAAGTGATAGGAGGAGTTAAGCATGCAAGATGAAATGTTAGGGATTATTTTAGCGGGCGGTCAGGGCACCCGGCTTGGTAAGTTGACGAAGGATACGGCTAAGCCCGCCGTGCCATTCGGCGGTCGTTATCGAATTATTGATTTTACACTCAGCAACTGTGCTAACTCGGGTGTGAATACCGTTGGGGTTATCACGCAATATCAACCCCTAGAACTGAATGCACATATTGGTAGCGGTGCGAGCTGGGGCTTTGATAGCTTAAATGGTGGGGTGACGGTTTTACAACCATACTCGTCTAGTGAAGGTGAGAAGTTCTTTCAAGGGACGGCGCACGCCATTTATCAAAATATCGAATATATTGATCAACAAGACCCCAAGTACCTGCTCGTCTTATCTGGCGATCATATTTATAAGATGGATTATGACGCTATGCTGAAATATCATCAGGAGAAGAAGGCTTCGTTGACCGTTGGGGTGATCCACGTGACTAACGAAGAAGCCAAACGCTTTGGCATGATGAATACGGATGCGACGGATCGAATCATTGAGTTTGAGGAAAAACCGGAACATCCTAAGAGTGATAAAGCCTCGATGGGTATTTATATCTTCAATTGGCCGACTTTGCGGGATTACTTAGTTAAGAGTTATGCTACCGATAAGTCACTTGAAGACTTTGGTAAAAATGTCATTCCATCATACTTAGCCAATAATGAATCCGTTTACGCTTATGCTTTTAAGGGTTACTGGCGAGATGTTGGAACGATTAAGAGTCTGTGGCAAGCCAATATGGAATTCCTATCGCCCCATAACCGGTTAAATATCGGCGATCGTTACTGGCGGATTTACTCTAAAGCAGAGGTGCTACCACCGATGTTTTTGACGGAAACGAGCCAGGTTAATAATGCCATGGTCGTTGATAGTTGTTACGTTGCGGGCGAAATTGATCATTCAATCTTATCGCAACGCGTGTCAGTTGGGATGGGTAGTCGCGTGGTTGACAGTATGATTATGCCCGGTGCAACGATTGGAAAAAATGTGGTGATTGACCACGCATTGATTGGCGAAGATGCATTGATTGGTGATGATGCCCAGATTATTGGTACGACTGATAAGATTGCAGTTGTTGGGTATCACGAAACGATGGGGGTGGAACAACCATGAGACGTGAACAAGTGAGTGCCATTATTAATTTACTGGAACCAAGTGACGCGTTACAACCATTGACTGCAGTTCGGCCAGTTGGAATGTTACCCTTTGGTGGTCGTTATCGGTTGGTTGATTTTCAATTATCGAGTGTCATCAATGCGGGGATTCAAAATGTGATGGTGACGGTCCCGCGGTCAGGGCGTTCCGTGGCTGATCATTTGCGTAGCGGGCGTGACTGGAGCCTGAACACAATTCGCGGCGGCCTATTCTTGTCCCCATACAATGACTTGAAATTAGTGGCACCAGAAAAGAAGGCCGCATTACTGCACCATTACTATGATAATTCGATTCAGTTTCTGAAATGCAGCCAGAGTGAGTACTCGGTAGTGATGAGTACTCGCAATGTTGGTAATATTGATTTAAAGGCGCTACTACGGTATCACGAGGAACGTAACAGTCCCGTGACGGCGGTTTATAAGCGCGTTGATCCAGCTAGTTTGATTCCCGAAAATACAATCTTACAATTGACTGCTAAGGGAGAAGCAACGGCGGTCGTTCCGATGAGCAAGGCCAAGATTAGCCCGAAGACGAAACAAGTTGCCAAGAGCATGGCTATTTACTTGATGAGTACGGTCGATTTAATCGAATTATTGCAGTCGGCCAATCAACGGGGTGACATGATCAGCCTAGAGGAATTGATGCGGCAAGCAGTCATCCAACATAACGCTAATGCTTTTGAATATACGGGCTTTCAGGCGAATATTCATGATATCAACAGCTACTTTGCGGCCAATATGGCCGTTTTGGATGAAGCTAATTTCCGAGCGTTATTCTACAGTTCGCGCCGTATTTACACCAAGGTCAAAAATGAAATCCCGACGTTCTTTGCGACTGGTTCACAGTGTCGTGATAGTTTATGTGGTACTGGGGGCTATATTGAAGGGCAACTTGACCACTCCGTCATCTTTCGGGATGTACTGATTAATCGTGATAGCCAAGTTAAAAATGCCATCATTATGCAGGGGGCCCGGATCGGTGCCGGTTGTAAGTTAGAAAACGTCATTATCGATAAAGACGCCGTAATCGGGCCCAACCTAGTGCTTAAAGGAACTTCAACGACACCGTTAGTCATCAGCAAAGGGCAGCACGTCTTTCAACAAGCGGAGGTGGCTGTGCATGACTAGGGTATTATTCGCGGCGGCAGAAGCGGCCCCTTTTTATAAGACTGGTGGCTTAGGCGATGTTAGTATGGCGTTACCGCGCGCCTTGCAAGCGGAAGGAATTGAGACGCGTGTAGTGATTCCGTATTACCCTCACCAGATGCCGACCGAATATCAGCAGCAGTTAGTGCCAGTGACGCATTTTACTGTTCAAGTGGGTGAACATGCGATGTATTGCGGTATTAAAACTCTGACAGTCGCGCACGTTCAGTATTATCTAATTGATAATTTAGATTATTTTGGCCGTGAAGGATTATATGGTTATTGGGATGATGGTGCACGCTTTGCCTTCTTTCAAATGGCCGTTTGTGAAATGATGGAGCGGATCGATTATATCCCTGATATTTTACAACTCAATGATTGGCATACAGCGTTTATTCCTGTCTTGCTAGCTGAAAAGTACTATTGGATCGAAGCGTATCGTGATATTAAAACGGTGCTGACGATTCATAACTTACAGTTTCAAGGTGTCTACGATCCGATTATTTTGGATAGTCTCTTTCGAATCGGAACTGAGACCTACACCGAAGCCGGCGTGGCGTTTTACGATCAAGTGAACTGGCTGAAGGGCGGTATTAACTTTGCAGATGCCGTTAATACGGTGTCACCGACCTACGCACAAGAGATTCAAACACCAGCTTTTGGGGAACGTCTCGACGGGGTACTGCGGGCCAATCGGTACAAACTGAGTGGGATTCTTAATGGCATTGATATGCAATTATACGATCCCGCAACCGACCTGGCACTAACGGCGAATTATTCGGCTAAGAATTTGAAACCTAAGCGTCAGAATAAACGTGCTTTACAGCGCCGATTAGGGTTGCCTGTCAAAAACGTGCCGGTATTGGCAGTCGTTTCTCGGTTAACGAAGCAAAAGGGTATCGACCTCTTGCTGGATGCATTGAATCCATTCTTGCAGCAACAAGATGTGCAACTCATTGTTTTGGGAACGGGTGACCCAGCATTGGAACGCGCGTTACGCACCTATCAGTCGGCGTATCCGCAAAAGGTGGTCGCCGCGATTCAATTTGATACGCAGCTAGCTCAGCAAATCTATGCGGCCAGTGATATCTTTCTTATGCCTTCTGCCTTTGAACCGTGTGGCTTGTCGCAGATGATGGCGATGCATTACGGGACGTTACCGATCGTGCACGCGGTCGGTGGGTTGCGGGACACGGTCATTCCGTACAATCGCTATACCGATCAGGGAACCGGCTTTAGCTTTGACGACTACCAGCCAGCGGTTCTACGTAAAATTATGGTTCTAGCCGTGACCTTATATCGGCAGCATCCACTGGTTTGGCGGCAGCTGCAGCACCAAGCAATGACTTGTGATTTTGGCTGGGAACATTCTGCACAGCAGTACCGTGCGACTTATCAGAAGCTAATGCGTTAGGTTTGATGGGGGTGTGAATTTGAAATTAACGTGTGCGCAATTTAAAAAGGACTTTCTAAGTGAAATTGAGACCTTGTATTCAACATCGCTGAGTGACACCTCGACGATTGGGCAATTTATTGCACTGGGACAGCTAGTTCGGTGCTATAACAGTCAGAGTTGGACACGAACAGCTAAATTTTACCGCGATCATCATCAGAAACAAGTCTATTATTTTTCCATCGAGTTCTTGCCGGGACGCTTACTCGCTTCTAATTTGTTGAATCTCAACTTATTGACGACGGTAAAAAAAGGGCTAACGGAATTAGGCTTAGACTTTGAGACAATCAGTCAGGCTGAACCTGATCCGGCGCTTGGTAACGGAGGATTAGGTCGGTTGGCAGCCTGTTATATGGACGCGATGGCTAGTTTGAAAATTGCCGGCAACGGTAACGGCATCCGCTATCGTTACGGCTTGTTCAAACAAGTTTTCATGGATGGCTATCAAGTAGAATTACCCGATGATTGGCTCCATCATGGCAACGTGTGGGAGACCCGGCGCGATAACAAGAGCTGCATTGTCCAGTTCGGCGGCAATGTGTGGTTACAACCGCAAGCGGATGGTAGTTTACAACCGCAATCTGAAAATACGGAAGACGTGCTAGCGGTTCCTTACGACGTTGGTATCGTCGGGTATCACAACGATATTACGAACACCTTGCGTTTGTGGTCCGCGGAGTTACCACCCAGTGCGACCTATTCTTCGCAGGATCAGCGTGATCGAATCAGTGAGATTACCAAGGTCTTGTATCCTGACGATTCTAACTCGGCCGGGCAACAACTGCGTTTACGCCAAGAATACTTTTTCTCTTCTGCGGGTGTTCAAAGTATCGTGCGTGATTTTTGTGCGACGCACCATGGCATCAAATTGTTAGGCAAAAAGGTCGCGATTCACATTAACGATACGCACCCGACGCTGGTGATCCCTGAGATGATGCGGCTATTAATGGATGAACATCACTGTTCATGGGAAGTCGCGTGGACGTTAACGACGCAAGTCATGAGTTACACGAACCATACGATTTTACAAGAGGCCCTCGAGACTTGGCCAATCGATATGTTTAAAAACCTGCTACCCCGGATCTATCAGATTATTGCGGAAATCGACCGGCGCTACCGGGAACAACAAACGCCGATTTTTGGCAAAGCGCTCGTTGATCAGACGGCGCCTTTAGGCAACGGACAAGTACGGATGGCCTACCTAGCTGTGATTGGGAGTCACAGTGTGAACGGTGTCGCGCCACTGCATACGGAATTACTGAAAACGGATGTGTTACGGGGCCTGTATCAAGTTTATCCGGAGCGGTTTAATAATAAGACGAATGGCATTGCAACCCGGCGGTGGGTTCAATTGGCGAACCAACCACTAGCGCAATTGATTGATCAGACGATTGGTTCGGACTGGCGGCGGCAACCAGATTTATTACAGACGCTACTGCCGTATCAACAAGATGATCACTTTTTGTACCAGTTAGGTCAAGTTAAACTGACTAACAAGCAAGCTTTAGCCGCGTACGTTCAGCGTACTATGGGGATCAAGATTCGCACCGACGCGATTTACGATGTTCAAATCAAACGGTTGCATGCTTATAAGCGGCAACTCCTACACGTCTTTGAAATCTTGCGCGAGTATTTTGCCATTAAGGATCATCCGCAACAGCCAGTCGTGTCGCGAGTACACATTTTCGGTGCCAAGGCGGCTCCTAGTTATCACTATGCCAAGGCGATTATCAAACTCATTAATGTCGTCGCTGACATGGTGAATCAGGACCCGGCGATTGGTGATCGGTTAAAGATCGTCTTTATTCCGAACTACGGGGTCTCCATTGCCGAACTGATCATTCCCGCCGCCGACGTTAGCGAGCAGATTTCAACGGCCTCCAAAGAAGCGTCGGGGACTAGTAACATGAAACTGATGGCCAACGGTGCATTATCATTGGCAACGTATGACGGCGCGAATATCGACATTATGCAAGCGGCGGGTGCTGAAAATGAATATCCGTTTGGGCTTAAGGTCAATGAAGTGTACGACTATTACCATCGCGGCAACTATCACGCCGCTGACTTTTACGATGCTGATCCTGAATTAAAACGGCTCTTAGATAGTTTGATTGATGGCACGATTCCGGGAATTCCAACGGTTGGTCGGGAAATCTATGATTCATTACTGCGGTATAATGATGAATTCTTTGTCTTAGCCGATTACCGGGCTTATGTCACCCAACAACAGCAGATCAGTCGTGATTTTCAAAATCAACCCACTTGGCAACAACGCTCGTTAGCCAACATTGCCGCTTCGGGACACTTTGCCGCGGACTTAGCAGTGGCGCGGTATGCTGACGATATTTGGCAAGTGCCCCACGAACGACTGAATTAAGAAAGGAGGGGTGACGGATGCAGGTAACGTATAACTCATTTTTACCCACGTATAAGACACCCTTTGGTGCCGTGACCCGCCAGACACCCGTTCAATTCACAATCAGTGTTCAGACAGTAACGCCGGTTAAGCAGATTGATTTATGCGTGGCTCATGATGGTCAGTGGGATGATGAACAGGCCTTACCGTTACATCCAATCAGTCCCACAATGTATACGGCCACGTTTATACCGACCCAGGTTGGCCTGTACTTCTACTATTTTCGGATTGAAACGGCGACCATGACCGCTTATTATGGTTGCGTTGATGGTGGTTATGGTGGCCCGGGCGTTCAATACGTCTTGCGCGAGCATGTTCAAATGTATCAATTGACAATCTTGAAAGCAGTAGAAACATTGCCACAATGGTATCGTGAAGGGGTTGCTTATCAGATCTTTGTTGACCGCTTCAATAATGGCAACGCGGATGGCCACGTTAATGCGCCCAAGCCAAATAGCTTTATTTATGGTCAACTAACGGATCGCCCACTATACGTGCGTGATGAACACCGGGCGATTTTACGCTGGGATTTTTACGGTGGTAATTTGCGCGGTATTAGTGCTAAGATTCCATATTTACAGCGACTCGGTGTGACAATTATTTATCTGACGCCGATCTTTGAGGCCAGCAGTAATCATCGGTATGATACGGGTGACTATCTGAAGATTGATCCGGTCGTCGGCGATTTGACGGACTTTGATAACCTGGTCGCGGCCGTACACCGGGCCGGTATGCGACTGATCTTAGACGGTGTTTTTAACCATGTTGGTGTGGATTCTAAGTATTTCAATCAGGCGGGCCATTACCCGACGGTTGGGGCAACTCAGTCGACCACGAGTCCGTACTACCCGTGGTTCACATTCATTCATTATCCCCACGATTACGATAGCTGGTGGGGCATCCGTGATCTGCCGACAGTTGATAAAGACGATCCAACATACCGCGATTTTATCTTTGGTAAACCCGATTCGGTCATTGACTATTGGACGCAACGCGGTGTGGATGGCTGGCGCCTAGATGTCGCGGATGAGTTGCCAGACGATTTCATTGCTGGAATTCGACGGACCCTTGACCGTTATCCGGATAAGGTTTTGATCGGTGAAGTTTGGGAGGATGCCTCTCATAAATTAGCGTATGGGATGCGCCGGCACTACTTAGAGGGCGGCGGCTTACAGGCTGTCATGAATTATCCGCTCCGCCGCTTGATTATTCACGTTTTAAACGGCATGCTAACACCGGCCGAATGGTGGCGTGAACTAATGACCCTCAAGGAAAATTATCCCGCTACGACGTTTCGCTTTAACTTCAATAACATCGGTAGCCATGATACGCCCAGAATCCTGACTATGTTAGCCGAAGATCGCCAACGCCTACGTTTGGCCGTCCAACTACTCTTGACGCTTCCAGGTGTACCGTGCCTGTATTACGGTGATGAGGCGTTGATGATGGGGGGGAAAGGCCCTGATAACCGTGCGTTTTATCCGTGGCAGGACGCAGATCAGGCGCAAGTTCAGTTTGTTGCTGACTGGGCGAATTGGCGTCAACGGCACCCGTGGTTAAACACAGCCCACTTTGTGCCGTTTTACTTGGCAGATTATGGCATTGGCTACCTTTATTGGCAGGCTGATCAGACCGTGATGGTGATTGTCAATGTGACTACTGAGCCGCGAACCATGACGAGTCACGATTTAAAGTTGAGTGGTGTGCCCATAAAATTAGCACAAGCGATTCAACGCTCCCTTGTGACGCAGACGCTGGGTGGTGAACAGTTGCGCCTTATTGAAAACTTTACCTAAATTTTACAGGAACTTGATGATTGTTAGTACGGTTCAGCCGTATAGTATAATTGTACTTTTTAATAGCACCCCGCTATTGATTATGTATTACGAAGTACTCATCGATCCTTAATGAGACGTAGGCACATTAGTGCGTGGCTTTCCTTGATTGGCCACGCATTTTTGTGCGCTTATAAGCAGAATGTCTGCGTTGTTCAGACGAGGTGCTTATAATAAAGGTAAACACTAAAGCACCTTTTCGGATGGTTTTAAATAGACGTCATCACGAAGGTAATTAGTGTATTGGTGGCGCTGGTTATTGGCCAGTGACTGATTAATTAGGGGGTAATTGGTTGTACCAAGCAGTAGTGTTTTTTGATTTGGATGGAACGTTAATGCAGGACGATAAGACGGTTGCGGCCAGCAGTGTGCGGGCAATCCAGCAATTACGAGCTAACCACGTCCTACCCGTCATTGCCACGGGTCGCAATGTATTCGAAGTTCAAGATGTGATGACAACGACGGGGATCGATTCAATCGTCAGTGCGAATGGGAGTTACGTCGCGTATCAAGGGCAGTTTTTGAGTGCGCACGAACTGGATAAGGAGCTTTTGACCGATATTACTCATTTTGCCAATCGCCAACAGAATGCGCTAGCTTATTATAATAACGCCGGTTTTGCGTTAAGCCATCGTGATGCATTGACAACCAGTAATTATCGGGCACTCAGACAGACGGCCCGGGTCGCACCGCACTTTTTTGAACATCAACATATTAATTTCTTACTGACGTTTGATCCGTTGAATGCGGCGCAATATCGGCAGCGATATCGAGGCCGACTACATTTTGTTCGTAATAATCCGCGTGCGCTGGACACTATGCAATGGGGCGTCTCCAAGGCGGTTGGAATTCAGGATATCTTAACCAAGGCGCATTTAACTAAGGTACCGACCTATGCGTTTGGTGATCAATTAAATGATATTGAGATGTTCCGAATGATCCAGACACCGATTGCAATGGGCAATGGTCATCCGCAGGTCAAACAACTCGCGCGGTACGTGACCGCTGACAACATGCACGGCGGGATTGCCCAAGGATTGCAACATTTTGATTTGATTTGAGAATTGACAGCTAGTCTGATAATTATAAGCTTCCAGTGAGCAGTCCAACTGGTGAGATTAGCGACTGGCTTAAACAAAACAAACCGGATTTGGTAACCATGACGTGGTCGCCAAATCCGGTTTGTTTTGTGATGAGTTTAATGGAAATACGTTAGTTTAGTTGTGCCTTAATATTGGCGAGTGTGAGCTGAGTCGTATCGGTAAAATTGATATCTGCCGCCGCTAAAACGGTCGGGTCACCAATACCGATGGCAGTTTCGCCAGCGCCTTTGATCGATTGTACGCCAGCCGCCGCGTCCTCGACACCAATACAGTCAGCTGGATTAAGGCCTAAAATCTCAGCACCGCGCCGAAAAATCTCGGAATCAGGTTTACCGTGTTTGAGACTAGCGGGGTCGACGGCCTTCGTAAAGTAGTCACTAAGACCGAGTTTACGTAGCACAAGCGGAGCATTTTTTGATGCTGAAGCGAGTGACAATGCGTAGCCAGCCGTTGTTAATTCAGTCAAAAAGGCGGTGATGCCTGGTAGAATGTTGGCTGGGGTCATTTGGTTAACGAGCTGCAAATAATTGGTGTTCTTTTCCGTAGCTAGCGCTTGTTTTTGGGCCGGTGTGAAGTCATTTTCTCGGTGCCCTTGAGCTAGAATGAGGTTGAGTGAATCCATCCGACTGATACCTTTGAGCGCGTCAGCTAATTGATCATTCCAACTGACCCCGACTTTATCGGCGATCTGGTGCCAAGCTTGGCTATGAAAAGTAGATGTGTCCGTGATAACGCCATCGAGGTCAAAGACAAACCCCTTGATTGCTGCAAATTTAACCATGTTGATTGCCTCCTAGATTAATCGGTATAAGTGACGGAAAGTGGTTTCTTAGCTTGTAATTGGTAATGCTGTTTTCCAATCATAATCGTGCTGGGTTGGTCCGCAGTGACGGTTACCCGTTGATGATCGATAACGAAAACATAGTGAACACCCCGAAAGAGATGCTTGAATTTCAATGTTTGCCAGTGTTCAGGTAGCCGTGGGCTCACCTGTAAGTGGGCACCTAGTGGATTGACCCCGCCAAAGTTCCGTGTCGTCAGGTTTAAGGTCGCACACATGACGCCGAGGTGAATCCCTTCAGCGGTCGTCCCACCTTGAATGTCGTAATAGTCGGATGCGAGGGCCTCTGAGAAAAGCTTCCAGGCGTCATCGTCATTATCGTCAAGCTGATTCAAAACGGCGTAAACGATCCGCGAGAGAGTGGAACCATGCGTTGTGCGCGCTAAATAGTATTGAATGTTATGGGTCAGATACTCTTTAGGAAGTTGATATCCCATTTTTTCAATAATCTTCTGAACAGTTGTGACATCGAAGTTATAAAAGGCCATCAAGGCGTCTGCTTGTTTGGCCACTTGGTAAGCATCGGGTGTCTTAGACTCTGCTTTCAAGATCCGGTCCATCCGGGCGATGTCACCGTACTTTTGCCGGTAAGCTTGAAAGTCAAGCGTCGGTAGGTTGAAGTACCCCTCAAATTGAGCAATGATTCCCCGACGGTTGATTTCAAGTGTTAATTGATGACTGATCGTCGTTAACGCTTGCTCAGCCGTTGAGTCAAATTGTGCGGCCTGAGCTGCCGCTTGAAAAGCAGCTTGGGGCATCTGCGCCCGAAGCGTGGTAATCGTGTCAAAGAGCCACGCAACCATGATATTGGTATAGGCGTTATTCTTCAATCCAGCGGTCGTGCTGTTTGGATAGTTTTCATGGAATTCATCTGGTCCCATGACCCCACTAATGTTATAACGGCCATTAGCTTGGTCATAATCTGCTTTACTGATCCAAAAGGCTGCGATCGATAGCAACATTTCCATACCGTAATGAGTTAAGAAATCACGGTCCTGAGTAACGTGGTAGTAAAACCAGACGTTGTAGGCAATATCTAACGAGACGTGTCGCTGGAGCCGGCTATTATCTGGATCCCAGGTTTTAGTAATGGGATTTAAGTGAGTGAATTGAGATTGTTCATCACCCTTGGATGCTGATTGCCAGGGGTACATGGCTCCCGCGTAGCCTTCTGCTTCGGCATTTTTACGCGCCATTGGTAGTCGCCGGTAACGATAAGCTAAGAGTTGTTTGGCTAGTTCCGGTCGGTGCAACGTGTAGAATGGTAAAATGAACATTTCGTCCCAAAAGACGTGTCCCCGGTAAGCTTCTCCGTGGAGCCCCCGAGCACCAACGGAAGCGTCTAATTGGCCGCTTTCAATTGCGGCAGCGGAAACGAAACTGTGGTAAATATTGACGCGCAGTAAGCGTTGGCTTGTAATATCGCCACGGATCTTAATATCTGTGGCTCGCCAAGTCGCTTCCCAATAGTCCTTGCTAGTGGTTACCGTATTGTCAAAACTGGACTGGTCGAGCTCGGCTTGGACGTGGGTCAACTGGGGATCGCTATGGTCATTACTAGTTGCAATGACGACGTTCTTATCGAAGGTATACGTTTTACCAGCTTCTACCGCCAGTGAAACGGTTTGCTGAACGCCCTGAGGTTGTTGCGTGCTATTAAAGTTCTCAATGGCAGGAACGTCTGGGCTAGTTAGTTTGGCCCCAATTGTGTAATTGATATGTGATGATTTGGTCTGACCAGAAAGGTAGACGGTATTAGCAGCCGTTTCGATACCCATAGTCTTCAGATGATGCTGATCGAAGACGTTATAGCGGCTAACGTTGCTATTCACGACGCTACCGTCGATTTCGGTATAGATTTGTAGACTACCCGCAAAGTTGAGTGGGGTGACTTGGTAACGAATGCTGTAACGGTGCCAATCACGCATGTTGGCGACTTTCTGCGACCGGATTCTGAGTTGATGTCCGGAAGCGAGCTGAATCAATTTAGTGGTCGTCAAGAGTCCCGTTTTCAAATCAAGGCTCCGATAAGCGTCTTGTAAATCATGTTCGTTGAGTGTAAAGGGAGTCTGATGATCAATACCGAAAGTCATGAACTGAGCGTTCGGTAAATTGACTAAATCTTCATTCTTAACTTGGTGGTCATGAACAGTCGTGGTGGTTTGATCATAGACCCCGGCAACGTATGTCCCAGGATAATTGTCCTTGTCGGCGTGACTTTCCAAAAAGGCGCCCCGTAGACCAAAATAACCGTTACCAATGGTCAACATGGCTTCTTGACCATTATTACGGACACCGTGGTATTGGCCGTAGTAATCCAAATGCCATTTTAAATAGGCACTTTTAGCTTTAACTGCGGCTGCTAGTCCAAGTTGATCAACGGCAGCTTGGCTAACGACTGGGATATTAAGCAAATTAGTCAAAGCTAGCCCGACATCAATGCGATCATAGTTGACATCGACGATTGTGTCTGAGAATGGATAGGACAGTCCGTTTTCAAGAATAGCAGCATCGAATTGAAGTCCGGCTAAGCGAACCTTGATGTTCTCTAGATTTTCACCAATTGTTTGGTCAGAATTATAGGCAATCAGGTAATGGGCCGTTGCGGCTTGCCCCGATACTGGATGATAAGCGATATCCATCGCGTCATTTTCAATTCGCAATCTAATAAGTTTCATAAGTCCACACTCCTTAGTTCGGTCATTAAAAATTGCAATAAGTAATCCTAAATATAAAAATATTAACCATAACTACAGCCTAGTCTCTTTTTACAAGACTCGCAAATATTGGTGATGAAAGTAGGGGCTGACGAGGTTGAAAGTGGCGTTGTTTTCGAAGGTGAATGAACAAAGTGTTCTGGCTTGTGCTGATGATACTTGGTCTTTGATGCACGTCCGGAATAGTCGGACGTGCTTGCATTAATAACTGGTTTGAAAGTGATATCACGCTTCGAGCCATGCTAGTTGTTGGGTGACCAAAGAACGAAGCGCCACAACTAGAATTTGCGTAGAATCTAGTCGTGGCGCTTCGGTTGTGTCTTTCTGAGAAGGCCCAATTTGTAACGGCTAATCTAAGTGAGCGGGGCCGTCAGTGGGCTGATCAACGAGTTCGAGATGGTCGATCGTCATCATCTGGCGAATCTTGATTGAACTTGTCTGAAACCTGAGAATGACGGGGTCTTTGTAATTTAGTTGCTGCTGAAAGTCCGTTAGTTCAGCCCGCCAATCTTGTTCAAAAACGTTGGTACCGACTAATGAGAGTTTTCCCCGAAGCATAATTGACGCATAGTCTGACAGTTGGTAATAGAATAAACTCGCTTGACGCCAGTTTTGAATGTTCTGCGTTGTTGAAGTTTGACGACTAGTATAGAAGTAAAGTTCTTCTAGGCTCCGTTTGATAGGTAAGGGACTGAGCGCTACCATGGTCGGAAAGCCGTCCGCATCAACAGTTGCTAACGTGAAGACGGGGGCGGTTTGGATCATATGTAGGGCTGCCTGACGAGTCGTGTGTTGCATACTTAGTCACCCCTTTACACCTCAGTATGCAGGAATCATGGGGGAAAGTCATACGTTATGCACACCGTTTTCAGCGATTAAAAACTAGGGATGTGATATACTTAAGCCACTTAACGCGTGGAACGTTATGATTGATTGGCGCTCCCAAGGTTAACGATGTTGTTACTGCAGTCAGTTCTGAGAGGACTTATCTAATAATGAAGAATGGTACAGTAAAATGGTTCAATGCGGATAAAGGGTTTGGTTTTATTACGGGTGAAGACGGTACCGATGTCTTTGTTCATTTTTCAGCGATTCAAACTGATGGCTTTAAAACCTTAGATGAAGGTCAAAAAGTAACTTATGATGAAGAACAGGGCGATCGTGGCCCCCAAGCAACGAACGTTCAACCACAATAGTAACTGTTGGGCCGAACCATTATCATTAACTGGTTCGGTTTTTATTTGAAGTGACGGGTTGTCAGCTAAACAAGAAAGCTAAGTGGTCGGAATGGATTTTGTAGATGTTTACGGCATTAAGCATGAGAATTGTACGTTAGTTGCACCTGCGCGTGAATATCAGCGGGTCGTTATTTTTATGGACGCATTGGGCCGGCGCTTTGTTGCAATGGGACCGGATCCACAACCAACTAAATATGGAAGTAGTAGCCAACATTGGCATCAAGCACAGCCGAGTGCAGCTCCTGAAGGTTATTTCCATATTGATCAAGAATAACCCTAGCAATTGAGTTACTTAGCTACGCTGATGGTAAACATTAGATCGTTAGAAAAAGCCCCAGGGACGTCACACGCACTTTGCGTCGTGCTTCCTGAGGCTTTTTTGTAGGAATAAAAAAATCAGCTTTCACGGTGGATTATCACGGCGTGAAAACTGATTAGTGTGGTTATATGATGGGCAGTCAGGGGATCGAACCCTGGACCCACGGATTAAGAGTCCGTTGCTCTGCCAGCTGAGCTAACTGCCCATAACTCAACAAAAAATATAATATCATGAATTTTGAGTTCTGACAACACTATTTCGAAAGTTTTTTCGAAAAAAGTGTTTTTTTGAGTAATTAATTGGTGAAAACGATTGCTTGAACTGGCAAATGATTTCCCGGGAAATACTACGGCCACGCGGATTAGCAATCAAAGAAAGCCAACTACATTTGTGATATACTAAAACCAGTGTTGAATTTAGTTTCAACCAACCCTGACACGAGAAAGGACCTGTTTTCTCGTAATATATCGCGAATTACCCTAAAAATTGAAATGTAAACCTGTTTTCCCCTAAGGAGGAAGAATCGTTATGAAAAAAATCTTAGTAGTTGATGATGAAAAGCCCATCTCTGATATCATGAAATTTAATCTGACCAAAGAAGGCTATGAAGTTCACGTTGCAGCTGACGGAGAGGAAGCCTTACAAAAAGTGGATGAAGTCCACCCTGATTTGATTTTGTTAGATTTGATGTTGCCTAAGATGGATGGCTTGGAAGTTGCTCGACAAGTACGGAAGAACTATGATATGCCAATTATCATGGTAACGGCAAAGGACTCTGAATTAGACAAGGTGTTGGGCTTGGAACTGGGCGCGGACGACTATGTGACCAAACCGTTCTCAAACCGGGAACTCGTGGCTCGAGTCAAAGCAAATCTACGGCGGCAAGGTGCACCAAGTGCTCAACCAGCTGAAGTTGAAGAAAATTCAGACATTGAAATTGGCGATCTGGTGATTCATCCAGAAGCTTATATGGTTTCCAAACGCGGTGAAAACATCGAATTAACGCACCGTGAATTTGAACTGTTACATTACTTAGCCCAACATATCGGCCAAGTCATGACGCGGGAACACTTGTTGCAGACGGTCTGGGGCTATGATTACTTTGGTGATGTCCGGACAGTTGATGTGACCGTGCGGCGGTTACGTGAAAAAGTTGAAGATAACCCGAGTCATCCAAAATGGCTGGTGACGCGGCGGGGCGTGGGTTACTATCTCCGCAATCCTGAAAATGAGTAGAGGTTGCTAAACCGTGTTGAGATTTAAACGGAAAAATTTTTTTAAAACAATTAATTTCAAAATTGCGCTCGTGTTTGCCCTTCTATTATTGATTACGTTGGAAATCGTGGGTGCAATCTTTGTGAAACAGTTGGAATCAAAGAACATCCAGGATTTTAAACAGTCGGTGCAAATTCCAACTTATATTGATAATTCGTTGTCCGAACAATTGACCGTCAGCAGTACGCGCAAGGCCAACGGCCAAATCAAGACGATTTTGTCGAACTACAACAATACGAATGTTGATGAAATCCAAGTTGTTGACAGCAAAGGAACAATTCGTGGGACGAGTGATGTTAATGATCAGTCAGTAGTTGGACAAAAAACGACCGATCGAAACGTCAAGAATGCGATCTATAATAATCGAACTTACACTAAAAGTACCTATGACACTCAGAATAATGGACGCTACTACGTTTCAATCGTGCCGCTATATAGCTCCAATTCAGCGGGTAATAGCAGTCAGTTAGTTGGGGTACTGTATGTACGGGCAAATATGAAGTCTGTCTACAGTACGATTAACAACATTATGGGAATCTTTGTGATTGCGTCACTTGCTGCGATGGTCTTGGGACTGGGAATTGCAATCATTATTGCCCGGGCAATAACTCGTCCAATCGAAGAAATGAAGCAGCAGACGCAACGAATTGCCCGTGGTGATTATGCGGGGCAAGTCCGAGTTTATAGCGATGATGAGTTGGGCCAGTTGGCTAAAGCCATTAATAACTTGTCGATTCGAGTGGAAGAATCGCAAGAGTCGACAGAAGCTGAGCGGCGCCGGTTGGATAGTGTGCTCTCACACATGAGTGATGGCGTGATTGCCACTGATCGCCGGGGTAATATTACCATCATCAATGAAACAGCCTCGGACTTTATGGATGTTACGGCCGAAAAGGCAATCGGTAACTCGATTTTAGATATTTTGAAAATCCGTGATGATTATTCATTGCGTGATTTGATTGAAAATCAAGATGAATTGATGCTTGATTTTTCTTCGAACGAGCGTGACCTAATCTTGAATGCCTACTTCTCGTTAATTCAACGGGAGTCTGGGTTTATTAGTGGGTTAGTCTGTGTGCTCCACGATGTCACGGAACAACAAAAGATTGATAATGACCGGAAACAATTTGTTTCGAACGTGTCTCATGAATTACGGACACCACTGACTAGTTTGCGGAGTTATATTGAAGCACTGAGTGATGGAGCGTGGAAGGATCCTGAAGTGGCCCCAGGATTTTTGAAGGTCACTCAAGAAGAAACCGATCGTATGATTCGAATGATCAATGAACTCTTAAGTCTATCACGGATGGACTCAGGGACCACCCGGGTCGATATGGAATTGGTCAATATTAATGAGATGTTCAATTACGTGCTTGATCGGTTTGATATGATCTTAAAGAAGGATGATAATCCAGCTAAGTATTACACTATTAAGCGCGAGTTTACCAAGCGTGATCTGTGGGTTGAAATTGATACCGATAAATTCACTCAAGTATTGGATAACATTATGAATAATGCGATCAAGTATTCACCTGATGGCGGTGTCGTGACTTGTCGCCTGTTAGAGACGCATAACCAAGTGATCATTAGTATTAGTGATCAGGGCTTGGGTATCCCACGGGCCGACTTAGGACACGTCTTTGACCGATTCTTCCGAGTCGACAAGGCGCGGTCACGGGCCCAAGGTGGGACGGGCCTCGGTTTGGCGATTTCAAAAGAAGTTGTTCAGATGCTCGGCGGTCGTATTTGGGTTGATAGTGTTGAAGGTAAGGGGTCTACGTTCTATATCTCCCTGCCATACGAACCTTATGAGGAGGAGGACCTTTGGGATGACGACTCACAAGCTTAGACGCTTTATCTTACCCATTTTATTGACGATTCTGATCTTATTGAGCGTGGTTTTATCCATGTATATCTGGTTGAATCCGTCACGCTATGAGCATGAAAGCAAGGTTAGTACGACGTCATCGAACTCTTCGTTGACAACTCGGACAATCGATGATATTTATTTACCGACACAATTAATTCACACTAACAGTCAGGGTGGCCAATCCCTGCTGATTAATAAAAATGTCAGCTTAGTCAGTCAATTTAGTGAGCAGTTACGCAAATGGGATGCGCGGAGTATCTCTAAAGTTCGCATTACGTCGGCAAAAAGCTACCGTGCGCTCTTAAATGGAACTGATTCGTACGTATTGAACTTTCCTGACAGTATTACTGTCAGTATGTTTAATACGGTCTTCAAGCAACATCTCAGTAATTTTCGCTCCTCGGAATTTAGTCGGATCGTGATTCCAGTCAATGATACGAATCACATCTACTTTTTGAATGATGACCATCATGAGATTTATAGTGTTCGGTTGAAGAAAAAATCTCTGTCGTCGTTGAAAAAAGTTTTGGCAGTCGACAAGGTCAAACGGATTGCTGTCAAGATGACCTATGAGGATAATACAACGTATATTGATTATCCAAAGCAAGTTACGATGCAACATTATAGCTACTTGATGAGTAAAGCGGCTGCGAGTGAGATTGCCAACCGATTACTAGATGCGGATGGTAATTCGACCGTTTCAGTGCATAATCGCAGTGGTAAACAGGAGTATACAACGGGTAGTTACAAGCGCATGACGGTGGATTCTAAGCTAGGAACAGTGTATTTCGAAGATTATAGTGATTCAGGAACCACGCGGAACCTATCACTGACTAATCAGCTAAAGAAGAGCTTCAATTTGTTAACTAGTCTCGGTGTCCCAATGGATAATATCCGCTACTACGGTTTTGACGCAACGAGTAATAGTGTCATTTACCGAAGCTATGTTGAAGGGTTCCCGATCTTTAATCAGACCGAAAATGGCGATGTCCGGATTCAGCTCACTTCTAACGGGTTAGACCGTTACTACTTCTCACTGTACAGTTTGCAGGTGCCAGTACCAACTACTGGTCAGAAGCAAGCGGTGACCTTACCGAGTTCGACAAGTGTGTTAAAACGTCTGAAGGCCGCTGGTTATAAAGACAGTAAAATTGGCAGTATTGAACTTGGCTACGAATGGTCACAGAACAAGTCGTCCAAACTCGTGATCGACCTGACGCCGACGTATTATGTCTACTATAATGGCACTTGGCGGACATATACGTCGATGTTAAGTGGATCTTAGGAGGTGGCCGCATGAATTTTCGGAGAATTGAGTGGATTTTCCTACTAGCATTTGTTGTTCTAGATATCTTCTTGGGTTTTATGTTCGTGCAAACGAGCTCTAAGTCGACACAAACGACTGGTGATACGGCGACCACGATAATTCGTGAAATGCGCGCAGATAATATTAGCTTTAAAAACCCGGACACGAGCGAAGGGACGGGTTACTATATTGCGGGCAGTAACGAGAGTGGTCTCAAACAATTGTTGAGTCAGTTAACTGAACAGACAGCCCGGGTGCAAAGCGGCGGTAAGCTCGTGAGCACACTACGGGCAACCACCACTATCGATACCCGCAATCCTAAAGCGGACTTGACGACGTTTATGAGTCAGCGGACCAATGTAATCCATGGAACCGAGTACGTCTATGATGCGGATTTGTCGTCTAACGGCGATTACGTTTTTGTTCAAAAGGTTGCGGATGGCGAGATCATGACTGGCGCTGGGCAAGTCCACCTATTTGTTAATAAAAACAAGCAGCTGACAAGTTATACTCAGACGTACGTCAATCACGTCAAAACTTTACGCGAAAAGGCTGTTACGATCAGTGAAAAAAAGGCCCTGGTTGCGTTGTATCAATATAATCAGGTGGCAAGTAGTTCCCGGATCGTTTGGGCAAAGCTTGGGTATTCTCGGTTATTGAAATTGAAGGATAGTAGTGTTTACGTCCCAACGTGGATCTTTGCGGTCCGGGGTAAGAATAGTTCTAACGTTACACTGCACCGTATCAATGCCTTTACTGGTTCTTCAATGAAGAACGGTAGTACGGCTAGTGATACGAGTAGTTTAGATGCGACGGTCGGAATGATGTGGAATGCAATTGATTAGTGAAAACCAGTTTAACGACTAGGTGTCGTTGTCGAATAACGGGTGCTGTGAAGAAGGGTGTTTTTCCTAACAGGCCCGTTTTTTGGTGACTAGATTTTTGACTAGTTGTGATACGCCAATGTCGAGGTGGCATGACGTAGCGTGGATTGCTCAGCGTTGATGTTCGCGGTTTCGTGTGAGTTTAATGGCCGGTAAACTAGTGTGCGCATACACGACAGTAAACTAGACTAACCGCGTGATGGCGATAGTCGTGGACGTTAAGTTTGAGCACTTGCAGGTGGCTTGCTTTTCAACCCCGCTAAAAGCGTGTATCATATGAAGATAGTAATGGATTTCAGAGATAGGAAGAGCCTAAATAATGGTATTAAAATTAGCAACGGATGATATGAAAGTAAGCATTCTGGCATCGGGTAGTACGGGTAACGTGACATACATCGAAACGCCAGAGCACAAAGTATTGGTTGATGCGGGGCTAAGTGGCAAAAAAATTGCTAATTTAATGGCGTCGATCGATCGTGATATTAATGAAGTCGATAGTTTATTTATTAGCCATGAACACACTGATCACTGCCATTCTGCGGGGATTTTAGCGCGGAAGTATGGTATGGATGTTTATGCTAATCAGGGGACCTGGGACGCAATGGCGCATAAAATCGGCAACGTTCCTGCCGAATTATGTCATGTCTTTGACCCGAACACGACGCTTGGACTAGGTGATCTCGACGTGGAATCATTTAGTGTGTCACATGATGCGGCCGAGCCACAATTTTATGAACTACATCATGCCGGAAAATCGTTTGTCATCATTACGGATACGGGCTACGTTTCAGAGCACGTTGAAGGTGTAATCAAAGACGCTGACGGCTATTTATTTGAATGTAATCATGACTTAGAAATGTTGCGGATGGGTCGGTATCCATGGCCATTAAAGCAGCGAATTATTGGTGATGAGGGCCATTTATCGAATGAAGATGGTGCGAACGCCTTGATGGATGTGATTGGCCGGCATACCAAGCGGATTTACTTAGGGCATCGTAGTCAGGATAATAACTTGAAGTCCTTGGCGCATTTAACGGTTGCTTCCATGATGACGGAACGAGATTTTGGCGTTGAGCATGATTTTCAATTGTACGATACGGAGCCAGAACAAGCGACTAAGTTAATTACGTTATAGGTTAGCTTTAATGTTTCAAAACGCTTCAGTCATAAAAAAATCACACTTTTTCGCTAAAATAAACTTAAAATAAGCATTAGTAGGGAGGGATCGCGTTTCGACGCGCAATTATGGCTAATAAATCATTAATCAAAGTCGCAGTAACCGCACTAGTAGCTGGTTTAATCGGTGGTGGTGTTGCTTACGGCGGTATTAATTATTTCCAAAACAATAACATCGCAACGTCATCGACCAGTGTACCAACTGGTTCTAATAAATCGGGGTCAACGTCAACGACGAACGTTAAGGTCAATGTCAGTTCACAGGCGACCAAGGTGTTTGAAAATAACAAGGCGGCCGTTGTATCGGTCATTAATCTCCAAAAGAAGAGCTCTTCAAGCAGTTGGAGTGGTATTTTGGGTGGCGATGACTCGTCTGGCAGTGATAGTTCATCCAGTTCAGATTCTAGCTCTAGTAAGCTGGAAGAGTACAGTGAAGGTTCTGGGTTGATCTATAAGAAGAGCGGTGACGCGGCTTATATTGTAACGAATAATCACGTGGTGAGTGGTTCAAGTGCCATTCGAGTGATTATGAGTGATGGGACTAAGTTGTCAGCTAAAATTGTCGGAACCGATTCTGTGACTGACTTGGCCGTTCTGAAAATCAATTCTTCTAAAGTAACGAAGACGGCTAGCTTTGGTAACTCAGATAATATCAAGGTTGGTGAAACGGCCTTAGCCATTGGGTCACCGATGGGCTCTAATTACGCAACGACCTTGACGCAAGGAATCATTTCAGCGAAGAAGCGGACCGTGGCGACGACGAATACATCTGGTCAAACGACGGGGTACGCGACGGTTATCCAAACAGATACGGCAATTAACTCTGGAAACTCTGGTGGTCCGTTGTTCAACATTGCTGGACAAGTTATCGGGATCAACTCGATGAAGTTGGCCTCAGATAATTCTGGGACTAGTGTCGAAGGGATGGGCTTTGCAATTCCAAGTAATGAAGTTGTGAAGATCATCAATGAATTGGTTCAAAAGGGTGAAGTCGTTCGGCCGGCTTTAGGGGTTGCAACCTATGACCTATCCAATATTTCTTCTAGTGATCAGAAGTCTGTTCTTAAGTTACCAACCAGTGTGACGAAGGGTGTCGTCATCATGAAGACGTACTCAGGTTCACCGGCTAAAGCTGCTGGGTTAACGAAGTACGATGTGATTACGGAGCTAGGTGGCAAGAAAGTGACCAGCTTAGCCACGTTACGGAGTGCCCTGTATGCCCATTCGGTTAATGATACCGTGACGGTGAAATACTACCATAACGGAAAACTCAAGACAGCCAACATGAAGTTGACGGAAACTACCAAAACGTTAACTAAACAAAGTAACTAATAAATGAGAATTTCATAAACGTCCCTGACTGGATAAAGCAGTCGGGGGCGTTTTTTTAGGTTAGTAGCCGAAATTATGAAAAAACGAAGAATCGATTTTCAATAATCGACTAAATTTGCGAAAGCTGGCAATGGTTGCGACAAAAGCCGAACAAACTGGTTGAAATAGCAGAAAGCATTTATTGTCGAATTTGATGGTGTGCAAAAGTGTGGACAACTTTGGTGATAAATTTTAGTCGCGTTAGTCGAAATTTATGAACAGCCGGAACCATGGGGTTGAAGCTTGTTTAAAAGTTATCCACAGGCACCGGACTGTCCTGTGGATTTAATTTTAAAAAGTTATTTTAATAGGCCTCGGTTCTTGATATAATAGGATTTGTAACCGGAATCCACGAACAAGTGTTGCTGTGCAAAACTGTGGATAAGTCGGAAAGGTCTTGACAAAACGAGGCTAAATAAATATTGTGGCGAACTGGTGTTCAACACAATATATTGATTATTGAGTTATGCACCTGTGGATAACTATGTTAATAACTTGTGTAAAGGCGGTCAATTATGAACATCAAAATTATCTGTGTCGGGAAATTAAAAGAGAAATACTTCAAACAGGGGATTGCGGAATATGCGAAAAGAATGAGTAAATTTGCAAAATTCCAGATTGTTGAAGTGCCAGATGAAAAGGCTCCAGAGTCATTAAGTAACGCAGAGATGGAAAATGTGAAGGCCAAAGAGGGCCAACGGATCCTAGAAAAGATCAAGGATCGCGATTACGTATACGCGCTAGCAATTTTGGGCAAAGAACGCTCGAGTGAAGAATTTGCGGCGGAAATTGATAAACTAACGACGTATGGTCACAGTGATATTGATTTCGTAATCGGTGGTTCGCTGGGATTATCACCGGAAGTGCTGAAGCGCGCGGATACTCAGATTTCGTTTGGGCGTTTCACGTTACCTCACCAATTAATGCGGTTAGTGCTGTCGGAGCAGGTTTATCGGGCGTTTATGATTAATGTGGGAAGTCCGTACCATAAGTGATGCTAAAATTTGTTTTTCAATAGTTACGGATTTATTAGGTGAATAGGAATTCTAATCTGTTTTTGATGGTCGTATTTATAACAGTTTAGATAAGGCTGCAAAGAATTACAGTTACCTTACTAAAGTGTAAGCAGTATATAGATATGCAATTACCATTAAATAATGGCGAAATAAAAAAGGACGGTAGCAACGATTTTTCAGATGCTGATATTAAGGCTAGATTGAAATAGCCTGGTTATCACTATACTCAATTGATTGATAATAGCAAAGTAAGCGGCAGGTGCTCCTCAAAAAGGCTTGCCGTTTTTGAGTATACCCAATCCCCAAGATGCTGATTGTAGATTCTCAGGTATATATAGCTAGTGATTTTTTGCGTACAGGTGCCACATCCATAAAATTTCTAATAATTTTAATTGACATTTATTAGGGATAGTTTTATATTATTAATCGAACGTTCAATCGATTAAAAGAGGGTGCCAAATATGCGGGAAAAAGATTTAGACAAAGAGAAGAGTATTATCGATGAAGTAAGTCGTATTATTCTAAAAGAGGGAATTGCGGATGTTTCGATGTCCAAAATTGCCAAAGCGAGTGGTATTTCTTCGTCAACTATTTACGTTTATTTTTCAGATAAAGAGGATCTTCTAAAACAGGTCTACCTTGCTAAAAAGCGACAGTTGGCAGCATTTTTAAGTCAAAATATCAATACCAAACCCAATAACTCAGTTAAGTTTGTCCAACAGTTTATGTATGCGTTATACGATTTCGGCATGCAATATTACGAAGCATTAATGATTATTGAACAATTCAATAATTCGCCCATTCTTGATAGCTTAAAAATCAAAAAGGAGGAATCCTATCAAGGTTTCGAGCAACTTTTTGAAGCAGTCAAACATACACCTGAATTTGTCATTTCTTCACCAGCAGTTATTTTAGGTTTTGTTTATGCACCAATTGTTTTGTTTGTTAAAGCCTTAAAAACACGTCAAATTGATAATAAGACAATTATGATCAATCAAGTGGTTGTGATGTGTATGAATGCACTATTGAAAAAATAAAATATCAGAACATGATATTTTTTTGTCTATAATTAAACGATTGTTCGATTAAAAAAGGAGAGCTATGATGACTACAATTAATGAGATGCACCAAATTTTTAACTTGCAAAAGACACAGTATGACCGTGCGCAACCAATGACCTATGAAGAGCGTGTGACTGTTTTAAATCAGATTGAGGCATTGATTCGGGATAATATTTCAGAATTAATCACGGCACTTCAAGCAGATTTTGGGCAGCGTGATCCGCTACAAATTGTAAGTGCTGATTTAACCGGACCACTAGCGACGATTGCATATATTAAGAAGCATCTTCGTAAATGGATACTACCAGCTAAGCAACGGTCGGGTTTGATGGCATTAACTGGAACTAAACAGTATGTTTATAATGAACCATTGGGTGTAGTTGGTATCATGTCGCCGTTTAATGCACCAATCGATCTTGCGCTAGATCCAGCGGTAGAAGCGATTGCAGCGGGGAATCGAGTGATGGTAAAGATCTCTGAGTATACCCCTAAGACAGCGGCACTGGTCCAGAAATTGTCACAACAGTATTTAAATGAAAAGAACTTTGCAGTAGTGACAGGAGAAGCTGATATTGCGGCTCAGTTTTCAGCACTGGATTGGGACAAACTAGTTTTTACAGGTGGCTCTGAAACTGGTAAGAAGGTATTATCGGCGGCGGCTCCTAATTTAACACCGGTTGTTTTAGAACTGGGTGGTAAAAATCCAGCCGTTGTTTTACCAGATGCTAACAAGCAAATGACAGCTGCCAAGATTGCGCGTAGTCGTTCTGGTAATAGTGGTCAGATTTGTTTGGACACCGATTATGTGTTACTTCCCACTGACCAGTTGGATGAATACGTGCGCTTAATCACTGCACAACTTGCGCAAGCATTTCCAACTTACATTAATAATTCTGAATATTCTGCCATTATCAACGATCGTTCTTACGATCGGATTTTGAGAATGCTTACTGAAGCTCGGCAACGGGGAACTAGGCTGATAACGATTAATCCAAATAATGAATTGGTTCCGGACGTGAAAAGACGGCTAATTCCATTAACGTTGGCGATTAATCCTGATCGAGATTTACAGATTGCCAGAAATGAAATTTTTGGACCTATTTTATCGATTTTTACGTATGATTCACTTGATGAAGCCATCGCTTTTATTAACTCTCATGAAAAGCCGTTAGCCATGTACTTATTTGGTAGGAGTTCAAGGCATTTGAATCAAATTATTTCGCAGACATCATCTGGTGGAGTAGATATTAATGAGTTATCCTTGCATGCGGGTTCGCATTCAATGGGTTTCGGTGGTGTGGGTTATTCTGGAATGGGACGCTATAAAGGCGGTAAGACGGGCTTTGAGACGTTTAGTAATCAAAAATCTGTGTATAAGCAAGGTGTTTTGGCAAAATATACTACGCGCTTAATGGTGCCGATCCATAATAAACGTAATGAAAAGCTGCTGAAGCGAATGTTGGGACTATGAAGTCGTGTTTAATCTAGGGCAATAACATGGTTAGGACTTTTCTTCGTGTCTATGACTAATTGATGTAAAATACTAGTATAAGTATGAACATTGATTAGGAGTTAATATGGATCTCTACAAAATAAATCAAAGTAAAAATAGTTTAAATAAGGTTAGGGTCTCAAGTTTTAATATTGAGCGTGAATTACAAGATTTGATTGAAAATAATTTAGAATTAGTTTTAGGGATTCAATTTATTGTCAGTGAATTTACAGTAGGTCATTATCGGTTGGATACAGTGGCGTATGATAGTGAGGTTCGAGCTTTCGTAATCATTGAATATAAACGAACGTCTAAGGATAGCGTAGTTGATCAGGGCACTGCCTATTTAAACACACTTTTGCAACATAAAGCCGATTTTACGTTAGCCTACAATGAAAAGCTTGGTGCACGGGCGCGAGTGGCTGACTTTGACTGGACACAAACACGGGTTGTTTTTATCGCTGGTAGTTATACTAATTATCAAAAAGATGCTATCGATAACCCCAATTTGCCAATTGAGTTATATGAGGCTAGGAAAACTGAGAATGGCTATTTGACTCTGCTTCAAATTATGAATAATAGTGAAAATAGTCGTTTTGCCAATAAGGTTAGTGCGTTATCGTCACAATCCAAAGTAATCTCGAAAGCAGCGGATGTTGATCAGGTAAGTGATTTGAAGCCCTATACTGAGGAAATGTTCCTAGATAAAGCTACTGCTAATATTTGTGACTTGTATGATGAGCTTAAAGCCGCCATTTTGCTGTGGGATTCAGAATTTGAAGTTAAACCGACCAAAGTTTACATCGGACTACGTATTAAACATCATAATGTGGTTGATTTGTTACCGCAAAAAAGCCAGTTAAAAATTTGGATTAACTTATCAAAAGGAGAACTAAACGATCCCAATAATTTATTGAGAGATGTTAGCAGTATCGGCCATTGGGGAAATGGAGATTATGAAGTAATTATAAAAGATGATACTCAGATTGAATATATTCTGAGCTTAATCAAACAGGCATGGGAAAAGTATCGTCACTAAAACTAAAAACGAATCGCAGGTGCATCTATATCACAACAATCAAAGAAATTACTGAAGCTATCAAGGCTGATCCCGATAACGCTGAATATACGGCGAAGGGGTGGGACCCATTATTTCATGTGTTACCGACAGCCACTATTTTAGTGATTAGTCAGGCGCCGGGACGTATTGCCCAAAATACCAAGACGTATTTCAATGATGCGAGCGGCGACCGACTTCGAGATTGGATGGGCGTGACGCGGGAGCAATTCTATCAAAGTGACCGCATTGCAGTTATGCCACTAGATTTCTACTATCCTGGTAAAGGCAAAAGCGGTGACTTGCCACCGCGCAAGGGCTTCATGGATAAATGGCATGAACCGCTGCTAGCAATGATGCCTAACGTTCAACTGACGTTACTTGTGGGCCAATATGCAATTAAGGCTTATTTAGGACGTTCACGGCAAAAGACGTTGACTGCAACGGTTCAAAATTATCAGGATTACTTGCCTGATTATTTCCCATTAGTGCATCCATCGCCCCTAAATTATGGCTGGCAAAAGAAGAATCCATGGTTCCAAGCGACCGTGGTGCCAGATCTTCAACGACGGGTACAGATTGCATTAAAATAAGGTCTATGACAGCCTTGTTAAGGCCAGTGTTCATAGCTTGTTGACTGTAACTTCAAGGGCCTAATTTGGTTAAAAACGTGGTAATACTGAGCATGAATGGCTCGGTATTACCACGTTTTTAGTTTACTGGTTTATGACGATGCGCTTAGCTAGCCAAGCTTTCTCACTTGAAAAAGATAGTACTATCTTTTATAATGATATTTATTCTCTTTGTTCATCACTATTTAAAATATAGGAGCTAAAAATTCATGGAAACAATTAAAGCGATTCACACCCGGCATTCAGTCCGGGCTTTTAAAGACGACCCTATTGAGCCACAGTTATTAACAATGATTGTTACGGATACCCCCTCGTGGGGCAATTCACAACCATGGCAAGTCTATATTGCAACGGGGCACGCACTAACTAATATTAAACAACACTATGCTACTGCCGCTGAGCAAGGGATTGCGGAAGACGCTGATCTCGCCAAAGTACACCGGGGTGATTTTTCGGCGTTTGCTAGCCAAAATATGGGGCACTGGGTCGGAACTTTTCGGCCCGTGATCGACTCAGACCCGACCACTTATTGGGATAGTCGTGCTAATCTTTATCGCGCACCGGCGATTGCCTATCTCGTACTCGACGCTAACCCTAATAGTTGGTCAATCTATGATTTAGGAGCTTTTTCGCAGACGTTAATGTTGGCCGCAACTGCTCGCGGAGTACAGTCAGTACCATCTTATGAATTGGTTAAATATCCGGCCATTGTACGAAATGCACTCGGGATGCCTGCGAATAAAGTAGTGGCGATGGGGATTGCTTTAGGCTATGAGAAGCCTGAAAAACCGTTAAATCAATTTCGAACTGACCGAGTTGCTACGCCGCAAGTTTTGCATATTATCAACTAATTTAGACTCACTTTTGCAGCAGAAAACCAGCTGTTTACCAGCAGACACTATTGCCAACCGACACCGTTTCATCTAAGATGGAGGGTAACTTGAACCTGATAGGGGAGGCTGGGCAATGCCGACTAAACAACGAACGTACAAAATTAAGTCCTATGTCAACGCTAGCCATGCGGTGCGGTGGGCAACTGGCTCCGGAAAAAAGCACACGCACACGTGGGAAATTGTTTGTGAATTGCACACGGTTGATGCGATGGTCGCTTTTTACGATATTGAAAAAAACTTGCATCAAGCGTTGGATGAATTGTCAGGTAAATTTTTGAACGACTTACCTGAATTTAAAACTGTTAATCCAACTGTTGAAAATGTCACGGAGTATTTATTTACCAAGATTGATAAGACATTGCGAGACAACGGGGCGCAACTGCTGCGAATTGAAGTTAGTGATTCGCCAACACGCGCTTATTGTATTAGTGTCACCGAATAAGATTAATGAAAGGGGCCACCAAGAACGGCAGTTGCAGCTGTTCTTGGTGGCCCTGATTTTTATTTAATTATCGTTTTGGACGGACAACTGCTAAAAAGTCAGCTAAAGCCTGCGGGTTGGTCAATTGTCGATTACACTGATTGCTGTCACGACAAATGTAATTGCCGTTACGCGTGTAAGGTCCGAGACCAGATGACTTGGTTGTCGACATAAAGAGTGCGACGTTGCCAATTGTTTGGCAAATGGCACAGACGCCCTTGACTGTTTGTGGTGCTAAATCTCCCTGGATACCAATGAGACGATCATGATCCGGGATTACTAAATACTTTTTCTGGTTACCACCATCATTCCAACCTAGGTAAGTCAATTCGTGTAATGCTAATTGTGACCATACAGGCTGCTTCAACTTTTTGACCTTGCGAAACAACTTGCTTAGTTGCTTTGTCGTCAAGGATGGAAACGGAATAATTAGCGGAATTAGCGTTTCAAGTAGTTGAGGGGCCTTGGCACGGGTTAGCCGGTCCGTTTGCAAATGGGACAAGAAATTAGCGGTGATTGGATTGTCACTAGGAAGCAGTGGCGTAATCCGCTCGATAGCTTGTGCCCGTACGACGGCTCTAATTTGAAGATCGTTTACGGCGAGCTCGGCGCTAATTAACTGATTGACTTGCTGAGTAATATAACTGTATTGATAGGTGGTAATTGTCGGTTGCATAATATAATTCCTTTCAGATTCAAACCAGACACTTCTCTGAAAGGTTCTGTCGAAAAGTGTCGCTAACGAGCAGCACTTTTGCGTACAGATAATGATGCCATCATCATTAATCATCTCCTTATTGTGGCCGATTATAGCCACAGCGATAAACAGTATAACGGATACTGCTGATTTTGGCAATAGATGGTGTCTGTTTTGATAGGCACCTTGCATAACTTATATTTGGAAATCAAATACCGTAAGTCCTAAAATGTTTCACGTGAAACTTTCGCCATGGGACACTAAAACATCACGCAACTCGTGAGTTACGTGATGTTCTCAAATACATATTCGCTTTGAATTGTGCTTAATTCGTGACTGAATCTTTGACTTGTTTCAGCGCATTTTGGACCGCTTCTTTAATAGCTCGGCTAGATGCAGAGGCACCTGAAACGGCGTCAACGCTAGTGGAGTTGGCTGCCACAATTTCTTGTGGAATTTGATCGATAGCGGTTAAACCAACATCTTCACTTTCATGGTGTTGAATAACATCGACTGCTTGAATTTTATGGTCGTTGTAAGTCACACGCACAATAACTTTGCCACCTAGCCCGGCATTGGAACTGCCGAGATATTGATCAGCGGCCAGTTTAACATTAGATGCTGTTTCGCCATCAACAAGGTCATTAATTCCGTTGGCTTCGTTGGCGGTGACAGATTCACTATCTACCTTTGGACGAGCAGCGTTTTCACCGGCTAACTTACCAAAGATCAAACATTCGGCTAAATTACCACCACCTTGATAGCAGTTTGCAACGATACCGCCTAATTCACCAGCGCCGAACAAGCGTGGAATAGGTTCGTCATTGACGTTGAGAATTTGGGCATTTTCATTGCGTTGTGGCCCCCCTTGCGTGTTGAGGACGTCATTGGCCGCAGCAATGGCATAGTAAGGGCCATCGTCCAGTTGACGCATCGTTTGCGGATCACGACCAAATTCAAAATCACGTCCCACTTCTGTGTAGTGATTAAAGTCAGTTACCGTCTGTTGTAGATTATTAGCAGGAACTCCCAATTTGGCGGCCAATTGTGCAATCGTTGGCGCGGAAACGAGCTTGGTCATGAATTTCGGATACGGTAACTGACCAGCCTGACTTTCTTCTTGTTTGAAGGCATCGTACTGGGTTTGATCAAAAATTAAGTAGGGGTGCTGATTATTCATTGGGATTAGCCAAGAGCCATGTGTGTAAACGTGTCCGTGACGGTGCTTAGCGTCTTCTTGGAAGTAGCGTGTCCCGTCATCAGCGATAACGAAAATACTACCGTTTTTTAATAAAGGCCAGTGTTCAATTTGACGGCCCCGTTCATTGGCGTCTTCTTTGAAGGTGATTCCAGGTAAGATACCGTGAGATTCATAATTGGTCATGTGCCACATTTTGGCATCAACTTCTTGAGCCATTTTGATACCATCACCGCGGTTATAGAGCGTCCCAAGTGGTGTCAGATGATCACTGTGCAAGTAGGTTTGCTTTAACTCAGGATTGTTTTCAAAACCACCCATAGCTAAAACGACGCCATTATTAGCATGGATATTAAGCAGTCGCTCGCCCCGTTTGATTTGGACCCCTTGGATCACTTTAGTATTAGGATCTTGGATCAAATGTTGTGCCCGTGAGTCCAACCAAACGTCAATATTGTCAGCTCGTTCAAGGACTTTTTGCCGGAGTAGTTTCCATAATGCAGCGTCTTTATCACGCTTGTGAACGAGGGCAAAGTCAATCGTATCACTTCCGGCTAGTTCTGGGTATTCCGCCATGGTTTTCTTGATGGCAACGGCATCACCGGGTTTAATATCATGTTTCCAACTAACGGCTTTAATCCCCAGATATTTTTCAAAATATGCTGGAATTTTACTCATGCCGCTTAAATAGGCGTTGAGTGTCTTAGTAGGGGTACTGAATGGCGCGCCCAGTGCTTGATAATAAGCGGTTAGTTTATCTAAGCTTTCACCCGTAACGACGTGTTGGGCGGAGTAGCGGGTGTTGCCACCTTCACGGCCAAATGGTGCCGCATCAACTACTAGTACGTGGGCACCATTATCAGCAGCAAAACGAGCCGCTGAAGCACCGGCACCACCAAAGCCTAAAACGATGACGTCGTAGTTACCGTGCCAGTTCACATTGAGCGCGGGCGTGCCGTTGAGTGCCTTAACGTATTTTTCAAAGTTATCGAAGCACCGTTCCAAGAACTTGATAGAAGGGGCATCGGTCATTTGACCATTCTGATCAAAGGCTTTAGCAGCGTAGCTTAACATGTATTCATTGCCAGGGAGTACCTGAGCATCAACTCCGGGCGCATTGAGAATATTGCGTAAGTCACCTTGAGCACGACACGTCCCCTGTACGCCAAGGGAAGTACCAACTAACATGACCGGTTTATTAGCAAAGGGGTGGAGCTGGTAAGAAAGCCATTCAATAACGTTCTTGAGTGCGGCCGGAATGGCATGATCGTATTCGGGTACCCCGATGATCACCCCATCGGCCTGGCTAATTTTATCATTTAAGGCTTGAACGGTCGCCGGGATATGATTTTGAGTTGGTTCATTAAAAAGGGGAATCCCTGTAATTTCATTAACGTCAATGGTAGCCCGTTGACTAAAATGATGCTTCATAAATTGTAATAATTCACGGTTGTAAGACTGTTGTGCCGCCGTACCAATCAAGGCAATATATTTCATAATTAACATTCCTTTATTAGTTTTTAGTTGGATAAGTATACGAATTGTTTACGCTTTCAATATAAATAGTTACCTAGAAAAAACAACCGTTAATTTTAACGAAGCCAACAGAATGCTATTGTGACAAGGATAACAAGCTGTGATTAATTTGACGGGTTGTCGAAACTTTAGTGAGAATTAAGCAAGTGGCAAACTTTATTTTAGCTTTTTATAAATTCTATTTATAAAAGTGTCCGATAAAAGGCACTAGTCGCTATGATAATTTCAGGTATTTTTAATCGCAAACAGGTCCCTGTAGGCTGTATATAACGGGTTTTATTGCGACACCTCAAGCAACTACAACTAAATTTAAATTGACAGACTTATAAATTAAGTTATGGTGATATTGAAAAACGGCAAACAACCGTTAATGGCAAGATATGTGAAAATCTTAACAATTATATGAAGATTAGGAGGAAGTGCAGATGTTGAGTGAAATAAAATGGAAGGGCTTTCTGTTACCGCTAATTTTGGGAATTGGGTTATGGCTAGTTACGCCACTACGACCAGTAGCAATTAGTATTATGGCGTGGCACTTATTTGCAATTTTTGTGGCAACGATTATTGCTTGTATTACCAAGCCATTACCGATGATGGCCGTCACGCTGATTGGGATTGTTGTCGCGACGTTAACGGGTGTTTTTACGATGGACGAAGTCGCTACTGGTTTTGGTAATTCGACGGCGTGGATGGTTGCCATGTGCATGTTCATGGCTGCTGGTTTTATTAAATCAGGACTTGGCAAGCGGATCGCCTATCTGTTTGTCAGTTTATTTGGCAAGCGCACGCTGAGCTTAGCATACGCCTTATCCTTTGTTGATGCCGTATTGGCGATTGGTATTCCTAGCAATAATGCGCGGGTCAACGGGATTATGTATCCCATTATTGATAATCTTTCTCGTGAAATGGGATCTGATCCGAAACAGGGCACACAGCGAAAATTAGGCTCATTTCTAGTTTTTAATGAATATGAAGTTAATAATATTACATCAGGCTTGTTTTTGACCGGTTTAGCTGGCAACATGGTGGCTATTGGTTTAGCTAAGATGCAGGGAATCACGGTAACTTGGATGCAATGGTTTATGGCTGCTTGTGTCCCAGGTATTTTATCGCTACTAATTATTCCATGGGTACTATATAAAGTCTATCCCCCTGAGGTGAAACAAACGCCAGACGCGCACCGCTGGGCAACGACGCGTTTGGCCGCACTTGGAAAAATGACAGCTAGTGAAAAAATTATGTCAATTACCTTTATTTTAGCGATTGTTTTATGGTTGATCGGGACTAAAATTGGCATCGATGCGACCGAAGTAAGTTTTATCGCAGTTGTTATTTTGCTGATTACGGGCGTGTTAACGACTAACGATTTGCTCAATGAACATTTTGCTTGGAATATTTTAGTCTGGTTATCGATCATGATGATGATGTCTAAGAAGCTAATGACACTAGGCTTTTTCCCATGGTTTTCCAAAACGTTAGGTCATTTACTGAATGGTATGAACTGGATTAGCGTGCTCATTATCCTGTTTTTAGCTTATTTTTACTTACATTACATGTTTCCGAGTGTTTCAACACAGATTTCGGCGTTATATGCTGGCTTTTTATCCATCGCCATTGGTGCCGGTGTTCCCCATGTTTTAGCGGCGTTACTATTGGCATTTGCTGGTTCAATCAACTTGTCAACGACGCCGTACTCGGCCGGGCCCGCGGCATTATTGTCAAGTACAGGCTATGTGACTAGTGCGGAGTGGTGGCGATTGAGTGCAATTATTGGGGTTATTTTTAACGTCATCTGGTTAGGTGGGGGCTTGCTGTGGACCAAGTTATTAGGCTTTTGGTAAGACTAACTGAGCAATATAGATGCGGTAAGTCGTGATTGATCCTGACCACGATTTGCCGCATCTTTCGTGTTAAAATTAGGTATTAAATAGATTGAATGGGGGCGTTGACGTGAATGAACGCGATTTAAAGTACTTCTGTTCATTAGTTGAGACGGGAAATTACACGGCCACGGCGACCAAGTTTCACGTCACACAACCGGCTATTTCTGCAGCTTTACGACGATTGGAAGAAGAATACCAAGCAGTATTACTAACGCAGGCCAACCATCGGGCCCAACTAGTAACGACGGCAGCGGGGCGGACCTTGTATATTAAGTCTAAGCAACTCTTAAAAGACGTTGCGCAGATGGCACTGGAAGTTCATCACGCTAATGAGCAGCAAGTTCGGCTCGGATTTTCCAATGTTGCGGGTGGTATTTGGCTTCCCCGGGTGATAAAAAAATTTATCTCAGTTGATTTATTAGACCAGGTCACAACGACCGTTGCTGATTCAGAACAATTGTTAGTTGACTTGCGGCAAGGCAAGTTAGACGCAGCGGTTTTTTCAACTTTGGTCCCAGAACGTGCCACGGATTTACGGGTGAGCATCTTAGAGGAACATCAGATGCAGGTCTTGGCCAATGTCAATAGTCCATTAAGTCACTTAAAAACGATTCGAGCAACTGACTTACAAGGAGTGCCTATCATCGCTCGTCCTAAACACGCATTACCACGGTTAGCATTAGAACAATATTGTCAGCGCGGCCACATACAGCCTAAAATCGTCTACGAGGCAGCTACCAACGCGTTAGTCGAAGGTCTAGTTGCTCAAAACGTTGGTGTTGGGGTGGTCATTGCGGATTCCGTAGTGCTAAGTGATCAGGTTGTAGGGATTCCACTAGCTGCCCAAGAGCAATTACACTGTTACATGCAACTGGCGGTGCGGAAGTCCTTTTTGCCTAACGCTAATCAGCAGCGGTGCATTGACGTCCTACGTCAAATTAGACGGGCTAATTAGGTCTTCAGCACTAATCCAAAAATAGCGCTCGCATTGACTTTTTCAGTCAACGCGAGCGCCGTCAAATCATTATTGAGCTAACATTTTTTGAGCGAATTCCTTAACGAGTTCAATCTGCTCATCTTTGAGCTTGCCGCCAGTACTGCCGATGATTTTCATTCCTTTGCCACCCATGACTTGGTGGAAGTGGCCGATGACGGGAATGCCCTTTTCGGTGGCAATCTTTGTCAGGGCTTTGTCTGAAACCATTTCTGGTCCGCCAGAAGTTGTGAATAGGGCGATTTGTTTGATCTTAGTCGGATCAAGGTTCTTCATAAAAGCAGATGCGGTTTTGTCGGGTTTCATAAAATAAGTACCGCCGCCAAAAAAGAGTGTGTCAGCTTGTTCGACAGGTGTATCGATGGATTGTGCTGGAACACCTGCCACGCTAGCGATTTGTTCGGCAAATGCTTGTGTATTGCCATTGCGAGTTTGATAACGAATTGCTACTGTCATGGAAAAGACCTCCGATAAATTAGTTGAAATAAGACCGTTCTCGCGATGAGTAACTGCTCAGGGGGACTGGTTATAAGTTTAGAATAATATTGTAATATCAATTCTAGTATAAATCGTTTTGAAATCGATTACAAAAATATAGTGAGCGCATTCTTGAGGGTTAAGGCTAGCTTATTCGATTGCTGGAATAGTCACAGCAATCTATCGCGGTTACGCGCATGACGATGTTGTATCTTAATGGTTATTAGCGGAGCAAGCGGGATTCTTGCGGGCATAATATTGGTGATGATACGCGATTAGTGTCGTTATCGTCAGTAATTTAGGAGGACGGCGAAATGCCAAAAATATATTTTTTATGTACGGGCAATGCCTGTCGCAGTCAGATGGCAGAAGGCTTTGCACAGCAATTATTAGGACCAAACTGGCAAGTTGCTAGTGCTGGGGTGGAGACACATGGCCTGAACCCACTAGCTGTTCAAGTAATGAGCGAGGTGGGTATTGATATCAGTGACCAGGTTTCTAAATTAATCGACCTGACCTATCTTAATCAGTGTGCAGTCGTGGTGACGTTGTGTGGTGATGCACGGGATCGCTGCCCCGTCACTCCGGCAACGGTGACCAGGCTACACTGGCCATTGCCTGATCCGGCTCGCACGACTGGCAGTGTTAGTGACCAATTGCTAGTATTTCGACAGGTCCGAGATCAGATCAAAGCACGAGTGATTGATCTGGCACGGACCTTGAATGTTTCGGCAACGTAGCCGTGCACAATGAACGGTTGCAGTATTAAGAAAATAAATCCAATTATAATGATGCGCATGTAAGCTAAGAAGGGCTGGCATGCGTTTTTATGAGCTAATTAAAGTTGGAACCACACTTTAGTTAGTTATAATTGTGAACCAACACACATGTATAAAAGCTACAGTTTAATCGTCGTAAGACTAGTACTTTTATCCATTACTCAAACAAATTTAGTGGGTTAATATGAAAGCGTAGTCAAGATAAATGACCGGTCATCAGGTTAATATTTACTGATAAGTTAATAAAATCACAATTTCATCGAGGAGGACGCAAAACATCATGAAAGATTTTAAAGATAAAGTTATGTTTATCACGGGTGCGGCCCACGGATTTGGTCAAGTTATTGCTGAAGGCGCCGCGGATCGGGGTATGAAGCTCACGATTGTTGATATCGACGAACCAGCTTTGAAGAAAACGTACCAACATATTCTCGACAAGGGTGCCAAGGTGTTGATGGTTACCGCTGACGTTACAAAGGAAGCTAGTGTCGACGATGCGGTTGAGCAGGCCATGGAAAAGTTTGGGCGGATCGACCTACTGATTAATAATGCCGGGATCGCGCTACCTGGCCGAATTTGGGAATTGCCGACTCGTGATTGGGAATGGATCATGCATATCAACTTAATGAGTCAAGTTTATGCGATGAAGCGCGTTATCCCAATTATGATTCAACAGAAGACCCATGCGGATATTCTTAACGTGGCTTCGATTGCCGGCTTAGTTGATACGCCCGGAATGCCTTCTTATCATGCTAGCAAGTTCGCTTCTGTTGGGATGACTGAAGCGACCGCCTATGACTTACAACGGGCTAATATTGATATCGACATGCACGTGATGTGCCCTGGCTTTGTTCAGACGGATCTCTATCACACTGAAAATCACCGGCCAGCGCAATACAGCGACCCAACGGACCCGTATTATCAAAGTGAAGCGTACTTAAAGGGACAACAATTTGCGAAGTATGTCATTACCAACGGGAAACCAATTGATACGATTGCCGATACCGTCTTTAAAGCCTTAGAGGATAACCGTTTCTACATTTTGACCCATCCAGAATATAATCCACTGATTGAAGACCGAGTTAAACGGATCGTGACGGATGGCGCACCAGACGTGCACATCATGGACGGTATCATGTAAGCTAATCACGCAAACAAAGGAGTGTTTTACCATGGCAAGTTTTATTGCAAGTGATCAGGATGTTAAGAACTTTTTGACAGCACCAAGCATGAATGACCAGGAAGGTATTGGGTTTGCTTATGCCACTGACGAAGCGGTGCTTAAGGCTTTAATTCCAGCACCATTAAAATTAATGGCACCGGTGGTTTGCGGTTATGTCGTTCATATGGGAAAACCGACTTTTAGTGCCCCATACCTTGAAGAAAGCCTATTTGCGTTAGTTAGCTACAAGGATAAAATGATGGGCGCTTACCCGATTAACCTCTTACTCCACGGTCCCGGGGCGGAGAGTGGTGTGATTGCAGGTCGGGAAGGTGCTGGGATTCCTAAGAAATTAGCGGATGACATCGAATTGCGCCGGAATGACAACAGTGCGACAGCCACGGTCGAACGCCATGGCAAGACATTACTGAACGTTTCGTGGACGGCCGGTGAACTGAATGATCCGTCAATTATGAAACAATTTGCGGGGCAGCTCGCGTTAGGTAAGGAAGCCGAAATGAATAGTTTCTTCTATAAATATGACATTGATCAACATGAAGATGGGACGAACCATTTCAGTAATGTCCAATTAGTTGCGACTCAATTACGGTCCTTAGCTGATCAAGTTGAACCTGGGAACCTAAGTATTCAGTTGGAGTCAACCGATGATGATCCATTTGGCGAATTGAAGGTCTTGAAGCCACTCGGTGCCGCTTGGTTTCACTTCGACACGTCAGTTATGTTTAACACACTGAAGTTGGACGAAGTTGATGCTGCGACAACAATGCCAAAGCTCTTAACGGGTCGGTATGACCGGAGTTTCTTCAATCCCAAGGCAGCGACTTACATTATTTAGGCCGATTACGAAAGCGAGGAATAGCTGATGTCAGAAGCAGTAAAAAATTTGGTGAACAATGATTTAGCAGACGTGATGTTTAACCGCCATTCAGTTCGGCAGTTTGACCCGAACGTTAAAATTGGACGTGATGAGTTACAAAAGATGATTGCGGAAGCAGCCACCGCGCCATCGGCATGTAATTTACAGTCATGGCACTTTGTCGTCGTGGATACCCCCGAGGCAAAGGCTAAGTTCAAACAAGCCGTGATGAAATTCAACTACCCACAGGTCGACAGTGCATCGGCCATCGTCTTTATTGCCGGTGACACCCAGTCGCATTATGTTTATCGCGATGTCTGGAACAAAGTTTATGAGGATGGGAATATTACGAAGGAACGCTTGGATCAGATTCTGGGAACCTTCTTACCATTATATGAAAATGCCACACCAGATTTCTTGAAATTCGATGCGACGATTGATTGTTCCGTTGTCGGGATGCAGTTGCTGCTAGTGGCACGGGCTCATGGGTATGATGCCAATGCGTTCTCCGGAATTGACTTTGAAAAGATGATTCCGACGCTGGGTCTTGATCCTAAACGATACGTGCCAGTAATGGGGATCGCAATCGGGAAAGCAGCGCAAGAACCGCTCCATACGACTCGGTACGATGCCAAAACACAGACTGATTTCTTAGCCTAATAGGTTTATGAAAAGAGCGGGATTCCCGCTCTTTTTTGTCCGAATACGGGCCTAAGAAAGCTGAGGGCCTTTCGAGTGGGGTGGTGGGTTGTCAGTAGGCCTCTTTACAAAAGCGCTTACATTATTTATGATGAAGGCGACAAGCGTGAATAAGGAGGTTACTTGAGTATGCAATTAAAGCCGTTATTGCGGCAGTTAGCCACAACGTTTGAGGTGACTGTCGATCCAACATTTACACATAATCCCGAAGTTACTCACGTCCAATTTGTTGATCCGACGGAAGTGTTAGCAAGCCACCGGTTATATTTGTCCCCCGACTCGGGTCAGCTAGTTCAACTTGCTTATAGTTGGCACGGCCATCGTCAGTCGGTCGGACTAGTAAATCTGGGAACCGGTCTGACTACGATCATTGCGGCACAAAATCAGTTATTGAAATTATTAATGACGCTTGGTCAGTGCTTACACCACGATGTTCAAATTCAAGCAGCCATCAATCAGCTCGCTATCCAAGCAATCACGGCGGATTTTGATACCACACTGGCCCAAGCAGTACACTTATTAGAGAATCCGCTGGCGATTATTGATCTGAACGGGGAGATTCTGACACGGTCGCATACGACGCAACTCAATGGGACTAGTATTCACGCTGCAGTTGAGACGAATCGAGTCGGACGCTGGCTGTTAGACCACGGATTTGCACCGGATACGCCGGATTTTTTAACGCAAGTCTATGTGGCGGAAGATCAGTTGTCGGCGGGGCCCATGCTAATTACGCCGTTAGCAAATGGCACCGAGCCGATCGGTTATTTGGTGATGCCAGCACTCAATAAACCACTGAATGATCGACAAGCACTACTGATCAATTCGATTGGTCAGGTTATCGCTGGCTCGTTAGTTAAAAATCAGATTATGCCAACAGCTGAATCGCAACGGGACCGGTTATTAAACTTATTATTGACGGAACATCAAGGGGGAACGTTTGCTGATCAGTTTGCTGAACAACACGTGCAATTACCGACAGCCATGGTGTTAATCCGCTGCGAACCACTAGCTGATCAAGCACCGATGATTTTACAGCAGCGACTACAGTACTTGATGATGCCACGATTCAAACAAGTGTTGGTTTCGACTTATCAGCAACAATGTGTGGCACTGATCCCAATTAGTCTGGTCGCATATAATCAGAATCAATTTAAACTAACGTTGCAGCAAATTACGAAGCAAGCGGATTGCCGCTTGATCGTGTCTCAGCACTACGTTAATCCGGAAGATACCTTTGCCGCGTATACAGTTTGTGAACGAACGGCGCAACTGAAGACTGGCCGTGGTCGGGTGATTTTTTGTGAAGACCAATTCTATAATCTTGCGTTGGCACGAGTTAATCATCTTGAGATCTTACCGTTCTTTATTAATCCAGCCCTACGTTTGTTGTTAGCCTATGATCAGCAAAACCATACAGAACTGGTACCAACATTAGATGTCTACTTACGGGCGACTTGTAATTTGACCCGCACGGCTAAGCAATTATACGTTCATCCAAATACACTGCGTAATCGACTGCACCATATCACAACACTGACCGGATGCGATTTACGGGATGCGGAAACGTGCTTTAAATTGGCTGCTAGTTTTAAATTACGGCAATTTTTAACCCAGCATCAGTACCAGTATCGACCGGATATTCCAATTCCGACCCAAGATTAAGCGGGGCATAAAAGCGTGCAACCGTTTGTGGAAAAATGGTTGGAACAGTCATTATTAGTAAATCCGTAAATTCAGGATGGACGGCAGTAATGGGGCCGCCATTGCGATTTGATCGGCGGGCAGGCGTGTGATTGGCAACAATCGTCATTAAAATCGCTATGCAACCGGTTGCATTGAAACTGAAAGCGTTTTATAATGTTAAGTGAACATTAACGGTGTGCTTCAAAACAAGACGGGTAGCCGTCACTCTTGGCGCATCTATTGATGATTGCGCAGTTGTCCGGTACCCAGCAATCAATTGTGCTGGTAATTAACGAGGAGGAACCATTAATGAGTAAATTTGCAGATATTAAAGGGTTTGTATTTGATTTAGATGGCGTGATTGCGGATACGTCCGTTTATCACTCACAAGCTTGGCATCAATTAGCTGACGAGTTGGGCGTTGCCTGGAGTGAAGAACTTGCCGATAATTTAAAGGGTGTTAGTCGAATGGACTCGTTGAACTTGATCTTAAAAACGGGTGGTAAGGAAAACGACTATACGGAAGCTGAAAAAGTGGCTTACGCAGCCAAGAAAAATACTAATTATCTGAACCTGTTGAAGGGAATGGATAAAACTGCAATTTTACCTGGTATCGAAGACTTCTTAGCCGATCTCGCCAAGCATGGGTATCGTTTATCTTTGGCCTCAGCTTCTAAGAATTCACCATTGGTTCTGGAACAGTTAGGCTTGGCGCATTACTTTGAAGCCCGGGTGGATCCCGCAACCTTGAAACACGGTAAGCCAGATCCAGAGATCTTCGAACGTGGCGCGGAAGTGCTTGGCTTGAAGCCTGAAGAATGTGCGGGCGTTGAAGATGCTAAGGTCGGTATTCAGTCAATTAATGGTGCTGGTGAAACGTCGATTGGGATTGGTGATCCTGCCATTTTGACGGGTGCGGATGTTAACTTCACTTCAACGAGCGAATTAACCTTAGCTAATCTAAAAGCCGCGTTAGCCTAAGTTTAAATAATACGAAAAGCTTACGTCACAAAATCAACTAGATTTGTGATGCAAGCTTTTTTGAGTTACTGCTTTTCTGAAAGTCTTAATGGGCCACTGGCAAGGTGGCAATATCGGGAGGTAGTAATTGGACGTGCGGGGTGCGACTAAGGGCGTATTCTAACGGAACGGTCTGTTTTTCTAATAAATGATCAGTTAAGTTAACTTGCTGAATCACTCCCGGATTTTCGTACAGTTCTAGTGCGTACGTTTGATGATTCAAGTCCATGTAGCTACGGTACTCAGTATAGGTTGCTTGGCCGTTGGCGGCTACTTTGGCGCCCTTGGGAATAGTCACAGCATTCAAGATGTGTTGAAGTAAGTTGACTGTATCTGTTGTTGTCGCTGGCACTTGCGCATAGTGTTTCAAGAAGACGGTCCGTGCAAAGCGAGACATCGAAGTATAGTCACCAGGTAGACCTAATGCGCCCGTACCAGGTCCCTGTGAACCAGGTTGGTAGTTAATGAATTTATTTAGTGGCCGCTCGGTGTTAGTCAGGGTGCCATACTTACTTAAGTTTTGTAGCTGCCATTTGAGGTTCGGTGAATTGGTCAGGACGCCGACTGGGTTATTAATCAGGCGAAGCTCGCCACTAGTTGGTTCCAAGACGGCGGTTTCACCGGTTTGGTCACTAATGATAAAGTGAAGTGGTGGAATTTCGTTAATTAATTCTGCCGTGCTACTAATCAATTGAACGTCTTTGACGCGCTCACGTAAGTCAGCAACACTAGTGATTTTTCCGAGTACCCAGGCGACGAAATCGTGGGGTGCGAGATCGATTTTGTCTTGGTTACTGTGAGGCTGGTAAATTGCATGATTCGGAAAGTAGAGTGCTGCGATGCTGACACCACATTCGTTAACGCCGTCCGTGAAAATTTCATGGTTCAGTTGGCGACCCGCGCCAATAAAGCCATAAGTCGTGGTGAAATCACCAAGGTCACCCGTCACGCGGTAATGTCGAGGCATGAACATAATACGGGTCTCAAAGTCAACGTTAAAATCCATTGTACGAGCTAAGAAGTGGCCTCCATGACTATTTGTATAAGTTAGACTAGTGCACATACAAATCGCTCCTTTATTAGATGATATCGGTAACTTATCATATGATTGCGGATAGCGGCGAAAATTGTGACGCTTAAATTAACGAATGGTAATCAAGTTTACTTTTGAGGGGGTAGTTCAATTAACAAGCTGGGGAAACTCATCATGAGGCTAATGTTTCACGTGAAACATTATGCTTTTAAAATGACAAAATCGCTATCATAAATGATGTTAGTAGCCTAAAATAAGGGGGAAAGCTACTAACATAATGAACGATCTAAGACGGAGGAAGAAATGAATAAAGAGCGTAAGTCGGTGATGCCACTATCACAACGACATCATATGACAATTCCATGGAAGGACTTTATCCGTAATGAAGATGTTCCCGCTAAGCATGCTAGCTTACAAGAGCGAACATCAATTGTTGGTCGAGTTGGCATTTTAATGTTGTCGTGTGGGACGGGAGCGTGGCGGGTTCGTGATGCGATGAATAAGATTGCTCGCAGCCTGAATTTAACGTGCTCGGCAGATATCGGGTTGATTTCGATTCAGTACACGTGTTTTCATCATGAACGTAGTTATACGCAAGTATTATCGATACCAAATACTGGTGTAAATACGGATAAACTAAATATTCTTGAACAGTTTGTCAAAGACTTTGATGCGAAATATGCACGGTTAACGGTGGCACAAGTGCATGCAGCAATTGATGAAGTTCAGACGCGTCCTAAACAGTATTCGCCACTGGTTCTTGGGTTGGCAGCTGGCTTAGCCTGTAGTGGATTTATCTTCTTACTTGGTGGGGGTATTCCCGAGATGATTTGTTCCTTTTTGGGCGCGGGTCTTGGTAACTATGTTCGGGCGCTGATGGGTAAACGGTCGATGACGACGGTTGCCGGGATTGCGGTCAGCGTTGCGGTGGCGTGTTTGGCTTATATGGTTAGTTTTAAGATTTTTGAATATAATTTCCAAATTCTTGCCCAGCATGAGGCGGGGTATATTGGTGCCATGTTATTCGTGATTCCGGGTTTTCCGTTCATTACGAGTATGTTGGATATCTCTAAGTTGGATATGCGCTCAGGACTGGAGCGCTTAGCTTACGCGATTATGGTTACCCTGATTGCAACTCTCGTCGGATGGCTAGTCGCGACACTGGTGAGCTTCAAGCCAGCTGATTTCTTACCGCTAGGACTTTCACCGTTAGCGGTACTTTTATTACGATTACCAGCTAGTTTTTGCGGCGTTTACGGGTTCTCAATAATGTTTAATAGTTCGCAAAAGATGGCCATTACCGCGGGATTTATTGGGGCCATTGCGAATACATTGCGCCTTGAACTAGTTGACTTGACAGCAATGCCACCGGCCGCGGCCGCCTTTTGTGGGGCGCTCGTTGCCGGCTTGATCGCATCGGTGGTTAATCGTTATAACGGCTATCCCCGGATTTCATTGACGGTACCTTCAATCGTAATTATGGTTCCGGGATTATATATTTATCGTGCAATTTATAGTATTGGCAATAATCAAATTGGTGTCGGTTCACTATGGCTGACGAAGGCCGTGTTAATCATCATGTTTTTACCGCTCGGGCTATTTGTAGCGCGTGCGTTGTTGGATCACGAATGGCGACACTTTGATTAATTGAGTCTATCAAGTTAGCGGTTAAAAAGTCATTTAGTCACCAGCTCAGTTAGGTCTGGTGACTAAATGACTTTTTAAATGGCCTTTGACTGAAAATTTAACGGTGACAGTTTACAATTAAGTTATCAATCTAGCAGGGGGCTTGGTCATGGAAGGGATTACTAATTTACGGTCACTAGGTGGTTATCGCAATAAAAATCAGCAAGTAATCAAAGATGGTTTAATTTACCGGTCAGGACAATTGGATCAATTAACACCGGCACAGACGCAGTATCTAGCAACCACGCTTGGCATTACGCGAATCGTGGACATGCGTAGTGCTGATGAGCGTCATCAATTTCCAGATGCGACATGGCCACACGTCCAGTATCACGTGCTGGATGTGCTAGCACAAGTCATGACGAACGACGCAAGTTTACAATCGATGATTAGTAGTACGGGGGCGGTCCATGACCGCATGGTTCAGTTATATGAACAGCTAGCGTTAGATCCTACTGCCCGTCAAAGTTATTGTCAATTTATACAGCTACTACTGGTTCCAGATCAGCCACTACTGTTCCATTGTTTTGCCGGTAAGGATCGCACCGGCGTCGGGGCCGCCTTATTTCTAAAAATTTTGGGTATTAGTGACGAGCAAATCATGGCTGACTATCTGCTCACAAATCAAGCACGTGCAGCTGCTAATCAACAAATCTTGGCGACGATGGCGTCGCAATTATCTGATGAGCAACAACGGGCCGTGAACCAGGCATTATTAGTAGACGCTGATTACCTGAGCCATTACTTTGAAGTTATCAAAGCCCGGTACGACACATTTTCAAATTACTTGCAGACGGGTCTAGGGCTGACCTCAGCGGAATGTCAACAGTTACGCGAATTATATTTGACTAAATAGTCAATAATATAAAGGCGCAAAAAATCACACCAATACTCACTTAAGGACTAACCTGGGTATTGGTGTGATTACTTATTCATGGGTGTTTGCGTTGTCCGCTGACAATAGTCGGTCAATCATCTGATTGCCAGCCTGTAAATCGGCGCGTTGATAATGTTGGGCACGAATACGCATTGGATCACCACCATGATAGTATTCGTACATCAATTGGCGCTGACCAAAGCCAGAACTTGTTAAATCGAAGGCTAAGTTCAACAAGCGCGTGCGGGTTTTAGCGGTGGCTCGGTCCGTCGTGAGTGCCTGGTTGAGGATTGTCGCATTATCGCCGTCAAATTCCGCAAAACTTGGCACGCCAACTATGGAACCGGCCGCTAAGTGTTGAGTCACGCGCAAGGCCTCGTCATAGTATTCGGGAAGGGTCGAGCGAACCGCTTGCAAAGCTTGGAGACTGGGCGTATAGATACCGAATTCGTCCAGATGACCGTTGTCTTCTGAACGGGTGATGGTACCCTTGATGAGTTCCAGATTAGCGGTTAACCGACCGAGTTTTTCTTGGACACCTAAGAAACCATCTAATCCTAAGATATGAGCAATCCGAAGCGCTAAACTGGTTGCTAACTCAAGCTTAGTAATACCTCGAACCTCATCTTGATGGGAAGTGTGGCTAAACATGCCTGAATCGATGAAGAAACGATTACTCATTTCAACATTATTTTCAACAAATACTTTTGACCACGGAATAAAGGCGTGATCAAAGACAATGTAGGCGTCAATCTCATCAAGGGCGTTGCTGAGTGGGTAATCCGTAATGGAAGCGGTGGGATGATCTAATAATTTGCGACAAATGATCTTGACGCCCGGATTATTGAGTGGCGTAGCAAAGGCGACAGCATAACTACTATCGCCGTTTTCTAACAACAGTTCCGGCGGATTAAAAATCAGGAGGTCATCAGCAATTGGGGCCATCGTATTGACCATTTTGGCACCAGAAACGAAGATTCCATCTTGATTACGTTCAATGGTATGAACACCCGCGTATCCAGACGGAATGGCATTGATGGCTTTTTGACGGTTGAGTTGTGGGTTTTGAAGCGCATGGCTAATGAAGATATCGTTAGCTTTGACCTCCTTAGCGTAATTGCGGGCATTAGCTGCAAAATCAGTATATTGATTTTGCCCGAGGAAGGCAGCGCGTTCTGCTAAGACGGCCATCCCAGTATTAAGAAAATCCGGTGTGCGGCCTAACATGCCGCTGTTACTTTGCGCAATTTCTTGATAAGCACGGTGCTTTTGTTGTAAATCAGCGACGGTGCGTGGCACTTTGAAAGCAATATCGTAGCGGTGACCATTTTCCTGATAAGTATGTACTTCGGGATGGTTGTGTTGCAGGTCATAGTACTGATTATTGAGTGCTAAAGTTTTACGAAAAATGGGCACATCGGCGACATTGACGCGGTGACCATTTAGATAGACCGCGCGCCCGTCATTGAGTTGTTCGATAGTATGCATGTGTCGTTCCCCCTAATGAAAGTTCTATTCCAATATACCACTAATGGAAGCGAATTCACCAGTGCCGATTGGAACGCTATTTTTAGTGAACGGGATAAACGACGTGGAAGCGTTCCAGAACCATTTGTGCAGTATGGGGATCAAAGCGCTGATGCTCGCTTTGGTACTCCTGCTTGAAGAAGGCATCATGAACACGGCGCCAATAGGCATAAGTACGATCGCCTTCACCTTCTAAGTAAGCGTGGGTTGCATCGATGTCCAAGTAAGGCGTAATCATGACTTGATCGGTCCGGGTCACACAGACAGGCTGATTATGAGCATCTAAGATGACGTCATAAGCGCCCACTTTTGGCAGTGGTTCATCAGTTTCGTATAGGTCATAAGCGCTGGTGGTAGCCGCTTTTGTGCCAGTTAGTACGAGCTGTGCAAGTTTATCAGGATCGCTGCCAAACTGATAAGCACTTTGTAATGGGGTACTTTGTGTCAATTTGAGCGTCGTTTTAGCTTGTTCGAAAAAAGATTGGACGTCCATTATTATCACCTCTAAATTATGATCGGTTTTAAGTTTAACATAAGCGCCCATGGCTCAAGTAATTAGCGTGGTATAATGACTCTATCTTGGGTAATTGCAGGCGATACCCAGACCAAACATTGCCGTTGTGGAAAGGACTAATCATGCGAATTAATGTGTTGCAACATACCCCCAATGAGGGCCCTGGAATGATTGCTGATTGGGCGCATGCCCATGGTCATACCATGTATGTCTATCACCCGTATCAATTCGGTGTTCTCCCAACGGCGGATGAGACGGAGATGCTTGTTATCCTCGGCGGACCGATGAGTCCCAACGATACGCTGCCATGGATCAAGCAGGAACGAGACTTGATTCAACAATTATTGGACCGCGATATCCCAATGTTTGGTGCGTGTTACGGCGCGCAACAAATTGCGAAGACCTTAGGATACCCAGTCACTAAGGCGCCAGCTAAGGAAGTAGGTTGGGCACCGATTTACCGACAGAGTCCCGTGATTCCGGGGATTCCAGCAAAACTGTCGGTCTTGCATTGGCACGAGGAGATGTTCACTGTTCCAGCAGAAGCAACGCTGTTGTTCTCTAGTGATCGTGTGACCAATCAGGGCTTCGTATGGAAGCATCGGGTAGTGGGGTTACAATTTCACTTTGAGCCGGCTGCGGACAATGTTCGTGAGATGGTCGTTAATGATTATCGGTATGTTGCGGGGTCGGTCCTAAACCAAACAGCAGCAGAAATTTTACAAACGCCGGTACCACGAGAGAATCAACAAGTTCTGAATGCAATTTTGAATTATATTACGGCTGAATAAAGCAGTTAAGAAGAGAATAATCAGGTTAGTAAAAATGTCGGTAGCCCTTGACGGGGCTACCGACATTTTGTTCAGAAAACCAAACGTTAATAGAAATCTTGAATTTGCTGCAGTTCTTGCAGATAGGCAGTTTTTAACGCTTCCGGATAAATAATTCTAACGTTGCGGCCAAGTCCCAGTAAATAGTCGACCATATAGGCTAATTCATCTTGATTATAACCACCAATGAGATAATCTTGGTCGTTCTGATGTGTTAAGTGCATATTAGGATAATTATTCTTTTGTACATGTTCACGGCCTAGAGGTGTTAGTGCACATTTATAACGTATATTGTGATGATGGTGATCGTAGGACCGTTGCCGTTGCGCGAGCTGTTTCCAAGTATACCGAGCTGGTTGCTCACTGGTTTGAAATGCTTTGATCGTATCACAGCGATAGATGCCCCAAGCATTGTTATCGAGATTGACGCCACTGAAAAACCAAATGCCATGCCGATATAATAAATCAAAAATCTGAAACCCAGCTGTCACAGTAGTCATCGTTAACTGGACAACATTTTCATCAAGGATAGCCGTTAATAAATCACTTAAATGGGTTGGGGCATCCAAGTTAGGAATTGAGTAGTAGTTAACCACACGTTGCAATTTGGCGACCTGGCGCTGGTTGCTTAAAGATAGTGTTGCCATGAGTTTTTTGTAAATTGTATGGTAGGACTTTTCAAAGGGGGTCGCCGACAATAAACTGAGTGCTTTGAGCGCAAAAAAGAGCGCATTAATTTCCTGGCTGTTTAATAAGATGGGTACCCATAGTTGTTGTTGCATGATTTGGTAGCCACCGTAACGTCCCGGTTCAACGTAAATGGACAAACCAAGTTGTTCTAACGAGTTAACGTCGCGCAAGGCGGTCCGTTTGGAGATATTGAATTCTTGCATGAGTTCTTTGATGTGGAATTCTTGTCGGTAACTGAGAAAGATCAATTCTTGATTAAGACGTTCAGAGCGGTTCATATAAATAACTCCTAAAAATGATTTTAATGGTGACATGGATTGGCACCTTTCGACTGTAGTATATAACTGTTGTCAAAAACAACCAATAAATAGATTATTAATTAAGGAGATATTTAAATGACTAAGACTTTGATTGTTAATGCACATCCCGATTTTCGTAATGCGGCGCACTACTCAGTTCAACTAGAACAAGCTTTTTTGCAACTTTTTCAGACTCGCTTTCCTAATGATACTGTGGATGTGATCAATTTGTATGATACGGTGATTCCCCAAGCAACGGTACCTGAATTGCTGGGAATCTGGGAAAAGCAAGCGCAACATGTAAATTTATCGATTGAGGAACAACGCCTGTTTGCAATCAATCAGCAACTCCTACAACAGTTTAAAGCTCATCATCGGATTGTGATTGCGATGCCGTTGCATAATTTCAACGTGCCGGCACGGTTAAAGGACTATATCGATAATATCTTAGTTGCCAGGGAGACTTTTCGTTATACCGAAAATGGATCAGTGGGTTTGATGACCGATAATTATCGTGTCATGTTACTGCAGGCCAGTGGGTCAATCTATACTCGTAATGACCGTTATACACCCATGGAATTTTCTCGGCTGTATCTTGACAAGATCTTTACTGAAATTATGGGGTTTGACCGGTTTGAGATTGTCCGTGCACAAGGACTGCAAACGAACGGGGTGGCGGTATCACAGGCATTAAAGCAAGCCAAAATGGACCTGAAGGCAGCTTTTGAGCGTTTTTATGATTAAGCCTGAAAATGATTTTAAGGTATCGGTAGTTGTAGGCTACGGATACCTTTTTTGCGATACTGCACGGGAAATGGGTCACCACTACTTTAAAGTGATCGCAACTATGGAAAGTAACTAGCCTGATTTTGGTGATTAACATTGGACTAAAACACGCCAAAATTCATGCATATTTAACGTTAGTGGCAGACCTTTACTAGCCGTTCAGTGCTGAGAACCGGTATACTGGAAGCAGTGATTCACTAATCGTGAAGGGAGCCCAATATGAAACGGATTGTAGCGGGAATTATTGCCCACGTCGATGCCGGTAAAACGACGCTGTCAGAAGCATTACTATACCGGTCTGGCGCGCTACGGCAATTAGGGCGCGTCGATAATGGCGATGCTTTTTTAGATACGGATGTGCTTGAAAAACAGCGTGGTATTACGATTTTTTCACACCAAGCTAATTTACAATATAAAGACATTAATTTAACACTCTTGGATACCCCGGGCCACGTCGATTTTGCGACCCAGACTGAACAAGTACTGTCGGTTTTGGACGTCGCAATTTTAGTCGTTTCAGCGACTGATGGTGTGCAGGGGTACACGCGGACGTTATGGCGATTATTAGCCCGTTATGACGTTCCTACCATTCTGTTTGTAAATAAGATGGATGCGCCGGGGACGGATAGCGACCAATTGATACAACAAATTCAACAGACATTATCGCCTGGTTGTGTGGCGTTTAACACGCCGGGAGCCGGGGACACGTTGGAAGATCGGCCAGTCATACCGACTGCGGCAGTTGAAGATATTGCGATGCAAAATGACGAAGTGTTAACGGATTACTTAGAAACAGGGACGTTAAGTGATGCCACGATTCGGCAGATGATTCAACGGCGGGAAGTTTTTCCGTGTTATTTTGGCGCGGCACTTAAGCTGGACGGGGTTGATGCGCTAATGGCTGGTCTTGATTATTGGACGACGCCACAATTAACGCGTCCTGAATTTGGCGCGCGGGTGTTCAAGATTACGCACGATGATCAAGGTGAACGGCTTACTTGGATTCGGATGACCGGTGGCACCTTACGACCTAAAGATATCGTGTATGATGACCAAAAAGTCAATCAGTTACGGGTTTACAACGGGACTAAGTATGCGACCACGTCCGCGCTGACGGCAGGATCCGTTGGTGCCATTACCGGTCTAACGGGAACGCGGCCGGGGCAAGGATTGGGACAGGCAGCAACTAGTCTACAACCCGTCATGCAGCCCGTACTGACTTACGCACTTGATCCTCAGCGTGAGGAGTTACACACCTGCTTAGCAGCCTTGCGTCAACTTGAAGATGAGGATCCACAATTACACGTGACTTGGTCAGAACCACTTCAGGAATTGCGAGTACAGGTCATGGGAACGATTCAACTGGAAGTTTTGCAACAAATCTTGCAGGATCGTTTTCAACTGACTGTAAAGTTTGGAACGGGGAGTATCTTGTATCAAGAGACGATTATCCAAGCTGTTGAAGGTGTTGGGCATTTTGAACCGTTACGACACTACGCGGAAGTACATTTGTTGCTGACGCCCGCACCGCGGGGAAGTGGGCTTCAATTTACGACCGATTGTTCATTGGAAGTGCTTGGCCGAAATTGGCAACACCAAGTCGTGTCAAACCTACAAGCCAAAACACAAGTGGGTGTCCTGATTGGCGCACCACTAACGGATGTTAAGGTAACACTGGTTAGTGGTCGGGCTAGCAATGTTCATTCGGTTGGTGGTGACTTTCGTGAAGCGACGTGGCGCGCGTTGCGTCAAGGCTTGATGATGTTAAAACAACGTGGTGATTGTCAGTTGTTGGAGCCGTTGTATCGGTTCCGTCTAGAAATTGGTCAGGAACAAGTTGGCCGGGCGATGACTGATATTCAGCGGATGAATGGTCAGTTTGACGCACCGGTCGCTAATACAAGCGTAGCCACGGACGGGACTGACTTGACGACAATTACGGGAACGGCGCCAGTAGCAGCGATGCAGGACTATTCACAGACGGTTCGAGCTTACACGCATGGGCAGGGGCAATTGGAATGTATCGTGGATGGCTATCGGCCGTGTCATAACGAGATGGCTGTTGTCGATAAGACCGAATATGTCCCCACAGCAGATTTAGAAAATACACCGGACTCGGTCTTTTGCGCACATGGTGCGGGTTATCCGGTAGCTTGGAATCAAGTGCCAGAGATGGCGCACGTCCCGTACGTTTATTCGGATGCGGAATTAGCACATTTTAAGGCGCCATCAAAATAGAAATTGAGGAAAGTCAGATGATGGATGTGACGTTTAATTCGACGTTCGCGGTAACCTTGCAACATGAGTTGCACCAGCCAGTATTGAGTTTGCCATTGTCGTTACAAATCGGTGATTTAACTCGATTGACAACTGATGATCCAGCACAGCTTGCTATCATGTCACACAGTACCGATGCCACGGTTGTCAAGCAAGCGTTGGTAATATTAAAGTCTCAAGTTGAGCAGGGGGGCGTGCTACGAGTATGGTGGTCTACCATGCCCGATGATTCGACTGGTTGTGTCAGCAGTTAGCAGACACAGACGCGCAATTGAGACAAGTGATGGTACCGCTAAGTCAAGTGATAACTCGGCCAGGTCTAGCTTTACAGACTTTGTCGGATTTATCGGAAGTATTGCCAGCGGATATTGCGCATTACTTACAGTTGGCACAAGACGTTTCTGAGGACGAACAGCGTGCTCATAGTTATGAATGGCAAGCGCTCGTGGTAGAAAATGCGCCGTTACGGGTCAATCTTAACGGGCACTTAGTCAGTGCCCCAGCGGACTTTTATGACAGCTTGTTAGAACGCCAAATACAACCGGGACGCCCAATTGTGCAAATTATTGGTGAGATGCTGATGCACTACTCACTGGGCTTGCCAGACTGGTGGTATCGTGCCCGGCTCCAACATATCTTGTCAACGAGAGGATGATTAATGTGAAGAAAATTGCGCCCCTGTTCGTTGGCTTAGGGGCCATTAGTTTTGGAATTCCGGCGTCACTATTTAAAATTGCGCGTCGGCAGGGGGTTGTCAATGGCCCATTGCTATTCTGGTCCTTTCTGAGTGCGGTTGTGATTTTAGGTGTGATTCAAATTTTACGCCGTGCACGTTTGCGTAATCAGCAAACGAATTGGAAGCAAATCGGACTGGTAATTTCGGCTGGAACGGCTTCGGGATTTACTAACACCTTTTACATACAGGCGTTAAAGCTTATCCCAGTTGCTGTGGCCGCGGTAATGTTGATGCAGGCGGTCTGGTTATCAACATTACTAGGAGCAGTGATTCATCATCGGCGTCCCTCCCGACTGCAAGTGGTTAGCATTATTTTGGTATTGATAGGCACGATTTTAGCTGCTGGTCTGTTTCCAATTACGCAGGCGCTCTCGCCGTGGGGCTTGATATTAAGTTTTTTAGCGGCATGCTCGTATGCTTGCACGATGCAGTTTACGGCTAGCTTAGGCAATAACTTAGACCCGTTATCGAAAACATGGTTACTGTGTTTGGGCGCTTTCATACTCATTGCTATCGTGTGGTCACCGCAATTAGTTACGGCACCCACCACGCCAGCAACAGTCGGCTGGGGAGTACTGATTGCACTATTCTCAATGGTTTTCCCACTGGTTATGTATTCATTGTTTATGCCGTACTTAGAGCTTGGCATTGGCCCAATCCTTTCTTCTTTAGAATTACCAGCCTCGATTGTTGTTGCATTTGTACTGCTTGATGAAACTATTGATTGGGTGCAAATGGTTGGCGTGGTCATTATTATTACGGCCGTAATTCTGCCAAACGTGTTAAATATGCGACGAGTTCGGCCATAGTTCAGGTCAATACCAAACTCAAAATGAACATGTTGTACTGGATTCATTTTTGTACTGTGTTTTTTGTTTCACGTGAAACATTCATCTAATTGATGCTCTTTATGAATAGTTGGTGGGTACCTTATTTATATAAATGATAAAATGTGCCTCACTTAGGGACAACTTGAATTGAAAGGTGGTCAGGCTGATGGCACTAACCTATCGGATCGTCCGCGCTGAAGCAGACAGTGATTTTGGAAAAATTCGACAGTTATATTATGAGACCTGGCAATCAGCATATCGTGATTTGATGCCTGCAAGTTATTTACAGCAATTGACGCCAGCAACTTGGCGGCCGGAACGGCGGTGGCAAAATATGTTGCTGGCAATGACGGCTGATGGTGAAGTTGTGGGTGTTTGCACATTTGGTCCGGCCAGACATGCGAACTATGAGGGGTGGGGCGAACTGTATTCGCTATATGTTCACCCGAACTATCATCATCATGGCATTGGTCAGCAATTAATAATCCAGGCCCACCGTCGCTTAAAGGCGGTCTATCCACAGAATTATCTACTTGTTCTGGCAAATAATGCTGTGGCCCAGCGTTTTTATCAACGTAATGGATTTCACGACACTGGTCAGATTTATGTCGATCATGCGCCGTTTGGTGTTTTGCATGAGCGGATTTTTGAAGATTAACGCAAAAAAACGAGCCTTGTGCTCGTTTTTTTATAGTTTAGCAATCAATTGGCGTGCGACCGCGCGTGCTGAGAACGGATTTTGACCAGTGATCAATTGGCCGTCAGTAATTGCATATTCGCGATAAAATCGATGCTGACTAAAGATAGCACCGTGAGCAGTAGCTCGTTCACGGTTAAGGAACGGGACGATCCGTTTTTTGCCGGCAATCAGCTCTTCAGTTGCGGTAAAGCCCGTAATGGTTTTGCCAGCAATCAAGTATTGGCCCGTTTGGTCTTTGATGTTTAGGAGGCCAGCAATTCCGTGACAAACGGAGGTCACATATCCACCATGTTGATAAATGGCCAGTGCGATGGCTTGTAACTCAGGGTTGTCCGGAAAGTCCCACATCACACCGTGGCCCCCGGTATAGTAAATAGCAGTGTAATCATCGGGATCGACCTGACTAGGCTTGAGCGTGTTCTTAAGGGCCCGATTAATGAAGTCAGAATCTTCATACACGGCCATTGTGGCGGCATCGGTATATTTCATACTACGCGGGTCAAGGGGCACGAAGCCACCATTAGGACTAACATAGTCAACGGCAATTTGGGCTTGCTGCATTTCATCGACGAACTCAGCGGCTTCACCTAACCAAAGACCAGTCGGCTCATTAGTTCCTTGGTAACGAGTGATATTGGTTTCGACAATTAAAACTTTTTTCATTGATCATGACTCCTTAAAAAGATTGATTTGAAGTTAGCTAATTAGGTTGAATACTGATAATGATTTTACCGGTAGCATGACCGGAATGCGAGTATTCTAACGCGTCGTTGATGTCGGTGAGGGGGATAATCCGATCAATAACTGGCTTAATAACGTCCTGTTCAATTAGTTGTCGCAGGCGTACAAGTTGCTGGCCACTAGGTTGCATGAACAGAAACGAATAGGTAGCTTGGGCTTGTTGTTCCAGTTGACTCAGTTTCCGCGTTGCTAGACCCAATAACCATTGTTTCCATATTGGCAGTCCGTAATCCTTACCAAAACGCGCGTTTGGCAGTCCGGCAATGCTGACAATCTGACCGCCTGGTTTGATAATCTGAAAAGCGGCCTCGAGGGATTGCCCGCCACGAGTATCTAATACGGCATCGTAATGGGATAATACATCAGTAAAGTCTTGCTGATGATAGTCAATGATTTTATCAGCACCTAGTGATTGAACGAGGTCAAAATGTTTCGCACTGGTAGTGGTTGCGACGTAAGCGCCGAGATATTTGGCCAGTTGAATGGCAATAATCCCAATACCACCCGAACCGCCGGGAATGAAAACCTTCTGTCCCGGCTGGATGTTCATTATATCGTGTAGTGCTTGGTAACTGGTTAAACCTACTAATGGAATTGCAGCGGCTTCTTCAAAATTGAGATTGGCTGGTTTCAGTGCGATGGCTTGATGATCAATGGCGATAAATTCAGCAAAGGTTCCAATTCGATCTTTGGGTGCGCGACCGTAAACAGCATCACCAACTTTAAAGCCCGGTACTTGGTCGCCAACGGCAGTAATTACACCGGCAAAGTCACTGCCCATAATTAGTGGCATGGTGTATTGTAGTAACAATCTTAGATCGCCATCTTTGGTTTTCAAATCGATTGGGTTGACACTGGCGGCAACGATTTTGACGAGAACATCGGTGGGAGCTATTGTCGGAACAGGGACTTCTGTCACCATGGGGGTTATTTGCTTGTATTTAGTAATAATGGCAGCTTTCATAGTGGACTCCTAACATATTGGTTTAAATGTTTAACATCTTGAACAAACCATGCTGTTGATTCTAGTCGCTTACTTACAAAAAGTCAACGATTAATTCTTGACTTTCAATTTTAGCAAGCGTTAAATGGTTTAAGAATACGAACCGTAATTGGAAAGGTGTGATTTTTTGGCAGAACGAACGATGGCAATATTTAAGAAGGGTGTTCCGATTTTTACAATTCTTCAAGACGAAAATCGGCAACGAATTTTGGTGATGCTGTGCCGGACTGATCAGATGACGGTTAACCAAATTACAGCGCAAATCGCCTTATCACGGCCGGCCGTATCGCACCATTTGAAGTTGATGCTGGATGCCGGCATTTTAGCGGTTAGCAAAACAGGTACTGAACGTTATTACCGCGCTAACATGACGGCGACTCTAAAACTATTGAAGGCACTCACTGCGTCATTAGAAGCCGATTTAGCCCATACTCAGTCTGTAGACGAATAAAAAAATGAATCAGAGTGAAAAAAGCTGGTACTTTTGGAATGACGCCTCTCATTCCAAAAGTACCAGCTTTTAGTTCACTTATGCATTTCAGCGCACTGAATCACCAGTACTTGAAATGGATGGCGCCATTTAATGATTATCAGTGAGCTAACGACATGATATCGTTATTATTAATTTGAGGATGGTACTTGAATATCTTTGAAGGTGTGCCGATAAAGTAACCAGCCAAGTAAGCACGTTAAGACATCAGCGACCGCTTGAGCCCAAATAATACCAGTTAGTCCAAAGAACTGTGCCAGAATAACGATGGCGATACCTAGTAAGATTGCTTGCCGCGAAAGCGCCATGGCTAGGGCACTCAAACCCGCACCGACTGATTGAAAGACGGTCGTGAACACGAGGATGAAGCCCACTAATGGTGTCGTAATCAACATTGCTCGCAACATTTGTGTACCCATAGTGACAATGACTGGTTGATTCATAAATAGTTTAATAAGTTGAGGCGCAAAAATCATTAGAATAATCGCACAAATGGTTGCGTAGCCACCTTCGACTTTTAAATCGAAGCGCAACGTTGCCCGTAGTCTTTGCCAATTTTTAGCACCGTACGTGTAACCAACTAAAGGCTGGGCCCCAAAAGCAAAGCCGACCATGACCATCATAACGACCATGTAAACTTTTTGAACAATTCCCATGGCCGCCACGGCTTGGGCGCCGTATGCGGCTAAGTAGCTGTTTAAGATCATCATGCCAAAACTCTGGGTTAGGTTAGTCAGTGAGGCTGGAATCCCAACCGCGACGACGGCTTTAAGGGTTGGTCGCGAGATATGGGCTAACTTTGGTGCTAAGGAGAGCGTTTTGGCTCGGCGCATAAAAAAGACTAACAGACTGGTGTTGACCGCGTACCCCAAAACGTTGGCAAAAGCAACGCCCGAAGCACCCCAGTGAAAGCCAAATAAGAATAAGGGATCGAGAATAATGGTCAGAACCGTCCCACTGATGGTCGCAATCATGGAAAGTTGTGCCAGACCCTCCGTTCGGATAATGTTACCGGGAACCAGTGAAACGATGATAAAGGTTGATCCTAATACCAATATACGATAGAAGTCCGCAATGTAGGGACGGGTAGCTGCAGTAGCACCTAGCAAGCCTAAAATTGGTTGTTCGAATAGTAATAATAAGGCTGTCAGTACTAAGCTAAGCGCGATCGCAATGTAAAAACAAAAGCTACTGATACGTGCACTTTGGTGATAATCATGACGGCCAAGGACTCTTGAAATAACGGCACTCCCACCGAGGCCAAAAATATCACCAACTGCTAACATAAACGAAAATAGCGGACTGCCGAGGGCAATACCAGCAACTAAATCAGCATTACCAGTTTGAGCAACAAAAAATGTATCTGCTAAGTTATAAATCATGCTGGCAACCATGCCAAGAACCACAGGAAAGGCTAAATGGAAATACGCTTTGGGAATCGGGGCCTTCTCAAATAAATCATTCATAAAAATAAGTCACTCCTTCTCTGAACGGTCGGTCGAAGCGTGACTAGACGAACAGAAAGATAATATAAGTTAATGATACGCTTGACTGTCAAGCTGCTCAAGGCACCAAACTGATAAGGACGGTCAGCTAAAGGAACGACAAAAAAAGCATTGCCCAGTGTTTCAGCGGCAATACTAAAAATTAACGTGAATTTTTAAGAGATTAACGTAAGTCGATTTGGTGAAGGTTAGCTGGCATCTGACCAACATGATGGCCGACCGTTCCTGCGTGCATCGCTTGTGCGCCATTGATAAAGTGCACACCAGTGGCTGCAATTAATCCCATTCCTAATACTGTAATAATACTTAATACCATCATTATTCACCCGTTTCTGATTATTTCTGCACTTCTATTGTAGCGCTTACATCACCATTGTCATTTGAGTTGTATTAGAATGGAATTAAGTTTTTCACTTTTTCAGGTGGACATTAGTATTGGGATGGAATAAGTACGCATTGTGCGAGTTAATTTGTCATCGATTATGATTAAAACGTGCCATTTTTTAAATTCAAAAGCAGCCAGCTTAGGTTCGCTGGGAACAGTTCGAGTTAGCGTAAACTTGCTTAGGGTGCGCGTCCTACACCGACCTCCAGGCATTTCTGCCAATTGCCGGAACGTGGTGGGCACAGATCTGAGCCGAAAAAACCACGTCTCAAATACTGGCCTTTCACTAACCAAGCACAGGACGCTTGCTAAGTGAAATTTCACCACTGGGCATTGTCAGAAACGCCTTCCAGTCGGGATAGCGTTCGAATGGCTGACAAGGATATACCCAACTTTTGCTGAATTTGTCGTTGTTTTTCATAAACGTTAATTTTATCAATCAACTGTCAGATTGAAAAGGTCTTGTGATAACTCACTATTTCTGAATTACCGTAGTAATAATTGAATATTTCGAAAAAGTGGAGAAGGCACTCTGATATTTAACTTAAAGGGTTCAGTATTAAAATAGCCAACGACAAATTGTACTGAGTTCAGTGGCTGTTCATCAGCCATTCGAGCGGCTTACCGACTGGAGGAGCTGGGTGACAATGCTCAGTAGCCAAATTATTCTTAGTCGGAAGTGGGTTGCTTCCGGCTTAGAATAAGACTCGTATTTGAGACCGGGCGGTTTGTGCACGGGCTCTAATCGACGTCGGCTTACGTTCCAGCAATTGTCACCCAGCCCCGGAGGCCGGAATCGGACACGCATTGCTGACGAACAGGAATCCATCTGTTTGGCACGTTTTAATCAAGGCTAATGCTAAATAGCGGCTAGCATAACGCATAACGCGTAACAAGTAAAAAATTAGTAACGAAAGTGAGTGATATTTTGGACGTGCAAGAAGGATACATGCCATTTAATGGTTATCAGACGTATTATCGAATCGTAGGGGATCGGCAATCAAATAAGACACCGTTAGTTTTGCTACATGGTGGTCCAGGATCAACGCATAATTACTTTGAAGGATTTGATGACCTGGCCGTTCAAACGGGACGACCAATCGTCATGTATGATCAATTAGGCTGTGGGCGTTCATCGATACCTGATGACGATCAATTATGGCAAGCCGCAACGTGGGTGGCAGAGTTACAGGCGTTACGTACGTATTTAGACTTACCCGAGATTCACTTACTAGGGCAGTCCTGGGGTGGTATGCTAGCTATTATTTATGGTTGTGACTATCGACCACAGGGGATTAAAAGTTTGATTTTAGCCAGTACCTTGTCTTCAGCCCGACTGTGGGCTCAGGAACAGCATCGGATGATTCGGTTAATGTCCCCAGCGGATCAGTCGGCTATTGCGACAGCAGAACGGTTACAGGATTTCACAGGTGCTGCCTACCTGACTGCTAATCAACATTTTATGACGCAACATGCGTCGGGCCCGATTACTGCTGATGATCCTGAATTTCTACGGCGATCAAAACGGGTGGGGACCACGGCTTATAATGTAACGTGGGGTCCCAATGAATATAATCCGACTGGTACGTTAGCGGATTATGAGTATACCGACCGATTACAGTATTTGCAGATGCCAACTTTAGTCACCAGTGGAACGGATGATTTGTGTACGCCATTAGTCGCTAAGACCATGGTCGACCAGTTACCTCATGCGACTTGGACGTTATTTCCCCGTAGCCGTCACATGGCGTTTATCGATGAAACCACGGCCTATATGACGCGATTGCGTCACTGGCTAGCAGCCCATGATTAGAGAAATGAGCGTAATCATTTCCCGGGAAATAATTTGCTGAATAGCTAGATTGAGAAGTTTATCGGTGTGATCTGATTTTGTTTGGCTGTCACTATAATGGTTATTAAAAGGTTTAAAGTAGACAAAAGCGCCTGTGGAAGTTAGCCTTCTGCGGGCGCTTTGGTGATTGCTGTGATGATGTTTAATGTTGATAGATAAAGACGAATCGATTAGCCGTCGAGCGCTTCTCGTCAAATTGATAATCGGGATGGTCAAATGTGCGAATGGCCGTCACATCATCGATTTGATGTTCAGCCAAAAAACGGACCATGGCCCCACGTGCCATCTTAGCTAATGTGGCTTTAGTCTTGAGTTTGCCGTCGATAAAGCTTGCAAAGACAATATCAATCATTGATTGATGCGGAGCCAGATAAGGTGCAATGGTCTTAGCATATTCTTGAGAAGCAAGATTGATAATTGGTTCTGGCCGCGGAGTCAGTGCCTGATAGAGGCGGTCGCCCCAAAACGCATAGAGGTTCTTGGCTTGACCAACAGCCAACCGTGCTTGCATTTCTAACCGATAAGGAACGATACCATCAAACGGTCGGAGAATGCCGTAAAAGCCTGACAAGATTCGTAAGTTTGCCTGAATATAGTCAAGGGCTGGCTGGGTAAAGACGTCCGGGGCCATGTAACGGTACTGAATACCGCTGTAACTGAGAATAGCGGGAGTCAGATTGCGGGTCAGGTCAATTTTTTGAAGCCAATCATAATTAGGTTGGGCTAGTTTGTCACTGCAATGCCATAAGGTCTTGGCCTCAGGATAGGTGAGGTGTTGCAGTTGAGCCAGTAATTGTTGCGTCTGATCAAGATAGATTGGTTCAGTTAGGGCTGGAAAGGCATCTTGGTCGATAATCATTTTTTTCGCAGGTGCAATGATGATTTTCATAAGGTCACTACTTTCGAAGCGTTCAGTTTATAAATAATGTTGATAGCATTTAAAGCAAAAACTAAGCTATAGAAATATGATAGCACATTAGACAAACGTACGTTCCTAAAACTATCAATTGCGGTATAATGAAATTATGATACTAATTGAGTAAAAGGAGTTTGTCGGTATGGATATTTCACTATTAAAACAAGTGGTTCAATCAACTAATAAGATTGCCCTCAGCACGGCCGTCAATAATGAAGCAGATGTTAAAATTGTTAACTTTGTCTGGTACGAAGCACAACCAGATACGCTATACTTCTCATCAGTTAAGACAAGTCCCGCTTTGAAGGTTTATGACCAGAATCCGGATATTGCATTCATTACGATTCCTAATGATGGAACAGCGGGCAATCCATATCTACGAGCCCAACACGTTAAGTTACAACGGTCAACTAAGACGATGACCGACTTGCTACCCCAATATTTAGAAACAGTTCCGAATTATCAACAAGTCTGGGATGCTATTGGATCGACACTCGTTGTTTTTGAATTAAAACTAACTGATCTTTTTGTTGACGCGGGTGTTGGTGGCGAGAAGCAAACACTGACTTTTAATTAACACTGGATTCCTATACTAAAAGCGTTTCAAGGCCGGCTTAGGTTAAGCTATGGTCTTGAAACGCTTTTTGGTCGGGTAATTTTAGGAGCAACTATGAGGTGTTACTTCACATATGCGGTCCGATAATTGGCGGCACCGCTGAAATTATTATAGATGACGCCCTTTAAGTGCGACTTAACGAGCAGATGGGAACGGCCTTCGTAGAGTGGGGTCACGGCCTGATCAGTTAGCGCCGTTTTAGCGGCTTGAACTAAGTCTTGATAGCGCTTGGTCGCGTTCAAAGCATCTGGACCATCAGCGGCTTGCATTGCCTGGTCGTAAGCCTTGCTTTGATAGTGGCCCATGTTGGAGTTGCTGTCGCCAGTCAAAATTGTTAATGATTGTGAAGGGTCGGCAAAATCCATACTCCAGCTAGTTAAATTAAGCTGGAAGGTTCCCTTGGAAACTTTACCTAGCATTGCGGTAAATGGCATTGCCTTGATTGTTACCTTTAGTCCGGGGAGGTGACTGGTCAATTGTCCCTGGATGAATTCAGCGACCTGATGTGAGTTGTCATCATCACCACAAGTAATCGTTAACGTTAGCGATTTTTTGCCCAATTGTTGTTGTGCTTTATGATAAGCGGCTCGAGCCTGGTTGAGATGATAATTAACAGTACCATCAACGGTCGCATCATTGACAAAATCGGTACCAGTTTTAGGATTCTTAGCCATATTGCGTACACCAAAGCTTTTGGCTGGAAGCGAACCATTTTCTAGAACTTTGTTGGTCAGTTGCGACCGGTTGATTGCTAAGGATAAAGCGGTGCGGAGTTCACGGTTGGCTGCTACATGGTCATGGTGATTGTATTGAATAAAGCTGATTTGACCACCCGCAAGTGTTTTGAGTTCTTGATTATTTTTATTCTGGACACTCTGCTCGCCATTAAGTGTCACACTATCTAACTTATTAGATTGATATAAATTATAGGCAGTCGTATTGGACTTAATAACCTGATAATTGATTTGGTGCAGTTTCACCAGTTTGTGATCGTAATAAGCTGGATTTTTCTTTAAGGTCCACGTATTATTAGTCCCGGTCCAGCCAGTAAGCGTAAATGGCCCGTTGTAGACGGTCGTCGCGGCTGAAGTCCCGTACTTCTTCCCGTATTTGTTAACAGCATTTTGATTGACCGGATAAAAGGTCGAAACAGCTAAAATCTTTTTAAAGTAGGCGACGGGTTTGCTTAACGTGATTGTTAATTGATAGTCACCATTAGCTTTGACACCAAGGGTTGATGGCTTTTTCTTGCCGGCTGCAATGGCGTCGGCATTTTTAATGTTTGTGAAGACATAGGTGAATTCAGATTTATTTTTTGGATCAAGAGTTCGTCTCCATGAATAGACAAAATCGTGAGCGGTCACCTTGTTACCGTTACTCCAGCGCGCATCGTGGCGTAATTGAATGGTATAGGTATGACCACCATTGGTGACAGTTGTCTTAGTAGCCAAAGCGTTGACGGGTTGGCTCTGACTGTTCAGCCGATAGAGCCCCTCGTCAACTTGGGTGACTTGGCTATTAGAAACGCTGTCCGTCATTTTAGCGGGATCTAAGCTCATAATTTCTGAGCCAGCTGATAGATTGATAACTTGTGATTGTTTAGTCGTAGCTGGGTGCGAGTGGGCGTTGACGGTAAACCCGATGCCGCCAATAATAGCCACGCTGCCGATTGTTAAAATTAATTTGTGTGTTCCGGATAAACTCATAATTAAATCCTCCAAAAATATAATTGTATTTGGTTAGTTTGATCCATGAGTTTTGCCATCGTTTCGTGACCATTTATTTCACCCCGTTTTTATCGTCAAAAAAACCGTCCTTATCCAGCCAATGCTGTGTTAAGGACGGTTTGATAACCGCGGTGCCACCTTAATTGAGTGTTCGCCAATTTAGTGATTAAATCACGCGTACACTCCTACTCCATAGGAAACTAACATTTCCCTGACAACTGACGTATGTCGCACGTCTTTCCGTACTCTCAACTGACGTTAATTTCGGCAAAGCCCTCGGTGGTCCATTTAATTACCTGCGTTCGGCCATACTCTCAGCAACGATGACTCTCTGTGCGGGCACGATAATCTTGATCTCCACCTCATTGGTTTATAAGGACGATATTTTGTTGAAGTGAGTATACCGCTTTTGAAAATCAGTTGTCAAGAGCTGGAAAAATATTGTTCAACTATAAATTTAGTCAAACAGAAAACGATGTTCGTAAATAAACCGAGGATTAATATAGTGTCGCGTGGCATTGATTGCGTGGCTTTTAATAACGGCTGCAAGCATTAATTACTTTCATTATGCGCGAATAAAAATTATAATGACATCAATAATGTAAACGGATTCAATATTGCGGTGACAAGATTAAGGAGGGCTAAACATGAGCTTTAGAGTTGTAGCCGGTTATTTCGGTGAATTTAGTGATGAAGCGAAGCGGGCCAATCAAGACTTAGGTGTAATCGGCATGTCGTTTCAGTATCAATGTAATCTCGTTTATCCAGAAGGGGCGGGGCCAAACTTTGGTTTTCGAACCGACGCGCAAGCGATTGATGTGTTCGATGCGTTAAAAGTTGGTTACGATGGTTTCAAAGTGCAAGCTGGCCTGATTAAGGCGATGGGACTAGTTGATTATCAATTGGTTGGTGGTCGTTACGAACTAGTCGGCCATGATTTCCGAGAATTACCTTTAGCTGAGATCAATGCGAACTTGGAAACGATGCCCGGACTCTTGGCTCAGGGACCGATGCCAGTTCGATATGTGACTTATCGTCGGACGGATGACCCTATTGACGCGGTTGGCTTTAGTGGCAACTGGACACTAGGAGATAGCGGTGGCTTTCGACAGTTAAGTGAGACGTTGGCAGAACCAATGCAAGCACCAGTGGCGGCGCTAATTAAGGCAATTGATCAACTTGGTTTAACGTTACAACAAATTAATCTACCCACACCGCAAAGTTCAACGGCTTTGCCGACACATTTGAGTGATGATGTTCATCAAGCGAACGTTGACGTGTGGGTGGTGTTAACACAGCCACAAGGTGACGAGCAGCAAGTTTTGCAGACCATTCATAACGCTCAAGAGTGTAATGAAAAATTGTGCGAAGCGCTGACTCGTGTTTATTTGAAGTAGGATGTTTCACGTGAAACAACTGGCACTTGGCAGTCCGTTATTTTCTTTAGTGCGTTGTATGATATGATACGCACGAACCGTAACACATCTTCACGGGAGAAAATATGTTATTAGAAACTTATCAGCATCGCTCATTTATCAAACAAACTGGCAATATTTCTATCGAACGTGATTGGGAAAAGCTTTTCGACGAAGCGTGGTTGATTAAGCATCTTCGTGGCTATCGCTAAGCTCAAGACTTAGAGGGGAGTGGTTTGATGATGACATCAACACCACGGTTATTACAAGCCATTCAACAAACGACCACCGCAATTTTAAAAACAAACCTTGTTGGTATTTACCTGCATGGATCCTATGTTTTAGGCTCATATAACGAACAGGTGAGCGATTTAGACTATCTGATCGTTGTTCGGCGTTCGTTAACATTAGCTGAAAAACGGCAGTTAATGACAGCTACCATAACGCAATTGTGGCCATTAGCGCCACACAAGGGATTAGAGTTTCATGTGCTGTTACTGAGTGCAACCCAGCATTTTGTGCATCCTTGCCCATTCGATTTTCATTTTTCAAAATACCATTATGAGGATTATCAACGGACACCGCTAGCCTACCTAAAAGCGATGCACGGCACGGATCCTGATCTTGCTGCCCACTTAACGATTCTCCAAGCAGCGGGACAAGTCTTACTTGGGCCAGCTATTACAACGGTCTTTGGCCCCGTTCCTGCGACGGCCTATTGGGACAGTATCAAGTCTGATATCGCGAATGCTGAAACGGCGATCGTTCAGTTACCAATGTATACGGTATTAAACCTTTGTCGAGTTCGCGCTTACCAGCAAGATCAGTTAATTATTTCTAAGCAGGCCGGGGGTGAATGTGGGTTACAACAGCTGCCAACACAGTGGCATCCGTTGATCAGGCAGGCGTTAGCAGCCTATGCTGGTCAACAGGACGAACAGGTTATACGATGGTCACGTCCAAACTTAGTGGCGTTTGCACGAATCATGTTAGCCGAGTTGGGCTTAAAATCAGAATAGTTTGTGAGTTTAACAAAAAATGCTTACTGGCGATCATCCACCAGTAAGCATTTTTGTCACCACCAACTTAAAGTCGGCTGTTATAAATCAAGAAACTAATGTAGCAGTTATCGCCATCAGGTAAATCATAGCCAGTGTTTTCGTTGCTACCGTCATTTTCGTGTAAAACAACGAATTCACCAGAACCATAATCTTGGTCGTTTAAATACTTCACTAAACGTTCATCACATTCAGCTAAAGTTTTACCGGTCACAACGCGCCGGTTCCAACCACGATGGATCTCAGTATTTGGATTAAGCATCTCTTCTCAACTCCTCTTAATTATAAAGTCATCAATTGCGCTTGCCGAGCGGGTTGCTGATCAAGATCAGCGCGCGTTAGGTCAGCGTCGACTTGGTGGGTACTGTTAAAAATAATGAAACGTTCACCAACGGCTTGGACTTGCTGGTAGTTATGGCTTGCCATGATGATAGTTTTGCCGGCAGCTTGTAGCCGTTGCAGTAGGGTTAGCATTTGCTGCTGAGCGGCAATTGTTAAGCCGTTCAGCGGTTCATCTAACAATAAAATTTCAGGGTTCAAGGCGAGAACGCTGGCTAGTGCCACGCGCTTCTTTTCACCACCTGAAAGTTGGTAAGGGACCCGGTCTGCTAAGTTAGCACAGTCCGTTAATTGTAAGCAGTCGGCGACGCGTTGCGCAACCATGGCTGCTGATAAACCGAGTTGTCGGGGACCGAAAGCGACTTCCTCAGTGACCGACGTGTTGAATAGTTGAACATCAGTATTTTGAAAGACCATGCCGATCCGCTGATGAAGTTGTTGTCGATTTTGGGCATCAGCGAGATAAGTGGTCGTAATCGGCTGATCGTGAAACTGATAAGTGCCACTAGTTGGACTAGCTAATCCACTCAATAGTCGTAAAAGGGTCGATTTACCAGATCCATTGGGCCCCATTAGACAGACAAAGTCGCCTGAGTTGACCGTTAAGCTGAGGTCCTTCAAGCCACACGTATCAGGATAATCATAGCAAATATTCACCAATTTAATCAATACCACGTTAATGCCTCCAAAAAATAAATAATATCCAGACAATAATCGCTGGGCTCAGGGCAAGATAATCGCGCCAATGGGTACGACGCCCGGTTGAGCGCGCGTAATGACCATTGAACCCGCGTGCTTCCATGGCAGCGTATAGTTCTAGCGCATAAGTGTAACTTTTAAGATATAAATTACCAAATAATGCGCCGATTAAACGGTATGGATGAGCCGTTGGGGCGACCGTCCGCAATTCTAGTGCTTCCATCGTCAGCAATAGATGTTGGCCGAGCATTCGTAAGTACGTGATGGCAATGGCCAAAGTCATAATTAATAGATCAGGGCAATGGAGTGCCTTCAAGCCAGCCAATAAATCTTGAAACGGCGTGGTTAGACGGTAATATTGAGCATTTGCCAGCATTAGACTGGTTTTAAGGCCAAAGAATAATAGCGTGGTGGGACCGGCTAACCAGTAGCTCGGTAATACGAACAGCATGGCCATCCCAACACTGATTAGCCAGCTTCCCATAAAACGGCGCAGTTGGCGTGGAGGTAACCATAATAATTGGCACCCAACTAATAGTGCTAGGCCCCATAACAGAATGAGATTATTACTTAAAGCAATTAAAATGACGAGCAACAGGAGCTGAATTAATTTGAATTGCGGTGCAACGCGCCAATGAGACGTTGCCGTGACTGGCGCTGGCTGTGCTAGTCGACTGAGTAATTGGCGTAGGTGACGCTGATTACGTTGCCAAAATTTCGCTTTAATAGCAGGTGTTGGCGTGGTGGTCGTAGTTTGCAGCCAAGCTGGAATATCAGTGTTGGGACGTGTCGGTTTCATGTTGAAGACCTCGAATCAAAAGTAAGAAAATCAAAACAGCGGTAATGGCCGATAAAATATAACCCACACTGACCGGTAAGCCCGCGATGGCGTAATCACTGAACAAGGCCTGAAAATGGAACCCGTGGACCATTCCTTGAGGCGCGTGAGTACTGATATGTTGTTGCGCTAGCCGTTGCTGTAATTCTTGGGGGCTCCATTCGCCCCAAGCCGTATTGCTAGCCAACAAGCCTAATGGTGATAACACCGCTAATCCGAGTAGCAGTGCGATCCACGGCCGCTGATTGCGCCGAGTGGGTGTCTGATAGAGGTTAGTCGGTGCGACTCGTTTTACAAATTGAAAGACAAGCAGTGTGAAGACGACTTCGACCCAGCCGGCGACTAATAAGTGAGCCGTCAACATTGCGGGTATCGTAATGTTGAGGCCGTATGGGCAGTAGAGCGGCGCACCACTTGCCGTATGAGCCAGTATGGGTTGTAACCCGAGCTCGATACCAGCAACTAGCGCCGCCATATTAATGCCTAAGTAAGCACCAATTGCGAGCCCCAACTTTTCATGGTGCCATTTTTGACCTAGGCGATAGCAGGCGTAGCCGACAAACGGCATAATGACCGCCATATTCAACGCGTTAGCGCCAAAGGCTAGGATACCGCCATCACCGAATAATAAGGCTTGTAGTAGTAGCGTCACGGTCAGCGCAAGACACGCCGCCCATGGGCCAATCAAGACAGCTAACAGGGTTCCCCCGACAGCGTGAGCCGTGGTCCCACCTGGAATCGGCAAGTTGAACATCATAATTAAAAAAGCCAATGAAGCGGCGATGCCGAGCATTGGCAGGGTTTCATGATGTTTTTTGATTTGAACTTTAACTTTTAAAACGGCGACGGTCCAGACGGGAGCCATCGCGGTGACCAACGTTCCGCAAGTTGCGGGACTTAAATAATTATCCGGAATATGCACGGATGAGCACCTCACTAATTTGCAATTTGATCTAAGAGGTAACTAACATCTTGAATAATAAATTTGTGATTTTTGACCGTAATGACGCCGTCTGTTCGTAATTCCTTGAGCATCCGGTTGACACTGCTCCGGGAGCTAATACCACAGAAACCGGCGATGTCGTCATTGGTGACCACAAAGTCAATCAGAATCCCTTCGTTAACTTTTCGTCCGAACAAATCAACAAGACTATAGATAAAGGCACAAATGGCTCCTTTTTTACCGTTCATGACCATCCGTTGCAGTCGAAGAATGTTTTCGGACAACTTTTTACGGTAATAATTTTTAACGTAGTTTTGCAGTTCAGGCGTGCTGTTGACGTACTTCCAAAAAGCGACCCGGTTGACCTGGTAAAAAGTGGCATATTCGGACTCAATACGGACGTTAAACGGTTGATCCGTAGAACGAGAAACTTCATCACGCAGCAGGGAGATCACGTCGGGCTTGGCAATATAAGATAAATTATATTCGCGACCGTCTTGTAAAATAATGCTGTTTTTGATGATGCCGTCCTTTAAGACGTACGTATAGTGTTCGGCTAAACCATGATAGGTCAGGTAAGTATGCCGCTTTTTTTTGATTGTCGGCACGTGATGGGCTTCCAAATAACTTAGTAAATATTCAATATCAGTTAATACCATCTTAGTTTTTCAGTTCTTTCGTGAATAATTTTTAAGGTTGAGGTCAGTAAAAATAGCGATTCTCAACAGTAATCACGACGATAACGCTACTTAAGCATAGCGGTTTTCATGATTGTGACAATCGCATTTAAAGTATACATTTGTTAACTATTTTTGAAAACTTAAAATGTAACGGACAAGTTATCCGTCTTCTAGTATAACAAAACGTGCATGTAAAAATTAGTTTTTAGAGAAAGAGGATGGCTAAAAGTCATGGTTGCAATTGATTTACCATATGACAAGCGCACAATTACGGCTCAGATTGATGATGAAAATTACGCCGGTAAGTTAGTGTCGCAAGCTGCAACATATCATAACAAATTATCAGAACAGGAAACGGTCGAGAAGTCGCTGGATAATCCAATCGGCTCCGATAAGCTGGAGGAACTTGCTCGTGGGAAGCACAATATTGTGATTATTAGTTCCGATCACACGCGGCCAGTTCCTTCACATATTATCACCCCGATCCTATTGCGGCGGTTACGGTCAGTGGCGCCCGATGCACGGATTCGGATTCTCGTAGCTACTGGTTTCCATCGGCCATCAACCCACGAAGAATTGGTGAATAAGTATGGTGAAGACATCGTCAATAACGAAGAAATCGTGATGCATGTCTCAACCGATGACAGTAGTATGGTCAAGATTGGCCAATTACCATCTGGCGGCGATTGCATTATTAATAAGGTCGCTGCTGAAGCGGATTTGCTAATCTCCGAAGGCTTTATCGAATCACATTTCTTTGCTGGTTTTTCAGGTGGTCGGAAGTCCGTTTTACCTGGGATTGCTTCATACAAGACGATTATGGCGAACCATTCCGGCGAATTTATTAACTCACCGAAGGCCCGGACCGGTAATTTAATGCATAATCCGATTCATAAGGATATGGTGTACGCTGCTCGGACCGCTAAACTTGCCTTTATTATCAATGTTGTTTTAGACGAAGATAAAAAAATCATTGGGTCATTTGCCGGTGACATGGAAGCCGCCCATAAAGTGGGCTGTGACTTTGTCAAAGAACTTTCTAGTGTACCAGCCATTGATTGTGACATTGCGATTTCGACGAATGGTGGTTATCCGCTTGATCAAAATATTTATCAGGCCGTTAAAGGAATGACCGCTGCTGAAGCAACAAACAAAGAAGGCGGCACGATTATTATGGTTGCCGGTGCTCGTGATGGTCACGGTGGTGAAGGGTTTTATCACAACTTAGCTGACGTTGATGATCCTAAGGAATTCCTGGACCAAGCAATCAACACGCCACGGCTTAAAACTATTCCTGACCAATGGACGGCCCAAATCTTTGCTCGAATCTTAGTTCATCATCACGTGATTTTTGTGTCAGACCTCGTTGATCCTGATTTGATTACGAATATGCATATGGAACTAGCCAAGACGTTAGATGAAGCCATGGAAAAGGCCTACGCACGCGAGGGTCAAGCCGCTAAAGTGACGGTTATTCCTGATGGTTTAGGCGTTATTGTGAAGTAGTATGGCAACCACAGCAGAAATATTACAACAAGTGGCGGCAGGGCAATTAAGTCCGACGGCGGCTGCCCAACAGTTAGAAGCGGGCAAAACAGCGGCATTAGGTTTTGCCAATGTCGATTTAGATCGTCAACGCCGCAATGGCTTTCCTGAGGTCATCTACGGTGCTGGTAAGACGGCAACCCAAATTGTGGGTATCGTGCAAGCCTTGTCCCAACAGACGTTGCCGATTTTAACGACCCGGTTATCCGCAGAAAAATTCGCGGCACTCCAACCAGCGTTACCAACGGCTGTCTATCATGCCACTGCGCAGTGTATGACGGTCGGGGAACAACCCGCACCGAAAACACCAGGGTACATTGCTGTGGTGACGGCGGGGACCTCCGATCAACCGGTTGCTGAAGAAGCAGCAGTAACCGCGGAAACTTTTGGCAATCGTGTTGAACGAGTCTATGACGTGGGTGTTGCGGGAATCCACCGACTGTTTGCCAAGTTGGATGTGATTCGTGGTGCCCGGGTGGTCATTGTGATTGCGGGCATGGAAGGTGCGCTGGCCAGTGTCGTTGGTGGACTAGTTGATAAGCCCGTGATTGCAGTGCCGACCAGCGTTGGTTATGGTACTAGTTTTCAAGGTATGACCGCGCTATTGACCATGCTCAATAGCTGTGCGTCGGGGATTACCGTTGTCAACATTGATAACGGCTTTGGTGCCGCTTACTCAGCTAGTATGATCAATCAAATGTAAGATTCAGTTAACTGAACAAGGAGAAGATAAATGCAAACACTTTATTTAGACGCTTTTTCGGGGATTAGCGGTGATATGTTTCTGGGCGCGTTACTCGATTTAGGACTTGATTTTGAGCAATTAAAAACCGAATTGGCTAAGTTACACGTGCACGGTTATGAATTAACGCAGCAACGGGAAGCCCAGAGTAGCATCTATGGCACGAGCTTTGATGTTCAGGTTGCGGGTGGTAAGGACCATGGTTTTGTGGAACATCACCATCATCAGCATGAAGCTGGGCATCATCATGATCATGAAGCGCGTCATTTAGCTGATATTGAGGCGTTAATTGACGGCAGTGACTTATCAGATACCGTGAAACACCACGCGAAAGCGATCTTTATGGAAATTGCGCAAGCGGAAGCAGCGGTTCATCACATGCCACTAGCTGAAGTTCATTTCCATGAAGTGGGCGCGTTGGATTCGATTGTTGATATTGTGGGCTGCTGTATTGGGTTGGAATTGATGCAGATTGATACCATCATGGCTTCACCGTTAAGTGATGGTAGTGGTTTTATTAACGTTGCCCATGGTCAGATGCCAGTTCCCGTACCAGCCGTGATGCAGATGCGAGTTGGTAGTGCCATTCCGATTCAACAACGGTTGGATGTGCATACTGAATTGATTACCCCCACTGGGATGGGCTTGGTCAAGACGCTCGTACGTGAATTCGGACCGTTACCGGAAAATGCCGTGCCAACTAGAGTTGGTTATGGGTTTGGTAAACGGGACACGGGTGGTTTCAATGCACTGCGAGCCGTATTATTCGAAAAAAAAAACTAAGTCAGCAAATCGTTAACCGGACGGCTGATGCTGTCTTAATGATTGAAGCTAATCTGGATGATCAGACGGGTGAAGGACTGGGGTACGTGATGAACCAGTTATTAACGGCGGGCGCATACGATGTGTTTTTCACGCCCATTCAGATGAAGAAAGATCGGCCGGCGACAAAGTTAACGGTTTTGGGAAACGTTAACGATAAGGACTTACTGACTAAGTTGATTTTACAAGAAACGACGACGATTGGTGTACGTTACCAGACGTGGCAACGTACTATTATGCAACGGCACTTCCTGACGGTCGCAACGCCGTACGGTGACGTTCAAGTTAAAGTGGCGACATATCAAGATATTGAGAAGAAGATGCCGGAATATGCGGATTGTGCCCAGCTGGCGCAGCAATTTCATATTCCGTTTAGAACGGTCTACCAGGCAGCCTTAGTGGCGGTAGATCAATTAGATGAGGAGGCGTAATTTTTTGGTACATCAGTTGATTGCTGAATTTATGGGCACAGCCCTAATGATTATTTTTGGGGTGGGTGTTCATTGTAGTTCCGTATTAAAGGGAACCAAGTATCGGGGTTCCGGTCATATTTTTGCCATTACAACTTGGGGTTTTGGGATTAGCGTTGCCTTATTCATTTTTGGCAATGTTTGCATTAACCCGGCAATGGTTTTGGCGCAGTGTCTATTAGGAAATATCGCATGGTCTTTATTTATTCCGTATTCCGTTGCGGAAGTGCTTGGTGGGGTCGTGGGCTCAGTGATCGTTTGGATCATGTATGCTGATCATTTTAAAGCCTCAACAGATGAGATTTCACCCATTACAATTCGGAACTTATTCTGTACGGCACCAGCCGTTCGTAACTTACCGCGGAATTTCTTTGTGGAATTATTTGATACATTTATTTTTATTTCGGGTATTTTAGCGATTTCTGAGATTAAAACGCCGGGAATCGTGCCAATTGGCGTTGGCCTACTTGTATGGGCCATTGGGATGGGACTTGGTGGTCCAACCGGGTTCGCAATGAACTTAGCTCGAGATATGGGACCCCGGATTGCCCACGCCATCTTACCAATTGCCAATAAAGCCGATAGTGATTGGCAATACGGTATCATTGTGCCAGGAATTGCGCCCTTTGTCGGGGCAGCAATTGCCGCTTGGTTTATGCATGGATTTTTTGGAATTAATTAAATTAAATAGAAGAAGGGTTTTATTATGGCAACATTAGCAACAAAAAAAGCAACGTTAGTAGCAGCATTAAAGGATTTACAACGGGTCACCGTGGCCTTTTCTGGTGGGATCGACAGTACCTTAGTTTTGAAGTTGGCCTTCGATGTTTTAGGCCGTGACAATGTGACCGCTGTGGTTGCGAACTCTGAATTATTTACGGATGAAGAATTCGATAAAGCGATGAGTTTAGCCGAAGAACTAGGTGCTAACGTTCAAGGAACCACGCTAGACTACTTGAGCGATGACCACATCAAGAACAACACGCCTGATAGCTGGTACTATGCGAAGAAGATGTTCTACAGCCGGTTGAATGACATTGCGGCTAATAACGGTAGTGCCGCTGTCTTAGACGGTATGATCAAGAATGATGAAAATGATTATCGTCCTGGTTTGAAGGCCCGTAGTGAAGCGGGGGCCCGGAGCTTGTTACAAGAAGCTGATTTCTTCAAGACTGACGTTCGGGCCTTGGCACAAGAACTCGGTTTGACGAACTGGAATAAAGTGGCGTCATGCTCTGTATCTTCACGGTTCCCATACGGGACGACGTTGACACATGACAATATTGCTCAAGTAATGGCCGCCGAAAAATATTTGCGTAGTTTAGGTTTTCCAACGGTCCGGGTTCGTTTCCACAATGATATTGCGCGGATCGAATTACCAGAAGCACGAATTGGTGATTTCTTAGTCTTTAACGACCGCGTTAACCGTCAATTACAATCACTTGGATTCCGCTACGTTACCCTTGATTTAGGTGGCTTCCGTAGTGGTCGGATGAATGATACGTTGACCAAGGCACAATTGGCCACTTTCGCCTAGGCCTAATCAAATTAATGATAGTGGTGTCGGGATTAATCGGAGATGGGCGGCTGAACGGCGGTGATCATGGTTCATTCGCCCACCCGATGATAATCGTAACCCCAGCCGATACGCACATGTTGCGATTATCGCCTGACACCCCAAAAAGCGCAGTTCAAGGCCGCCCTTGAGCTGCGTTTTTCGTATCTTCATTTTTAGATCAACAGGCGTCAAAAGTCACGACGAGTTTACCAACGACTTGACCAGCTTGGAGTTGTTGCAAACCAGTTACAAGTTGGTCACGGTGCAAGACCTGAGTAATTAGTGGGTCGACCTTGCCAGCTTGGACCAAAGCTAATAAGGCGGCGGTCATTTTCCCAAGATCGGCAACTTGCGCTGGGTTACCGCTACGGTGGGCACCACCGAGGTCCAATTTACTGATAGTTACAACTTGATTACTTGGAAAGTGGTCCGGAGTTGCTAATACACAGACAAGCTGGCCATTGTAAGCTAAGCGCGGTAAGTCCGCATCAGCATGACCAATGGTATTAATGATCAGATCAACACCGTGCTGCTGCGTTAGGTCTTGAATGCGTGTGGTCACATCTTCATGATGGTAATCGATTTGGGCATCGGGATGCAGCGGTGCCACGAAGGCTTGCTTGGCCTTTGAAACGGTCGTGAAGACGGTCTTGCCAGCAGCCTTAGCGAGTTGAATAGCCATACTGCCTACACCGCCCGCACCTGCATGGATCAGCACAGTTTGCGCGGCATTTAAATTGGCTTTGCGCAGGAGGGCCTGATAAGCCGTCAATCCAGCGCAGAGACTAGCGGCGGCTGCTTCAAAGCTCACAGTCGTTGGAATCTTAGCTAGCACGGCTGCTGGTAAACTCACGTATTCGGCAAACGTCCCATTATTGGCGAGATTAGCGTGCCCACAAACTCGTTCGCCAGGCCGAAAATTAGTGACCTCAGCGCCAACCGCCTCCACGATTCCAGCTGTGTCTAGTCCTAGTGTGTGTGGATATTGCCAGGCGGCGTTACCCGCCGCAACTAATTTAAAATCTACCGGATTGAGCCCGACTGCTTGGGTCTTGATCAACACCTCAGTTGGCCCGAGGTTGGGCATGGGCCGTTCTTGCCATTGAAGCTGTTCCATAGTTTGAGCGGATGGATCTGGCACAACAAGTGCTTGCATCTTCAATCACTCTTTTCTTAAAGGCATATTTGCTTTTTATTATAACCGGTCGCGGCGGTGAATTTAAACTTTAATGCCTAATTAATTAAGTAGCAATGAGGGTGATTCGGTTAACGGAAAGATTGACGTTAGCGGTTACAATCGTTAGACTAAGGTTAGTAATTGAATATTTTTAAACACTAGGGGTGTCCAAAAATGGGCTGAGATGGTGCTGTAAGTGCCGATCCCTCTGAACCTGTAAGCTCAAACTTGCGTAGGAAAGTGTCACAGCTAATGTTAGCGGCCACTGGATCAATGCATGTTGATTGGTGGTCGTTTTTGATTGGTGTGACGGTCAATGAGGAGGAGAATTGCTATGGAATTACAATTATTGAATACTTTACGGGATCACAATCCGATTGTTTTTAACATTGCCAATTTTGTTACGGTTCAAGACGTTGCCAATGGGCTAAACGCGTTAGGGGCCTCGCCAATTATGTCAGCTGAAGTCCAAGAAGCGGAGACGATGGTCCAAATTGCCGGGGCTGTTTGCATTAATTTAGGAACCCTGACCACCACCCAGATTGATCAAATGCGGGTGGTTGGTAAGCTTGCTAATCAGTATCATAAGCCAGTCGTTCTTGATCCGGTGGCCGTCGGGGCGGTCCCTTATCGAAAAGAAGTCGCGCTAGCATTACTATCTGATTTTCAAGTCGATGTTATTCGGGGCAATGCTGGTGAAATTGCGGCATTGGCTGGCATGGATTGGCAAGCGAAGGGCATTGATGCGGGGAGCGGTCAGGGCGACCTGGTTGAAATTGCTCAAGCTTGTGCACAGCAATTCCAATGCTGTGTCATATTGTCGGGACCTACTGATGTTATTACGGATGGTCAGCGCGTAGTTAAAGTCGCTAATGGTACCCCGCTCTTCCAACGTCACGTGGGCTCGGGCGATTTACTTTCTAGTATCGTCGCGGCTTTTACAGCCGTTAGTCCAACCGACGTTTACCAGGCGGCGCAAGTGGCTTGCTTAGTCTTAGCGGGAGCGGGGGAACTTGTCGCCAGTCATCTGACGGCCGATCGTCCCGCCACATTTGCCATTGATTTGATTGACCGGCTGAGCTTAGTGACAGTGTCAGAAATTCAAACAATTGCTAAAGTTGATTAAATATAATGAAGGGTCGCGAGATTTAATGAATGAATTTCCACAAGTGGCAACGATTGCTGGTACGGACAGTGGTGGCGGTGCCGGTGTCATGGCCGATTTAAAAACGATGCAGGCACGTCACGTTTTTGGTACCGCGGTAGTCGTTGCCGTGACAGCTCAAAATACATTGGGGGTCCAAGATTTTATGGCAATGCCGACGAAGATCATTGACGAACAATTTGCTTCGTTAGCAGCTGACTTAGACATTCGCGCTTGTAAAACGGGGATGCTTGCGGATGCTGAACACGTCCATGCCGTCGTTGAGAACTTGAAACGAGTTGATTTTGGGCCGCTGACAGTTGATCCAGTCATGATTGCGAAAGGCGGGGCGGCGTTATTAGCCGCGGATGCGATTAAAACGGTTCGCGACGAACTGCTCCCGTTAGCGACTGTTGTGACGCCGAATTTACCGGAAGCAGAACAATTAATTGGTCAGGCAATCACTAGTAATCAAGCGATGGTTACAGCTGGACATGCGCTACAGGGGTTAGGTGCTGACAATGTCATTATTAAAGGTGGGCATGGTGATAATTCCGATTTAGCTAATGACTTCGTACTGTTGGCTGACGGGACCGCCTTTTGGCTTTCGGCCCCACGGATTGATACGGTGCGAACCCACGGCACGGGAGATACCCTATCGGCATGTATTACCGCCGAATTAGCAAAAGGACGGTCAATGGCTGCGGCCATTAAAACGGCTAAGGCGTACGTTGCTGGGACGATTCAGGATGGTATCCAGGTCGGGCATGGTCATGGCCCGCTGAATCATTGGGCAACCCCAAGTGAGCAGGTGATCGTTCATGACGCTTAAATTTGAACCCACACAATTACGTGCTTATTTTGTGTGCGGGACACAAGACGTGCCGGGACAGGATCTAAATGTGGTCGTCCAAACGGCCTTGGATGCGGGCATCACGGCATTCCAATACCGAGATAAAGGTAATAGCCAGTTGACTACGGCTGAGCGTTTTGCATTGGGGCAACAGCTGCGGGCACGTTGTGCGCAAGCGCACGTTCCCTTTATCGTCGATGATGATGTCGAGCTGGCACTCGCACTGCAAGCAGATGGGGTTCACGTTGGTCAAAAGGATGACCGGGTGACACAAGTTATTCAACGGGTCGCTAATCAAATGTTTGTCGGTTTGTCTTGTTCAACCTTAGCTGAAGTGCAGATTGCTAACCAATTGGAAGGCATTGCTTATCTTGGTAGTGGTCCCATCTTTCCAACGACATCTAAGGCCGATGCGGATCCAGTAGTCGGTCTGACGGGGTTGCGACAATTAGTCGTGACTGCAACCTGTCCCGTTGTCGCCATTGGCGGAATTACTGTCGCGCAATTGCCAGCTATTGCGGCTACTGGTGCGGCTGGCGCTGCGGTGATCTCAATGTTAACGCGTAGTCCCGATATGGCCGCCACGGTCAAGGCGATGCTAACGGCTACGGAGGTGCACTGATGAAACATGACGGGATTTTTCGGAGCCAATTTTTACTGTGGCTCGGTGCGGCTATCTCAATTGCCGAAATCTTAACAGGTACGCTGATGGCACCACTGGGGCTGACACGCGGATTGGCTGCGATTGTATTGGGGCACATGATCGGCTGTGGCCTGTTCTTGGTTCCAGCCGGCTATTTGGGGGCTAAATTACACCAGTCCGCGTTAGCGTCAGCCCAACTGGCTTTTGGTCGCGGCGGAGTGTTACTAGCGTCAGGACTCAACGCCTTGCAACTCGTTGGCTGGACGGCGGTGATGATCGTCAATGCTCAGTTAGCCATGAACAGTATTAGTGGAAAGCTATTTGGCTTTCGAAGTCCGCTATTAATGGCAACCATCGTGGCGATTTTGATTATTGCGTGGTTGCTCATGGGTAGTCAGTTACTGTTCAAAATCAACAATGCCGTTGTGGGCTTGTTGGTGCTCGGGACGGTGTTAATGCTCGTAATGGTATTTATGGCACCGACAACTAGTCAGTCGGTATCAACGACTAGTATGACGTTTGGGCAAGCAGTGGAATTGAACGTTACGATGGCACTCTCATGGTTGCCACTAATTGGTGATTATACCCAGCGTGTTGATCGTCCTTTACCAGTCGCACTAGTCAGCGCAGGTGGCTATATGTTAGGCAGTTTAGTGATGTTTGTGACGGGGCTATTAGTTGTGTTACGGACAGGGCAAACTGATATCACGGCATTGCTGACGCGGTCCGGTTTAGGATTGGTTGCATTGCTGATTATCGTTTTCTCAACGGTGACGACGACATTTTTAGATACTTATTCGGCCGCCACGAGTTTGGCTAATCTGACCGGTAGCCGCCATGTTAATCGATTAGCCGTTGGTGTGACGGTAGTTGGGCTATTGATTGCGCTGACGGTTGCCATGACGTATTATCAGAACTTCCTGTATTTGATTGGTTCGGTCTTCACACCGCTATATGCTATTATCTTCGTCACGTACTTTGTGCGGCACGCTACGTTACCATACTGGTTGAACTTTTGCTGGTGGGTTGTGGGGATTGTCGCCTATTATCAGTTACAGGCCATTGATTTCATTGGTGGCACGACGCTATTAGTATTGGTTGGGCTGAGCATCGCCGTCTGGTTGACGGGAATTATCGTCAAACCAACCGAGCTCGAATATCGTGAGCTTAGTCATTGACAATTAGATGTAAAAAGTAAATGATAATCCCATTGGTAATACGCATGTTACCGTGGGATTTTTTTGAGAGAGGGCGACAGAATGGTTAAAACGATAATTGGAATCGCACCAGGCGTTGTGACAGTGAACAGCCAGATGTTCCCGGGGCGGGTCCGTGATTATGTGAATCGTGATTATTTGAAATCAGTAACGGATAATGGCGGTGTGCCATTGGTATTACCGGTAACGACCGACGCAACGACGATTGAACGATACGTTGGAATGATCGATGGTCTACTACTTTGTGGTGGTGCAGATGTGGCCCCATTGACGTATGGGGAGGAACCCCAGCCTAAATTGGGTGGGGTAGATCCGGAACGGGATCAGTATGAAATTGCGCTGATTCGTGCCACCCACGCCGTTGGTAAACCGGTGCTCGGTATCTGTCGGGGCTTACAAATCTTAAACGTGTGCTATGGTGGCAATCTTTATCAGGATATGAGTGAACTACCAGCTGGTCAGGGTACCTTAAAACATATGCAAGGACAATTGGCCGCTTACGGCATGCATCACGTGAAGGTCGTACCAGGTACGACCTTAGCTGAATATTTAGGCACCACTAGTGACGCAATCACGGTCAATTCATTTCATCATCAGGCCGTGAAACAGGTGGCAACGGGCTTTCAGGTGGTGGCCCAAAGTGCGGATCAGGTTGTTGAAGCAATTGAGGCGACAGCTGGTGGTCTACAGTTGGGTGTCCAGTGGCATCCAGAAATGATGCAACAAGTAAACTCCGTGCAGGCGCGGTTGTTTGCGGCGTTTATGCGGGCTTGTGTGGCGTAGATAGCATTGACTAGCAAATTGATAAAATCGGGCGTGGTTATTCTGAATTGTAGGATAACCACGTTTTTAATGTGCAGCCGCAAAACTAATGAATGTTTCACGTGAAACATCTGAAATGGTGTTGGCAACTAGATAACTAATCCAAGATATTGTAAGCTGACGTGTAAAACAATTCGTAAAGCTGTTAATACTGGCAACGCTTTCGTATAATGGAATAAAGTTATTGTTAAGGGGGTGACCGCTATGGAACGAATTGAAGCTGGCATGAGCGTAATGACGTTGAAGAAGCAGACCTATCGGGTTATCGCTGTGATTAATCAGGGGCAAGAACTGTTAGTTCGCGCCCACGAACCAGAAACAGCTGACATTGAAATAATTCCAGTGACCACAGCTGTTCAAGTAACTGAACAAAATTCAACAGGCGATGCAGCCGTCGCATTGGATACAGTCACGGTCGTTGGCGAACGGTATGTCGATGATATTGTGGCAACGTTAACGACGCTCAGAGTGGGTATGGCGGTGTTGCTCCAGCGAGAAAGTGGCAATCAATACGATGATAATGCCATCTCAGTGTGGACGTTGCAACATGCTAAGTTAGGCTACATTGCCCGGTATCAGAATCAGCCGTACGCGGCACTGATGGATCAGGGACAACGATTGTACGGCATCGTGACGGTATTAGATCAGCAAAAACAGCATCTTGAATTGATGCTATGGCGGACTACTGCAGTCCCGAGTCCGATTGAGGCGTTGCAAATCCGCCAACGATTGGCTAAATCGAGGACAAATTTAGGGGCAGTGCCAACGCATTCGTTACAGACACCGTTAGGAACAATTGTCATGATGTGCAATGGTCACCCGATTAAGTATCAGCAGGTTCCGTTATCGCCATGGTTGACGCCCGCTGATGAATTACACGTTACCAAACGTTATCTATTAACGCCTGATTGGTCACAAGTACCGCCGGACAGCCTCATTACTTGTCAAGTGACGGCGAAGGCCGACGTGGTTCAGCGGTGGCAAAATGAACACATTTCAGCAGCGGTCTTAACGAACGCTAGTAGCTTTTATGTAGTTGGTATCAGTGCTCAAACCAAGACGGGGCTGAATGATAACTTGGTCGATGATGCTGCGCAACCCGCGGTTATTTACCGAGTTGGCCAGGTTAGTGCACATATGCAGGCCGGCTTCATGGTCAGCTGGGCGCCGTTTGGTGATCCACGCGTGCAACCAGCACTGAAATTAGCATTGCACTTCTCCTCACAACCGCTAGTTCCTTACCATCCAGTAACACCTAGTCGCACCAACGCGACGTTTACGCAGCAAGAGTTGGCAGCCTTGTTAGTCTCCGCATTACCAAATTATCAGGGTGGTCAACGCCTAGAACCAAGTGTGACAACGATAACGGTAGAAAAATTGCGGCAGACGTTAGGTGATCAGACGTATCATGCGCTGGCGAATTATCAGCGTCATGTTCAGCTAGTTGCGGGTAGTACGGAAGGTGTCAACGAGACCTTGTTACAGGCGTTGATTCATGCAGTCACGTATCATGAGTTGACGACCATGCACTATTACCAGCCGACTGTAGGGATGGTCGACCAGGTTATTTATCCGATTCAATTATTTAGCACCACGACTAAGGATGAGGATGATGCACAATTAGTGGGTTGCTTAGCGCTTTACAATTACGAAACGTTTGAAATCCAACAGGTGCCGCTGACGGCAATTGCTCGTATCGCGATTATTGCCGATCCGGAGCATCCCCAAACAACACCGGAGACGGAAAGTCCGGATTGGTTACGCATATTCTTACATGGGTGGAATGACGATTTTTGGTTAGGTTATTTGGTTGCCGAATGGGTCTGTAAATATTCCTGGGCGGCGTGAATCATATCTGCATTTTGTTGATTTAACAATGGCGGCAAGTTGTCGAAGTCAAAGTAGTCGAGTTTGAGTGTTTCATCAGTGGCTTGGGTCAGAACGTGGCCGCCAATGGGTTTTACAAGAAAGAGTGCACTGATTGTTTGAGCTACATCGCCGTTAGGATAGGCCGTCTCGCCTTTATCAAAGATGCCGATGCGATCAACAACTTCGACATCAATGCCACTATCTTCCTTATATTCCCGCACGCAGGCCGTGGCATACGTCTCACCGTATTCTAGATAGCCACCGGGTAAACTCCAGTTATGCGTATCGGTACGAAGGTTCAGCAAGATTTGTTGCTGATCGTTGACTAAAATACCAGCGGCCGTATTCAAAATGATTGGTTTGTGACCAACCAAAGCCCGAATTTCTTTAATGTAATTTGCCATGACGAAACCTCGTTTCTAGTTTAATTACCCTTATTATACCGATAATTCTGACTGAAAGCTGTTTGTTGATAAATTTATACGAAGCATGCTCGAACCGCGTTAGAGCAAGTACATACTGACTATGTGTTACTAAATCCGTTTGCGTCGGTGCACTTTTTTAGCTAAGATAAAAGCTATATACTGTCAGCCGTGATAGTGTGAGTTCTTTGATTTTATGAAAAGAGAGTAATTTATGCAGAGAAAATTAAGTACGGGCCAGATGCAAATGATTGCACTGGGCGGCACGATCGGAGTGGGCCTATTTATGGGATCCAGCTCAACGATCAAGTGGACCGGGCCGTCAGTGCTAATTGCGTACATCGTATCAGGGGCCTTTCTATACCTGATTATGCGGGCACTAGGTGAGATGCTGTATGTCGATCCGAATACCGGTTCGTTTGCCAAGTTTGCTTCTGAATATATTCACCCCGTTTTTGGATACTTGACGGCTTGGAGCAACATTTTTCAGTTCGTCGTTGTTGGGATGAGTGAAATGATTGCACTAGGCGGCTACTGCCGGTATTGGTGGCCGAACTTGCCAGATTGGATTCCGGGCCTAATTGCCATTGTATTCTTATGTGCGGCCAACCTTATCTCGGTTAAAATGTTTGGGACGCTGGAAACCTGGTTCTCACTTATTAAAGTGGTGACGATTATTCTGATGATTATTGCCGGTTTAGGTCTGATTATTTTTGGTATTGGTAACGGCGGTCATCCAATTGGAATCAGTAACCTGTGGACCCATGGTGGTTTCTTCACTGGTGGGGTGAAGGGCTTTGTCTTCGCACTAGCAATTGTGTTGGCGTCGTATCAAGGGATTGAATTGATTGGAGTCACAGCTGGTGAAGCTGAAAATCCACAAAGCACGATCGTTAAAGCGATTCGTTCAACGGTTGCCCGGATTTTAATCTTTTACGTGGGTGCCATCTTCGTAATTGTCAGCATTTACCCCTGGGATAAGTTAAGCCAGATCGGTTCACCGTTTGTACAGACATTTGCCAAAATTGGGATTACCGCTGCGGCTTCGATTATCAACTTCGTGGTTATTACGGCTTCCTTATCGGGAACAAATTCTGGAATTTATAGTGCGAGTCGAATGACTTACACGTTGGCGGAAAGTCACCAGTTACCAAGGAAGATGACTTTATTAAATCGTCATGGAGTACCATTTTATTCCGTTATTGCGATTGCGACCGGGATTCTAATTGGAGTCGTCTTGAATGTTGTGTTACCAATGTTTTTCAAGGATGCTAGCGAGATTTTCGTGATGGTTTACAGTTCGAGTGTCTTGCCCGGTATGGTACCGTGGTTTGTTATTCTAGTGAGTCAAATTGCGTTCCGTAAGCAAAACGCAGCCAAGATGGCGAACCATCCTTTTAAAATGCCATTATCACCCTATTCAAATTATTTAACGTTGGCCTTCCTCGCGTTAACACTGGTCTTCATGTTTATTAATCCGGAAACGCGCTACTCAATTTTAGTCGGTGTTGTATTTCTGGTCATCATGACATTGATTTATTTCCGTAAATACGCCGGTAACAAGGAAGAAACGTTGTAATCAAGAGTACTTGCCAGTAAATGGTAAGTGCTTTTATTTTGGGCTTTTATTGCGTTAAAATTAGGTATCAATATAATTATCAGGAAAAGTGGTGGCACGATGGTCAAGCAAGGACATTATGCAAAAGTCAGTAAACAGAAACGGTTACGACAATTAAAGCAACGACGTCAGGCCCAGGAGAAGCGGGCGATTATGCCAGAAATGGTTAGCGAATTTTTGCAAGTGCGTTACCACCTGACGCAAGCGGCAAAACAGCGGCCGGTGATGCGACAGATGATGCAACGTTTTATGGCACAGTGGTTAGCCGCAGGGCAAGCAGAATTGAGCGACAATGGTCAGACAACGTGGTCAGTAGTGGCATTGACGAAGCAAACGTTACAGACCTTTAATCGGCAGTTACCGTGGCAGGGGTATGCCTTAGTTGACCAGGAAATGGCGCGCTGGACGGCTTTTCTGAACAAGGAAGTGCCAGCTGTGCCGTTAAGTGAGCGGATTACGTTAACTGAGGCACTGTCCCCAGCGACGTGGCAGGCCTGCCTATCAGAGCAATTAGCAATCAATGCCCTATTAGCATTAACTGGTGATTCACGACAATTGGGCCAAATAACGACTGAGCAAGTACGACAGCTACAAACCAGTATTCAAACAGCGACGGGGATTGATTGGGAAAAGGTTGCTCAGTTGCTTGATTCGACAGTGATTGCCCAGAATACACTTTCCGAAGCTGGGCTGGATGACAAAACGCGCCAATGGCTAGAAAAATTAAAGAAGCTAACGCCACAAGATTTTAATGACCATGTTGAATGAATAGTCAAAAAGGAGGATGGTGAAATGCGTTTTATCACGTCAGATCACGTTCAGTTAGATTATACGGATGAAGGCCAGGGGCAGCCAATCGTTATTTTGACGGGATTTGGTGGCGCTAATGATATTTGGCGCGCTCAAATCCCGGTACTGATTCAGGCGGGCTACCGGGTCATTAATTTAGATGGGCGGTGCCAAGGTTTATCCGAGCACACGGCGAAAGGCTTACGTATGAGTCGTCGCGCGGTGGATGCGCATGAATTGATTGAAAAATTACAACTCGAACAACCAATTTTACTCGGTAATTCGATGGGGGCCGCGACTTGGTTTGCGTACGTGTCATTGTATGGTGATACAGGAATTAAGGCCCTGATCGACGTGGATCAAACGCCGCGGATGATCAATACACCGCACTGGCAATATGGGTTCAAACAGGTTCAATGGCAGGATATTCCGGACTATTTTAGAATGCCGCTGGGACACTCGACGTTTAAGCACATCGATGATGCGACGTATGCGCGCGTCAAGGCAGTAGAAGCGCAGGCACCGTTCGATGCGAAATTAATGTTTCCATTGTTGGTTAACCACGCGGTTCAGGATTGGCGGGATGTGATCCGCCAATTGACCGTACCGTTCTTGATCATTGCGGGCGCCAAGTCACCGTTCTTCAATCCCGACTTTGCGGCAGTGACTGCTCAAATGGCACTACGAGGACAGAGTGTGGTCATTCCGGAAGCTGGTCATATCGTGATGGCGGAACAGTCGGCAGCATTTAATAAGGCGTTGTTGGAATTTTTGGCGACGTGCTAGGTCGTGGTCAGTGAGTTTCCTTGATGCATTATTATTTTTAAAATTATAGTTATTTCAAAGTACGGTGGTGATAACATTCTTTGTGTCATCACCGTATTTTTGTCTATAGTAATAGGTCGCTAATTTTGGCGACACGACAAAGATTATATATTTAATACATTAATATTAAAGAAAATAATTAAGACTGCGCTTACAATCGTTGCTAGGATTAACTTTTGCTTGTTGCAAATGATTATCCAACTGCGCGATAATGAGTGCATAATCTAAAATTTATCGGAGGATGTATAAATGAAAGAACCATACGGTGTAGGCTTGGATATTGGTACGAACTCGGTTGGCTGGACGGTTGTGGATGCAAGTGGTCATGTCAGAAAAATTAAGGGGCAGACTGGGATTGGTGTACGGTTATTTAAAGAAGGGGCAGCCGCAGCAGACCGGCGGGGATTTCGAACAACGCGTCGTCGGTTGAAACGGGTGAAATGGCGGTTACGATTACTACGCGAATTCTTTGACCAACCAATCAGCAAGGTGGATATCAATTTCTTTGCGCGGCGCAAATATTCGGATATTTCACCTCGTGATCCTAATTATAACGGTCTTGAAAAAACGTTGTTTAATGATCGGAGTGATCAGGATTTCTATCATGATTATCCAACGATTTATCATTTACGTGAGGCGCTGATGACTCAGCACCGCAAGTTTGATGTGCGTGAAATTTACCTAGCGATTCACCATATTGTCAAATATCGCGGCAATTTTTTGCGTAATGATGCAGCGACAGCGTATCGAAGTGGGACACTTGATTTACAGCAGCACTTTGAAACTTTGAATCATTTGTTTAGTCAGGCTGATCTGGAGCTGAACTTGAACCTGACAACCGATGTAGCGTTGCTTGACAGCATCAAACAAACATTGGTACGAACTGATATCTCGCGTAGTGACCGCCAAAAATTAATTATGCCACTATTAGCAGTTTTAACTGGCGCGACTACTGCGGAAAAGAAGCGCCAAAAGGCAGTGGTAACAGAATTTGCGAAAGCCCTCGTTGGAAATAAAACCAAGATTGATGTGCTGACTCTAACGGACATCGACGCTACTGAAGCAAAGGATTGGGCCTTTAGTTTAGAGGAAAATCAAGACAAACTTCCTGGCATTGAAGACCGTTTTAGCGAAGTGGGCCAACAAATTATTGATGAGGTAATTCGGTTATACGCCAGCGTCAACCTTGCACAGCTTATTCCAGAAGGTAAACGGTTCTCACAGAGTATGGTTGAGAAGTATAAACGCCATGGCGAAGATTTGAAGTTATTGAAAGCGTATATTCGCTCTCAGTCAGACGCCAAGCGCGGACGGGCTATTCGGGCAACCTACGATCAATATATTGATGGTGTGAAAAGTAAACAGGTGACGCAAGAAGCGTTTCAAAAGGCCTTGGGAAAATTTGTTGACGCCGATGTAGATTTGAATAGTTGGGCAGCTCAAATTAAGCAAGCTATTGACTCTGAACAATTCATGCCTAAATTGCGGACAAAGCAGAATGGAGCTATTCCTTATCAGGTTCAACAAAATGAGCTAGATCAAATTATTAGTAATCAGAAGGAATACTACCCGTGGTTGGGTGAAGAAAATCCGGTCATCAAGCGACGCGGTAAGTTTCCATACAAACTTGATGAGCTTGTCGGTTTCCGGGTGCCTTATTATGTTGGACCGCTGATTACTAAAGAAATGCAGGCAGCAACTGCCAATGCAGGTTTTGCATGGATGGTACGTAAGGCTGATGGGCCAATCACGCCATGGAATTTTGATGATAAGGTCGATCGGGTGGCCTCGGCGACCGCTTTCATTCAGCGGATGCAGACGACGGATACGTATTTGATCGGTGAGGAAGTGCTACCCGCACGCAGCTTGATTTACCAACGCTTTATGGTGCTCAATGAGCTGAATAATATTCGAGTTGATGATGGGCAATTAACACCCCGGCAAAAACAACGACTATATAACCAAGTGTTTAAAAAACACAAACGAGTAACAGCTAAGAATATTCAAGACAATTTAGTTGCAGCGGGAGAGTTTCCCACTGCGCCACGAATTACGGGGCTTGCGGATCCGAAAGTATTCAATAGTTCGTTATCCACGTATCATGATTTGAAACAGGTGTTGCCTGAAGCTATGTCAGACGTGCGTAAGCAAGCTGATATTGAAAAAATCATTTTATGGTCAACTATTTTTGAAGATAGTACGATTTTTAAGCAAAAACTGACAGAGATTTCCTGGCTGACAGCGGCCCAACTTAAGCAACTAGGTCAATTACGATATCGTGGCTGGGGACAATTATCACGAAAATTATTAACAGGTCTCAAAGATGATAATAATCGTTCAATCATGGACGGCTTGTGGGAGACAAACGCTAATTTCATGCAATTACGAAGCCAACCTGCCATTGAGAATCAAATTAAATCGGCAAACCAGGCCAACCTAACAACGGCGGATCTTCAAGATACCATCAATGAATTATATACGTCACCGCAAAATAAGAAGGCTATTCGCGAAGTGATGGTGGTGTTAGCTGACATTAAAGATGCGATGCATGGTCAAACACCTAACTGGATATTTGTGGAAGCGGCTCGTGGTGGTGGCGTTGCTGGTCGGCGGACACAATCACGGTCAAAACAAATTGTTGCAGCCTATCAGGGAACAGCTCAGGCCATTGTCAGGGATCAAGTCCAACGTGAATTAAAAGAGAAAATCAAGAACAAAGCTAATTTCAATACGCGGCTCGTACTTTATTTCCTACAAAATGGCCGCGATTTGTATACCGGTGATGCGATTAATATCGATCGATTGTCAGAATATGATATCGACCACATCTTGCCACAATCTCTGGTGAAAGATGACTCATTAGATAATCGAGTACTGACAAATGCACGCATCAATCGTGAGAAAAATGATACGTTTGCTAGTGAAAAGTTTGGGAAAAAGATGGGTGCTAAGTGGAAAGAGATGCACCGAATGGGGCTGATGACCAAACGGAAGCTTGACCACTTACTGATGCGTCCTGATGAAATCAGCAAGTACGCGACTGGTTTTATTAATCGGCAGTTGGTTGAGACACGTCAGGTTATCAAACTAGTTGAAGAGCTGATTAATGCAGAATATCCATCCACCGCTATTGTGTCGGTTAAAGCGAACTTGACACATCAATTTCGACAAACGTTTGATTTTCCGAAGATTCGTGAGGTCAATGACTACCATCATGCATTTGACGCAGCCTTAACTGCTTTCATTGGCACCTATTTGTTGAAGCGATATCCGAAGCTGGAACGATTCTTCGTCTACGGTAAGTTCGCTAAACAGCCGGTTAACCTAACACGTTTCAATGTTATCCGAAAACTAGCTAAGACTGATACCCCAATTACGGATATCGATACTGGTGAAGTTTTGTGGGATAAGTTAACCGATATTAAATATTTTGAGACGCTTTATGATTACAAGCGATTATTGGTGACGCGTGAGGTATCCGAAAACTATGGGGCAATGTTTGATCAAACTCTCTTGAAGGCAAGTGATAATGGCAAGCGATTAATTCGGAAAAAACAATCCTTCGATACAGCTATTTATGGTGGTTATACGGGAAAAACGCTGGCTTACATGGCTATCGTGAAAGTATCGACTAAAAAGGATGTCCAGTACCAAGTTGTAGGTGTACCTACAACTATGGTGACACAAATTGAGCAGTTGGAACAACAAGGAATGACAAACAAGCAAGCGGTGACGAAAGTAATTGAACCGCTCATTGATGCCAACAACAAGAAGATGCTGACGTATGAAGTGTTATTGCCGAAGGTACGGTTTGAACAGGTGGTTCGAGATAGAATTAAAGGTCAAACGCACCGCTTCGCACTTGGTACTGATACGTATTATCACAACATTCAAGAGCTGTATTTACCATTAACTTTACAGCGCGCATTTTTAGGTAAGCAGAATGAGTCTGAAGTGCAATTAAATCAGAATTTACTGACTGTTTTTGACGCAACGCTTGCCCAGGTTAACCGATACTTTCCACTTTACGAGATGAACAAGTTCAAGAAGATACTTAATTCTGCTCGTGATCAGATTGAGCTGCTGGAAGCGAAAAATCAATTTGTTAAGAATAAGCTGGTTTTAGGGAAGCAAGGAATTTTGACCAATATGTTTATTGGCTTACATGCGAATGCCTCGTATGGTGATTTAAAGGTGCTAGGTGTGAAAACAGATTTTGGTAAGTTACAGGTTCCTGGTGGCATTAAGTTAACGGGTGACGCTGAAATTATATATCAATCACCAACTGGTTTGTTCGAGCGAAAAATTGCATTAAAAGATTTATAGCGAAAAAAGATGCCATCCCGATAAGGATGACATCTTGGTACATATGTAGTGGTCCGAATACGGACTCAAAAGGTGAAACTTGGCAATAAATGCCTTGTTTGATCTTGACGCTAGTAGTCATATCAAGAAGGTTTAGAACTTGATACAAGTGAATAGTAGCACGAAAAATATAATTAATCAAGGAGCTGTTATTATGGGATGGCGAAACGTGATTATTACTCAACATGCTAAAGTTTCTTATTCAATGAATCGGATATTAGTTCAGACGAGTTCTGATAAATATGCGGTTCCAATCAGTGATATTCAATTGCTGTTAGTCGGAACAACTCAGGCTGTGATTACTAGCGCAGCGCTTTGTGCGCTGACGGAAGCTCATGTCAAAGTTATTTTTACAGATCATCAGGGGGAACCAATCAGTGAGACCAACGATTATTATCCGACACGGCGAACAGCTGATTTGGTACGACAACAGGTGACTTGGCCCGAAGCACGAATTGCAACGCTATGGACGAAAAATGTTGGTAGTAAGATTTTGAACCAGATTCAAGTCATTGACTTTGTCGGTGGCGATACCCAGACACTTGTTGATGAGTTGGATAAGTTAGAACTGAATGATGTGACTAATCGGGAGGCAGTTGTGGCTAATAAATATTTTTCATTGTTATTTGGTGACCAGTTCTACCGTCGAGATTTTAGCCCAATTAACGCTGCACTCAACTACGGATACGCCGTGCTGTTATCCATGGTGAATCGAGAGATTGTTTTAAATGGCTATCTGACCTGCATTGGTATTCATCATGAGAACAATGAAAACGAATTTAACCTCGGCTCAGATTTAATGGAGCCTTTTCGGCCGATTGTTGATCAATGGGTCAGTCAACAACGGTTTAAGGACTTCACACCGGATATTAAGATTGGACTAGTGTCGTTATTAGACCTAGAGATTGGGTTTAATGGGCACCAAACAATTGTGAGCCACGCGATTACAGAGTATGTTGCCGCGTGCTTACACTATCTTAGCGGTGAAACGGAAGAATTAAAGATTGAGGTGAAATTACCAAATGAGGTATCGAGTGATGCGATTAATAGTCATGTTTGATGTTCCCATGGATACGTCGGAAGAACGCCGTGCATATCGGCACTTTCACAAAGCTTTAGTGCGTGAGGGCTTTTTGATGATGCAATACTCAACTTACGTCCGGGTTTGTGTAAATAAGAAAGCGGCCGAATTCATGGAAAAGCGGATTGCGCCACTGGCACCCAAAGGCGGAAAAGTGCAAACGATGACAGTGACTGAGAAGCAGTATCAGGCAATGCACTATATTCAAGGTACACCTAGCAATGATATTTTGAATTCAGCTGAAAGGACGATTGTTATATGAATATAACATATTATCCATTTCCACCATTCAAGATCGATGCTGGTAAGGTCAACGTTCTCGATTTGGGAAATAGTAACATGTATGCCGAAGTGTGCCAAGGCTTTCGAGATCGAATCGACAGCGTACGTATAAGCAATGACGACCTTGAATTACAGACGATCAGTAGCCAATGCAACTGGTATGGTGACTTGATGTTATCAGTCGATTTGAACCGCCTTTTTCTAAAGAAAGTGCAGACCCAAATTATCAAGTTAATGGCTGATGATCGGCAAGTAGCGGTCTTAGATGAAAATCGTAAAGTAGTTTCGCAAGTAATGGAAGCCAGCTTCTTACTAGACTTACCGCTAGATGTTGACGAATCGCCTAGCCTAGAACAAATATTGAAGTTTACCGGTATTCACTTTCCAACGGCGCTTATGAATGACCCAAGGGCAATACTGGAGGCACTTGTGCAAACGCATGTTGAACTAGGTTTGAAACAGAAGCTGGTGTTGACTAATGTCAGCCATTACTTAAATCAAAAACAATGGGCGAGCTTTGAGCAACTAGTGCATGATTTGGGCGCAACTGTCATTGTTATCGAATACTCAGAAATAAATCGAATGGAAAAGTTCAAAAATAGTTGTTATTATTATGTTGACGAGGATTTAGTAGACTGGCGTGATATGAATTAATGAGTAAATGATGTTAAAATGCTGGTCTTGAATAGTAGTCATATCAAACAGGTTTAGAACCAGGTTTATTTTGCCCATGCCTATTCACCGGTCTTGAATAGTAGTCATATCAAACAGGTTTAGAACATGTCAAGGATTGGAACAGTTTGCCGACGTGTCTTGAATAGTAGTCATATCAAACAGGTTTAGAACGATGGTGCTGTTGCACGTGATCCCGCGCTTGTCTTGAATAGTAGTCATATCAAACAGGTTTAGAACGCAGTTCCTAAAAAATCTGTATGGTTCGCCGTCTTGAATAGTAGTCATATCAAACAGGTTTAGAACTACCCCATCACCGTACAATCGTTTGACCTGGTCTTGAATAGTAGTCATATCAAACAGGTTTAGAACCAACTTGTTGCTTGATAAACCAGTCCAAACGTCTTGAATAGTAGTCATATCAAACAGGTTTAGAACCTTGAAGAAGTTAAGGCACAAACTCCAACGGTCTTGAATAGTAGTCATATCAAACAGGTTTAGAACTAACACGTCTAAAAGCGATAAACGAGAATAGTCTTGAATAGTAGTCATATCAAACAGGTTTAGAACAATTGCAGGAAGTAATCGATAAAGTCAATCGTCTTGAATAGTAGTCATATCAAACAGGTTTAGAACTGTCACTAGCGGAGTCAATGGATCGTATTAGTCTTGAATAGTAGTCATATCAAACAGGTTTAGAACTCAGACCTGAACGTTTACAACCTATTTACGGTCTTGAATAGTAGTCATATCAAACAGGTTTAGAACTTTGGAGGGCGCCTAAACTACTAACATGCCGTCTTGAATAGTAGTCATATCAAACAGGTTTAGAACGATGCTGAGGAAACGAAGCATAGAACGTTTGTCTTGAATAGCGGCCACATCAAAAACAGTTTCACGATACTAAAAAATGGCTCACCAACTAAAACAGGTTGGTGAGCCATTTCTATTTATTAACTAATTACTAATCAATCACGCCATCTTTTCCCATCCATCGGAACCGAATAGACTTCCCGACCTCGGTCACAATCAAGACGACGATCCCACAGATAATCGGGATGCCCCAACCATACCAGAAGTTGATGCTAGTCGTATGGAAGACGGATTGCATGAATGGTAGGTAAATGATTCCCAGTTGTAAGAGAATCAGGATACCAATGATGTAGAACGCCATCTTATTTTGGAAGAAGTACTTGGAAATGACGGGGTGGTCATTTCGCAAGTTGAAGAGGTAGAAAATCTTACCAAAGATGATGATGTTCAGTGACATGGTACTACCGACGACGTTTGGTAACCCAAGCGCGGTCAAGTAGTCATAGGCGAAGATCCCCAATCCAGAAATTAGGAAGGAGACATAGCCGATTTCAAAGTAATCTAATTTTGACAACAACCCAGACTTAACATTCCGGGGACCCCGGGCCATGATGCCGGCCTCGGGTGGCTCAAAGATGAACGCAAACTGGATGGTCAGCGCGGATACCATATTGATCCACAGTAATTGCGTCGGGTACAGCGGAAGTTCGTGGCCCATTAAAATACTAATGATGACAACGAGGCCTTCCGCGAAACTAGTTGGGAGTAAGAAGCGAATCGTCTTACGAATGTTATCGAAGACGTGGCGCCCTTCACGAACGGCGGCGACGATATCAGCAAAGTCATCATCGGCCAGGACCATATCGGCGGATTCCTTAGCAACTTCGGTCCCCTTGATTCCCATAGCAACCCCAATATCGGCTTGCTTGAGGGCCGGGGCGTCGTTGACCCCATCACCAGTCATCGAAACGACGTGATTATTGGCCTGTTGGGCACGAACAATCCGTAATTTGTTATTCGGTGTTGCCCGTGCGAAGACGTTATAATCATCGATGTGTGCTTGTAACTGCTGATCGTCCATCGCGTCGATTTCAGGACCAGTAATCGCTTTGACATTGGCGGCCAAGTTCAACTTGTTGGCAATTGCCATCGCCGTATCAGGGTGGTCCCCCGTAATCATTTTAACTTGCACGCCCGCTTGCCGTAATTCGGCGATCGCGGTAGCCGCTTCTTCACGAGGCGGGTCAATGATTCCGACTAAGCCAGCTAAATGCAGCCCACCAATGGCTTGTGCATCAATGGTAGTCACGTCATCATCGACTTCTTGGTAAGCCAGCGCCACCACGCGCAAACCATCGGCGGTTAAGTCGTCCATGGCGTCATCCCAGTATGCCGTTTGGTTAGCTTGGTCAGTTAAACGCAGGACAGTCGCGGGTGAGCCCTTGACCATTAGTAAGCGTTGACCATCTAAGTCGGCCAGGCGAGCAGAAAAACGGAAGGCGGAATCGAATGGTAGCGAGTCAACTTCTTCAACCTCAGGATCATGACCAGTCATTTTACGATACAGCGTCGTCAAGGCACCATCGGTTGGTTCACCGGTCAGTTCCCAGCGATTGTTTTCGAAGTGTAGCTCGGCGTCGGTCGTTTGGCCGGCAATCTTAACGAGCCATTCCATCGCGTTATCTTGGTACCAGTCGACTTTGTTGCCATTGAGCTTGAGATGGCCATCGAAGTTAACGCCACCATTATCATCATAACCGACCCCCGTCACATCAAACGTATGCTCAGGCGTCACGACCTTAGTGACCGTCATTTCATTTTTCGTCAACGTCCCAGTCTTATCGGTGTTAACGATATCTACGGCACCTAAAGTTTCCACGGCGGGTAGTGACTTGACAATGACGTTTTTCTTCGTCATCTGCCGGTTTCCCATGGCTAAGACCACCGAGGTACTAGCGGGCAGTCCTTCTGGCATAGAACCAACGACCATCGTAATAACCGCAATTAGTAAAGTTGGCAAACTATAGGTATCCATGACCATTCCTAATAGGAATAATAGGACGGCTGCCACCACGATGGCGATGGATAAGCCAACCCCCAGTGAGTTCAGATTACGCATCAGTGGGGTAGTGGTTTGTTTGACGTCGCTAACAGACTGCTGGATATGACCGATTTCGGTATCTTCGGCGGTAGCCGTTACGATTCCGACGGCCGAACCGCTAGTCACCGCGGTTGACGCGTAAACCATATTCTTACGGTCAGCCAAAGCTGGCGTGGTCTCAGTAATCGGTTCTTCTTGTTTCTCCACGGGATTAGTCTCCCCTGTCAGCACGGATTCTTGGACGTTAAAGTTATCCGCTGAAATCAAGCGCATATCGGCAGGAACCGCGTCACCGGCTTCTAAGTTGACTAAGTCACCAACGACTAATTCGCGGGCGTCAATTTCCAGTTTTTTTCCATCACGGATGACGAAATTCTTGGAAATCAGCATTTCACGAATCCGTTCTAGCGCGTTGCCAGCTTGGCGTTCTTGGACATAACCAATGATGGCATTGGCAATAATAACCAGTCCAATAACGATAGAATCGGAATAGTGGTGCATGAAGAACGTTAAGACCGCTGCTGCGGCTAAAATGTAGATAATACTGTTATTAAACTGCTTGATGAATTGAACGAACCGAGACGTACGCTTGGTCTCCAGTTCGTTGCGACCGTTATGTTGTAAACGTTCGGCAGCTTCAGCAGTGCTCAATCCATTCTCAGGATCGGTGGCGTACTTTGCGGCTAAGGCTGATTCATCAAGCTGCCATAAGTTATCCGCATCGGGAGGGTTCTGGGTGTCGTTTTGCTCTTCATTAGAGGTTAACGACTGATTGTCATCTTTTATCATTCAATTCGCTCCTTAAAAATAAAGTTATTACCGGTGAGGTTCTGTAAAATCACGACGTTTATTGCGTGTTAAATAGGCCAATTTCGCCACATCCTTTCTTAATTAGCGTTATTATAAATAATATTATATACGAACAATCTAGGTGAACGCCATTAAAATATTTGACAAATTCATGACAAATTATTGCGTTAGTTGCAATAATATATCAGATTTTGGCTAGTTTGTCGCTGAAAATGACTGGTTTTCCTCGAATTGTTGGGTAAATTAAATAGGGAGAACTTAAGATGACAGATAAGTTAACGTTATTGCAATATGATCCAAATCCAACGGTTATGGTAGGGCCAGACGTGGATGGCCGCTTTACTGTTCCAGCTAAGCTACTCTACATATTTTCTGGTGATGATTATTTTCAACAATTCGTCACTCGGTATCATGGTCACCGTTTAGGCCAATTTAATACCATTACTAAAGTTAGCTGGGTTTATCAAATCGGTTATCGTGGTCAAAAATTGGCAGTAGCGCAAGCGCCCCTTGGTTCCCCAGCTGCGACAATGTATTTAGAGATGTTGATTGATTTTGGTGCTCGTACCGTCATAGCCGTTGGTAGTTGTGGCGCATTAACAGCACTACCAGAGGAACAATTATTAATCCCAACGGTGGCTTTGCGTGATGAAGGGACGTCCTTTCATTATTTAGCAGCAGCTGATTGGGTGCCACTCGATCCAAAGGTTATACAGGTACTCGGGACAACATTGACGAAGGCTTGCCTGCCATGGCAGATGGTCAAAACGTGGACAACGGATGCTTTCTTCCGTGAGACTGTGTCTAAAGTCAAAGCTGCTCGTCAGCAGGGTTGTCAAGTCGTAGAAATGGAATGTTCGGCCTTAGCTGCCTGTTCGGCGTTTCGGCAAGTTTCCTTTGGACAATTACTATATACGGCAGACACCTTAGCACAACTAGAGCACTATGATCCGCGACATTGGGGTGCGGGCGGTGTTCTTGTTGCCATTGAACTAGCTACGGAAAGTTTGGCCGCATATTAGCGAATAAAAAACGAGCAGTCGATGACTGTTCGTTAATAGTGGTTAATCCTTGATGGGGTCCTTCATTAATAACCAGAGAATCAGGTAAGCGATGATACCAGGGAACATGGGTGTAATTGCTAAAACAACAAATAATAGCCGGGTAACGTTAGTATTCCAGTTAAAATGTTCGGCAATTCCACCAATGACACCGGCAATCACCCGGTCCGTTGCGGAACGATGAATATCGATCTTCATAAGTTAATTCCCCCTTAATAATGCTAACTATAATGTAGCAGGTTTGATTCAATAACGCTACTAATTTAATCGGTTGGAAACGGCGTAGTGGTAAGAACCGTGGTATAGTAGGTGATTTCGGTCAAAGCTTGGTGAAGTGCATGATCGTAGCGTTTGCTCAGGGGCGCGTTATCGATAAAGTGACCGTTACTTTGAAGGGTTTGTGGTACGTTACCAATGGGCGTTGGTTTAGGGAGGACGACCATTCCTAATCGTTGGAGAACTGGAACTAGTGCGGCCGCCCCAAATTGACCGCCGCGCATATTGTCAGAATATGAGATAATCTTAGCCGGTTTACGGGCGCCTTCGAATGCCAAAAAATCGAAGGCGTTTTTCAATCCAGCTGGCATCGCGTGATTGTATTCGGGTGTCAGGATAATGTAACCGTCCGCACTAGCCATATCGGTGAGCCATTGCTGCTGGTTAGCAGGTAGCTCGCGGTGCGGGTTTGCCATCGGTGGCTCGGGTTCATCGAAAAGGGGAAGCTGATAGTTGGCCAAATCTAAAAATTGGTAGTGAATCGTAGAATGAGTCGGTAATTGGTCAATGATTAATTTTAGATGGTTAAATAAAGCGCGGCCGTTAGCCTGTGACCGGGTACTCCCTAAGATGATTGCAATTTTAAACATAGTGGGACCTCCAGATATTTTTATTGATTCTAATGAATACAAAATGATAGTATAGACTTAATAATATTGGTATGCAAGTATTTATTCACTTGAATTAAAAAGGAGATATTTAAATGACAACACCATTAGTTAGTCAGTTGATGACGGAATTAAATCAATTTTTGACGCAGGATAGCGTTGATGATCAAGAAAAACGCTGGGCCATGCAACAAACGACTGATCCGCAACTACAAGCGGCATTAAAACAACTATCGACGACGGATATTAAAATTATTGCGTATCTGGGACGGCGTGGTGCCAGTCGAGCTAAGTCGCTACCGGCACCAACGGAACTTTCACAGGCGACGATTTCTCGCGGTTTGACTAAATTATCCCGATTGAAATTGGCCACGAAATATCGGGATTTGACCAGTAACAAAGAAATTCTCGTGCGATTGACGACGCTGGGCGAAGCAGTCGCTGATTTACACACGCAACTGGACGCGGCCATTGCTGCTAAAGCACAAGCCATTGCTGATGACTATTCTGACGCGGAACTGAGACGCTTTGTTAGCCTAATGCGACGGATTCGTGAAATTAAAATTTAGCACTCCGGTTAAATGAGTGCTAAATTGTTGCATTCCCACAAAATGGTGTTAGTATATATATCGAAGGTCAGGAAAGGTCAAACAAGGATTTGAATTACTGACCAGTATTAATAGCCAAGTGAAATTTTGAAAGGGGATTGTTAGTATGGCTAATACTTTAATGAATCGGAACGATTTCGGCATGTTGGATCCGTTTGAACGGATGGCACGCTCCTTCTGGGCACCATTAGAAAACATGGATCAAGTATTGAAGACCGACATTAACGAAACTGATGATCAGTATCAAGTGAAGGTTGATGTCCCTGGTATTGATAAGCAAGATGTGAAGTTGGATTATCGTGACAATGTGTTGTCTATCAAGGTTCAAAAAGATAGCTTTGTGGATCATGAAGATCAAGACCAAAACATTGTGATGAATGAGCGTCATACTGGCACCTTGCAACGGCAGTATATGTTACCAAACGTTGCGGCGGATAAAATTACGGCATCCCAAGCTGACGGTGTCTTAACGATTACGTTACCTAAGACCCAGCCGAGCGCGAATGACGGTCAAATCGAAATTCAATAATTAAATCATTAAATCATCAGTAACAAGTGAGCGGCCCACCGATAATCAAATCGGTGGGCCGTTTTTGACATCAACAATCGGTATGAATTATGACCGGTGGTTGGTAAGCTATTGGTTTAGCTGGATGACTTTGATGCGGGCGAGTGCCATTTCAATTAACCATAGACCGATATAGGCTCCGGTGTAAACCAAGGTATAGAAGCCAAACCAGCGAACGTTTAATGGAAACCAGCCACAGAGAATCGCAAGTGGGGTCATCCCTAGGTAAGAACACAGACAATGAGCAATGGTTTGTTTCGTAATCGACCACGTTTCAATTTCGAATAGCCAGCTACTGAATGCCCAAACTTCACCAATCAGAATCCACAATAATGTCGAAAGCTGGGTGGCGGCTAAGGGCGAGGACCAGTGGCTGACAAAAGTGGGATTAGAAGGAAATAAATAGGTGGTATTAAAGAAGGTTGAGAACCCCAAGGCCATTAAGTAGCCGATAACGATGCCTCCGATGGCGCCAATCAAAAGGGTGTGCCAAAGTCTTTTCATAATTGTGCCGCCTTTCTAATTTGTTGGGTATAGCGTCGTGATGCGTATGTTGTTGTGCCGGTTGTTAGGTTGACTTGAAAGCTACCCCATTTGGTTAAGGTAAAATTTTTAACACAGGCGATTCGCACAATTTCACTACTAGAAATACGTAGAAATTGGTGGGGTGGCAGTTGGTCCATTAAAGTGTGTAAGTGGCTGTGAACGAGGTAAGCACCGGTGGTTGTTTCACAATAAAGTCGTTTATTGGCAGTGTAAAAACGTGACACCGATTGAAGTGGCAGCTTAATGAGCGAGCGATCTTGAAAAACATTGATGAATCGTTTCAGAGATGGTTAACTGTACGTGCATCGCTGATTCCCCCCTTAAATAGCGATTTTGATAAGCTTATTGTAGTGAAAAATGCGGCTTGACACTAGTGCTTATTGCTACTTGGTCAACTAAACGGGCTAACTGGTCAGGAAATATGACAAAAAATTTCCCGGGAAATAATTGTCACTGGTGGTCGCTAAATATGATAAGCTAATTAACGGTATAATACTTACTGAAAATTAGTGTCAGTTAGATATGGAGATGACGAGCGTGGATGACGCAGAACGTGAACGCGGACCATGGCATCGTAATTTGATTGTTTTATGGTTTTGTACGTTCGTTGCGGGAATGGCATTTAGCGAAATTATGCCATTTCTTTCATTATTTGTTAGTCAGTTGGGTGATTTCACGAAGGCCCAGATTACATTTTATAGCGGGTTAGCTTTTGCAGCTGATTACGCGATTTCAGCAATTTCGGCACCACTGTGGGGCATCATTGCTGATAAAAAAGGTCGTAAGATCATGCTATTGCGCGCGTCCCTAGGGATGGCAGTTGCGATGGGGTTAATGGGTTTTGTAACGAATGTCTGGCAACTAGTTGCCTTGCGCGCGCTACAAGGTGTGTTTGCGGGCTTTATTTCTAATGCCCAAGCCTTAGTCGCGTCCCAAACGCCACGTAAATATAGTGGACGGGCGTTGAGCACTTTGATCACTGGTGCCGTTAGTGGTCAATTGTTTGGCCCAGTGATTGGGGGCTTGCTAGCCCAATTGTTTTCGATTCGAAACACGTTTTTTATTACGGCCGGATTATTAATGGTGGCGTTTTTGTTGAGTCTGTTCTTTGTACAGGAACACTTCAAACCAGTCGCACATCATCGTGAACCAGGTGACAGTCGCAATCCTTTAGCAGCGTTTCAAAATCCGCGCTTGATTATTGTGATGTTATGTTCGACGGCCATCGTCCAATTTGGAAACGCCTCGATTGCACCAATCATTAGTTTATACGTTCGTGAATTGATGCATTACCGTGGCCCGATTACGGTTGTGGCCGGAATTATCGCAGCTTTACCGGGTATTTCAAACATCTTTTCAGCACCGCGCCTTGGACGTTATGGTGATCAGCACGGTTCTGGTAAGGTATTGTTATTTGGCTATATTTTTGCGGTGATTATGTATTTCCCACAAGGCATTGTTACGAGCGTCGTGGCCCTCGGTATTTTGCGGTTTGCCATTGGGATTTCCGATGGCGCACTATATCCAGAGATTCAAACGGTTTTGACTAAGAATACGCCAGTACATCTTACCTCAACGATTTTTAGCTATAATCAATCTTTTCAAGCTATTGGCAATATGTTCGGCGCCTTGCTCGGTGGTTTGGTGGCTGGTTGGTTCAATTACAACGCGGTATTCATTATGACGGCGTTACTTTTGTTAATTAACCTAGGTTTAATTTTGTGGTTAGTTCCTGATATTTGGAAGAACGGCAAACGGGCAGTTTCCTAGGTGTTTGGTAGTTAGTCTATTAAATTGGCTAGCTGCCTTTTTTGTTACTTGTCCTTGAACATGATGTTAATTCAGTGTATTGTTAGTTTCATGAATATCGAAATAAGCAAACAAGATCAGGCTGATCAGCAACGAGTGGCGATTTTCAAAGCACTGGCCGATGCTAACCGATTACGGATTATCCGGGTGCTCTATCAAGCACAACGGGAAATGACTTGCAGCGAAGTGGGGGCGCAATTAAATATCAGCAAGTCAACCGTCTCTTATCACTTTAAGACCTTGCGGTTAGTGGGTCTCACCAATACGCGACGAAAGGCACAGACGAAGTATCTATCCTTACAATTAGCGACCTTTGACCGGTTTTTACCGGGGTTCTTAGCAACGCTTTAGTTTTTTTGCTTTTTAGTTCGACAATTATCGAACTAAAATCTTGGAAAGAAGATGTCAACTACTTATGACCACAACACATCAACATAGCCGCTATTTAACACTTGGAATGATGTTAGCGGCAACGAATATGCGTTTACCAATTACAATGATGCCGGGATTAATCAGTTCTTTGAAACGGACACTGGGTTTGCCGAGCTCGATGGCGGGATTACTGACCACGATCCCATTATTGACGTTTGCCATTATGTCCCCATTGATTGCACATTGGGGGCGGCGATTTGGCAACGAACTGACAATTTATGTCATGTTGATCTTTCTAGCCGTTGGGAGTTATCTGCGGGTCATCCCAACGATTGCTGCCCTTTTCATTGGGACGTTACTAGTCGGGATTGGCGCGGACGGTGGCAATGTCTTGATTCCAGCGATTATTAAAGATAATTTTCCGACGAAGATTCCAGTCGCAACTAGTCAATACACGCTCTCAATGCTATTAGTCGGTTCACTGGGAACGGGACTTTCGGGAGTGTTGGCGGCACACTGGTCGTTACCACTAACGATGGCGGTGCTATCGGTGATTGGACTAATTAATTTGGTTGTCTGGTTGCCAAACTTGAAATACAATCATCGCGCACCAACAGTTGCGATGACCGCGAGTGATGGGCAGTCAACGGCAACTCACGGGAGTGTTTGGCGGCGGCCGTTAGCGTGGGTCGTTACGGCCTTTTTCGGCTTGCAAGCACTAGTCTACTATTCATTACTGACTTGGTTACCAACGGTATTTGTTGCCCACGGCTTCTCCTTGATTGTGGCTGGCAATTTAGTTACGGTCATGCAATTGAGCGGCCTACCGATGTCATATTTAGTGCCAGCGACTTCTGGTCATCGGCGCGGCGTTTGGGCAATGATTATGGTGGTAGGTGTCGGTTTTATTGCGGGAATTGGTGGTATCTTACTTTCCGGAACGAATTTTTGGGTGGCAGCACTGTCCTGCGTCTTACTAGGATTAGGCTCTGGAGCAGCCTTCAGTTTGGCAGTCGTCTTCTTTACGCAAAAAACGACCAATGGGTTTGAAACGGCTGACTTATCTGGTATGGCCCAATCCGCGGGCTATTTGTTAGCTGCAGTGGGGCCCGTACTATTCGGCTGGTTAGGCGGTCAATTAGGCTGGGGACCAGTACTCTGGTTAGCTATCATTCTTTCCGCGTTACTAGCATTATCCGGCAGCATCATTTTCCAGCATGCAACGATTTATGAGTAATTAATATCACAATAATGCAGAACGAGATTGGCCCAAGTCAATTTCGTTCTTTTTTTGAAACTTTATCTTTGCCTTAGAGTTACTCTAAGGGATTACACTAATCTCTATTCAATTAAGGAGGCCACAGTAATATGGCGGTTATTCAAATTCTAACGGTCGTCGGCGTGGCGATCATCGGGGCAAGCCTTGTAGGTGATCCCACTCAGCAACGACAGTCAAAACCAGTAAAGGAGCAAAAATAAGATGACAGTGTTAACAACGATGTATCAACTAGCAAATGGTGTCAACATTCCCAAAGTCGCATTCGGAACTTGGCAGATACCTGGTGGTGAGGCAACGTATCAAGCCGTTCGTGCGGCCTTAGCAGCGGGATATCGGCATATTGATACTGCACTGGCCTATCAAAATGAAGCAAGCGTTGGCCAGGCGATTCGTGATTCTGGCATTCCGCGTGAGCAAATCTTTGTGACGACTAAATTACCGGCCGAAACGAAGTCATATCAAGGTGCACTAAATGATTTCGATCGCTCACTGAAAAATTTGGGCTTAGACTACGTGGATCTCTATTTGGTACACGCACCTTGGCCATGGGGGCAAGTCGGTCGAGTTTACGATGAAGCTAACCTCGATGTTTGGCAGGCAATGGAAGCTATTTATCAAAGTGGCCGGGCGAAAGCGATTGGTGTCTCTAACTTTGCTGTTCGGGATTTGAAGAATATTCTTAACCAGGCGACGATACCACCAATGGTCAATCAAATTCAATATTACTTGGGCTTCACGGAACCTAAGATCACCAAGTTTTCTGAGGAACATGCCATGCTTGTAGAAGCATACTCGCCGTTAGCGACGGGCGGGGTCCTCGATAATCCGCAAGTACAGGCCTATGCTGATAAATACGGCGTCAGTGTGGCGCAGTTAGCGTTACGCTTCGTTTTACAAAATGGGGTCTTGCCATTGCCCAAGGCTGTTAATCCAGCCCATATTGAGGCGAATACGCAATTGGACTTCGCAATTAGTGTGGCCGATATGCAAGCCTTAAACGACTTGCCAGATGCGGCTGGTTCATACATGCACAACCCAACCCAAGGTTAACGAACAAAATGTTTGACCGCACTTGGGTCGATAGGAGTAAACTGAACATAATTAATAAACGATAAGGAGCGATTTGATGACAACGATTAATGCAGCTAACGCGGGTACTTACGCGTTTGATGATCAATTCAAAGTTAACCGGATGGGTTATGGCGTCATGCAGTTAACGGGTCCTGGGACATGGGGACCATACGCTGATCCTGAAAATGGGGTCAAGGTAGTTAAGAAAGCACTGGAATATGGCGTTAATTTCTTTGATACGGCTGATTCATACGGTCCATGGTTTGCTGACCGGTACTTAGCGGCGGGCTTGAAGGATGCCGCTAATCGTGATCAGATCTTCATTTCTGATAAGGTCGGTCAAACGCGGCAAGGACCGAATGTGTGGACGCCACTTGGTGAGCCACGGTATCTGCGTCAGCAAGTAGAAGTTTCAATGATGACACTGGGGATTGACCATGAAGACCTAGTATTCTTACATCGAATTGACCCTCATTACTCGATTGCGGATCAAGTCGGTGAACTCAAAAAGCTTCAGGATGAAGGTAAAATCAAGCATATCGGTCTGAGTCAAGTAACTGTTGATCAAATCAAGGAGGCGCAGCAAGTCGCTAAGATTGATGCCATTGAAAATCTCTATAATGTCGCCAATCACGGTGATGATGACGTTGTTGACTACGCGGCCTCACAAAAGATGGCTTTTCTGCCATGGTTCCCATTAGCAACGGGTGAACTGGCTCAGGCTGGGAGTGTCCTCAGCACGATGGCCCAAAAGTATCAGGTGAGCCCAGCGCAAATTGCCTTGGCTTGGCTATTGAAGCGGTCTGATAATATCATACCGATTCCAGGAACAAGTTCTATTGAGCATTTACGGGACAATGTGGCAGCCGCCAACGTTGATTTAACAACGGCCGATTTTAATGGATTAAGTCAATTAAGTGTTAAATGAGTATTTAGGTCGGGAATTCCCGACCTTTTTGTTTGCCTAAAACGAGCTAAACGACGCTTGAAATTCATGGGGTTGACGGTTAAAATGAATAAACATTGAATGAGAAAGAGGATTGAGCAAATGAGTACGCGTTTGATGAGTGATGAGCCAACAATTTATTTAGCAGGACCTTGGTTTACTGAGGGCCAACCAGAACGGCTAGCTAAGATCGAAAAATTAATGGACGAGTTAGAATTGACTTATTACAGTCCACGGCTAGACGGCATCGATTTGACGCCGGATGCGACCGAAGCTGATCGAAACGCGGTATTTACGGACAATGTGGACCATTTAAAACGGGCCAAGTTAGTTGTCGCCGTGGTTGATGGCTTTGACACGGGAACTATTTGGGAAACTGGAACAGCATATGGTTTAGATATCCCCGTTGCTTACTATAGTGAAACGTTAGCTGATGGCACGTTTAATGTGATGCTGGCTAAGTCCGGCAAAGCGGTTATTGAGAACATGACTGATTTGAAGGCTTTTCTACAAGATCCCACTGCCGATGATTTTCAATATACAGGAACTATTCGTTAATTTGAACGGTTAGTCAAAATAAAAAGTGAGCCGTCTGCATTTGTTAAGGCTCGCTTTTTGCATACATAAATGGCAGAACTTGTGGTGGGAATGAGCCGCTTGAAAAAATGTAATATTTGTTAAAGGCAATGTGTTTAATTGGAGAAAAGTCATCAAATGGTGTTACGCTATGGGCAGAAATTGGTTGACTAGCGCAAATATTAAGAAAGCGGCAAGAAAACAAAAAAGTTCAGTTCAAACTAGACAATCACTATCCAAGTTGTATAATGTACTTGTAAGCGTTATCAGAACCTAATTACCTATTTTGGGGGCGTTATTTATGGTTAAAAGTAAAGCAATTATGATTGGTGCCGGGCTATCAAATATGGCTGCGGCGGTCTACTTGATTCAAGAGGGTCATTGGGATGGTAAGGACATCACATTCTATGGTGTTGATATGCACGGTGCCAATGATGGTGGTGCCACGACTGATTTTACCAATGAGTATTGGAATAAGAATCATCCGATGGCTAACACGACTGGGTATGTTGCCCGGGGTGGTCGGATGCTGAATTACCGGACGTACGTTGACTTAATGGATTTATTGGACCGGATTCCATCGGTAACTGAACCGGGGATGACGGCGGCCGAAGATACGCGTGATTTTGATGCGAAACATCGGACGTATGATATTGCCCGCTTGATGCAGGGTGGTAAAGGCATTATTAATGCTGGTAAGTTAGGATTCAATAATAAGGATCGGACTTTGCTGACTAAGTTGATTATGATGCCAGATAGTGAAGAAACGAAGCTCGACAACGTTTCGATTGCTGAGTACTTCAAGGATGATCCGCATATGTTCCAAACGAATTTCTGGTATATGTGGGAAACAACCTTTGCCTTTAGAACGCAAAGCTCTGCTCAAGAACTGCGGCGTTACATGCATCAAATGATTTATGAATTTACACAAATTGAACACTTAGTTGGTGTCAACCGGACGCGTTACAATCAATTCGAAAGCATGATTTTGCCATTAATTAAGTACTTGCAAGGGCAAGGTGTGACTTTCATTGATAATAAGATTGTTAAGGATTGGCAATTTAAAGACACGCCAATGCAAGACGAAATTACGGTGACTGGCTTAGTCATTGAGGATGCGCAGACTGGCGAAACGGAAGAAGTTGAAGTTGATGAGGACACAGCGGTGATCTTCACTAACGGTTCAATTACCGATTCTGCAACGATGGGTGATTACAACACGCCTGCTCCTGAAAATATGGATTATGGTGTTAGTGCTAGTTTGTGGAAGAAGGCTACTGAGCGGTTCTATAACTTAGGGACGCCAGATAAGTTCTTCAACGATCGGAATGCTAGCGAATGGGTCAGCTTCACGTTGACGACTAAGAATCATTTATTCTTAAATGAAATCGTTCGGATCACCACCCAGGAACCCGGGAATGCGTTGAACTCCTTCTTATCAACTACGCCAATTACGCCGTTGAACCAAAAGGATGTTAATATGTCGATCGTGGTGCACCACCAACCACACTTTACGACACAGCAACCAAACGAAACAGTTCTGTGGGGCTACTTCTTGTATCCACGGCGTCAAGGTGAGTTTGTTAACAAGCCGTATATCAAGATGACGGGTAAGGAAATGGCTCAAGAATTAATTGGTCAACTTTCCAAAGTAGATCCGGGTCCAGGCAATATTAAGGACAAGGAAAAGGAAATTTTGGACAGTATTGTGAACAATATTCCGGTATACATGCCATATGCTTCCGCACTCTTTAATAACCGGGCTAAGTCTGATCGGCCAGAAGTCTTACCAAAGCACTCAACGAACCTAGCCTTTACGGGTGAATTTGCGGAACAACCATACCAGATGATCTTCACGGAACAGAGTGCGGTCCGCTCTGGTGAGATTGCCGCTTATCACTTTGCTGGGGTCCCAATGGATAACTTGGTCAAGACACCACGGTACGATAAGGATCCAAAGACCTTGCTCAAGGCAACTAAGAAGATGTTTGATTAATTAAATGCTGGCCTGTCAGTGGTTAATACTGATGATGGCATGATTTAAAAACGCTCCCCATGAAAGATGACTTTCATAGGGAGCGTTTTAGTGTGCATCACGATCAGTAGTAACGGCTCGTTGAGACGCCGTCATTAACAGGATCAGGTTGCTAAGCAATTTAGTGGTTGATCAAATTTTAGCAGCTGCTTTAGGTGTTAATTTAGACGGTGTGTGTTTAGTAGTGGTTTTGACCGTGAGATGCTTTTTGGTTGCAAGTTTGGGCGCCTTTTTAGCGTTTTGCTTGGCGGTCTTTTTGATTAATTTTGGTGCCATTTTCTTAGTTTTCGTTGGTTGGGCTAACGTTTTTTTAGTGGCGAGAGTCGTTACCTTTTTAGTTGGTTTGATACTTGCCTTAGGGTGCTTGATCGTTAGCTTCGTTGATTTTACTTTGGTGGTCTTCTTAGCAATCGTCAACTTAGTCTTCGGGGTTTTCTTGGTCGCTTTTAATTTAGCGGTCGGGGCGTTCCCTTTAATCATCGTGGTGGCTTTAGCCCAGCCGAGGGCCTTACCGTGTTCACTAATGAGATAATATGTGGCCGACGTATGCTTGCCGGTTGCTAAAGTAATCGTCTTAGTTACCGTGTAAGTCTTTTTAGTGCTGAGTTTTGCTTTGGCCGGGCTAACAAAGGCGATTGCCCGATCGGCGGCAAAGTGAATTGTATTCAAAGTCGTGGCGGCCTTCGCGTGCATTGTGATGGCGGGAAAGTGGGTCGCTTTAGTAAGTGCATGGGTAGTGGCTTTTGGGGTTACCGTGGCGGCATTAGCCGTGGTAGTCATAGCAAACGGGCTGGCAGCCAATGGTAATGCCAAAGCAAGTGTTGCAACGACTGATGTTAATTTTTTCATTTCAAAATCCCCCTTAAAGTGAATCTTTTTTGATTCGAAGATAGTTTAGCACCTTGACTGCTTTGTAACAATCGTAATATCAATAAAATTATCAAAAAGTGGGTGAATTTGAATGCAATCAATAAAGGCTTGATAACAAACGAACCGCGATGGGAGTAACCGTTGGGTTAATGAGAGTGATCGAGATTTTAGAACTAACGTTCGCACTGAATGGGAAAGTTATGGTATGCTAGAACGGTATTTTTACTGAAAGGGGTGGGCGGCATTGCCGGCAGCAACAACTTTAATAACCCCCGCTGAAAATCGTTTCTTTCTGTTAAGTGAACGAGCTCGACGGCGGACCACGCTCCAACAAATTAGTGCGTTATTACGCGCACACGTAACGGTAAAGGCTGACAGTGATTTCTTGAAAACGACTGTTCGTAACTTGATTTTACAAGATCATGCACAGTGGTTGACCGACTGTAGTCATGAGTGGCAACTTTTGGCGAGTCTGCCGTACGTTGTTAACCCGAATGAAAGCCGACAAGCATGGCATCATTGCGAATTGTGTCATAAGCCGGTTCGTTATGAGTACCATGTTCAAAACAAGCATAATCATCGTGAGTTGATTGTCGGTTCTGAATGCGTCAAAAAGTTCATGAACGCCGAAACGCGTTACTTGATGGTGATTACAACAGAAGATAACTTTTATGCGGTGGCCCAGTATCAGACGCTGACTACCGCTGTACCAACAGTGCCAACGATCATGTTTGCTCAGCCGTGGCTACCACAATTACCGGCTGAGCAAGCGCCCCAAGCGCGCAAGTTGCGACAAACAACGACGCAAACCGTCACGACGTACCTAAAACGTCGTACCAAGCAGCTACCATTACAGAAACTAAAGCCCGCTGAACAAACCTATCAGCGGTTAGTCCATGATGAACAAACGGTGATTGAAGCGGCTGAGCGGGCGGCCCGTCAAGCAATTGTGACTAATCAACAACAACGCCAGGCACAAGCGCAGCAAAGTGCTGTGAAGGCCGAGCAAACCTTGCGCCAGAGTCACGCCTATCAATGTTATTTACAGCAGCTGGCGGCCATTATTGTGATGCGTCCGGAACGACCGATGGCGAAGCAACAGTTTGAAAAAATCACGCCACCAGCGACCGAACGCCCTTTGGTGAACTCTTATCAATTCGGGCAAATGGTGACTGAATATCGACAGACTGGGAAGATTCAAGTTCGGCGCCTAGCCATGCTTGATCATCAGTTCGTTGCCGCACTTAATCAGGTGACTCAACAGCTAGATGAACAACAAACGACGCGTTTTTATGACGATGTCTTCAATAGTTGTTGGGGCTGGCAGTATCATCAGCAGGCGACCCAACGTGCGGATTGGGAGCACTTATTGACGACCCGGTGGGGCCAATCATTGTCGCTGGCTTGGTTTGAACAATTAGCCATGCAAACGACAATGCCACAAACTCAACAGTGGCTTGCGGACAATGCGGATGCCGGTATGCAAGCAGCACTACAGCAACGTTTGGCTGCGCATGAAGACCGCCAACCGATTGCCCGTGACCGGATGACTAGATCGGAATTACGACAGTTTTGTTTGCGTGAACAGCCAGCTGCGCCGACATTAGAAGCATTTGAACAGGTCTTTGACCAACAGTATCAATTGCCCGTCGACCGGCAAGCAACGGCCCATGAAACGTTAGCCTATTACTATATTGCGCGTCAATATCAAGGTGACCATCAGCGTGCGTTACAACAACTGAATTGGTTATTGAAAGTCTAAATGTTTCACGTGAAACATAAAAACGCCCACTGATTTTTTCAGTGGACGTTTTTAATTCGGCTGACAGGTTAACTATTAATGACGCTGTGATAGCGCGAGGCTGCAAATTCATACAGCGGCCGGCTAAGTGGTGTGACCTCAACGGCTTCTTCAAATGGTGCCGTAACCATGGTGTTGTCAGCGTTTTTAGCGAGTTTGACGGCCCAAGTTGGATCATAAAGTAATTGTTGGCCCACTGCGACTAGTTCGGCAGTTTGTAACACAGTCTTGACATCGTCGCGGGTCCGGACGCCACCAACACCAACTAGTGGCAATTTACCTTGTAACGCTTCGTGCACGTAGGTCATGATGGATTTATCTTGATACTGCGGGTCTCGTGAAACACGGTCATAGTTGTTGAGTGAGACATGAACGTAATCTAATCGACTTTCCCGTAGTTGTGAGAGTAACCAAAGGGTATCTTCAAGCCGAATACCTGGTTCTTCGAATTCTTCTGGTGAGAAACGATAGCCAACGATGAAGGGCCGGTCCGCATATTGGTCAACAGCTGCAAAGACGGCCTTTAATAATTCATCAATAAAGCGGAACCGTTCTTGCGGCGTGCGACCACCGTATTCATCGGTGCGGCGATTACTATGTGGTGAGAAGAACTGTTGGATCAAATAGGTATTGGCACCGTGTAATTCAATCCCATCAAAGCCGGCTTGAATCGCGCGCCGAGTTGCTTCACCGAATGCTGAAATTGTTGCGTGGATCTCGTCAATCGACATTGCTCGCGGTGTTTCCGCATCGTCACGAAGGGCCGCAACGGCACTGGCAGAGACAATCTGTTCGCCATTTAAGACGGCTCGATGCGTCATTCGACCGGCGTGGAAGATTTGAACGATAGCTTTGGCACCTTGACTTTGAATGCCATGAGCAAGTGCACTTAGACCGGGCAGCATCGTGTCATGCGCGATACTAAGCTCGCCATGCCAACCCTTACCGAGATCTTCGACGTTGGCAGCACCCGTAATCACGGCACCTAAGCCAGTAGCTCGTTGTGTGTAGTAGTCGATTTCGTCATGGGTGATACTACCATTGTAAAAGCTTTGAGTCGTCGTCATGGGCGACATCATTAGGCGGTTGCGTAGTGTAACGCCAGATTTGAATTTGAGTGGTTCGTTAAAACTAGTCACAATAAAACATCCTTTCAAGCTAGTTTTGCTTACTTTTTGTAAGATCTAGTTTCAGTTTAGCGGTTGAAATTTGTTTTTTCAATTTTAAAGTCGCTGGTTTTAGTTAATCTTGGCATAACAGGATGGTGCGTGTGGAATAAGGGGATTGTTGCTGTTGTTAAGTCAGGTGAGGCTTGATAGGTAGATGCAAACAAAAAACTTCATCGATAAGCATGGTCGACGAAGTTTTTTGGAAAATTATGATGCAACGTTATGCCTTAAACGGATTCCAGAAACGGCCACCGTTGACCTTAAAGAGGGCGATGCCGAGGATGATCAGCAGAGCAACTAACGTTAACGCCAGATAGTCGTTACGTTTAAAGCGTTGGGCCATGTACCATGTGCGATGTTTTCCCTTACCGAAGCGCCGCAATTCCATCGCCTGACTAATGGTTTCGATTCGATCTAAGCTTGAAAAAATCAATGGAAGCAGAATTTGGATGCCGCCACGAATACGGGTCATAAAATGCGCTTTTTTCGACATTTCAAACCCCCGAGCCTGTTGTGCCAGACTGATAGTACGGTAATCAGCTTGAACGTCTGGAATGTAACGTAGTGCAATCGCTACGGAATAGCTGATACGATAAGAAATTCCAATCTTATTGAGACTCGCAGCAAATTCGCTGGGATTAGTCGTCATGAGAAAAATCAGGGCGAGTGGCACGGCAAACGTGTACTTTAATAACAAATTAAATTCATAAAAAAGTTGTTCGGCTGTCAAGTTAAAGTAGTGATCAGCAGATCCCAGTAGTAAGTGTTCGGTACCATAAATCGAGACGCCGTAATGAGGCGCAAAGACGTACACCATCACTAAGTTTAAAACGGAAAAACCAATAATAACGTTAAGCACGAACGCGATATCGCGGTAATGAATTTTTGAAAAGCGGAATAGAATCAGTGAAAAAATCATCACCCCGATTAAGTAACGCGTGTCGTAAGTCATCATCCCGATAACTGATAAGCCAACAAAGCAGAGTAGTTTAGTGCTACCGCTAAGTCGGTTTAAAAAAGTATGACGGTCGTTGTACCCGATCAATAATTCATGTTGCATCTTAGCGCGCCTCCCGTTCAGCCTGAACAAATTTTGCGACGAATTCTGTCGGGTTTAAATGGTGCGCTTCTGCCAGGGTGTATAAACTTGTCTTGGCTAAGGAAGCTTGCTGAATAATGGATGCGTTGGTCAACACATCGGCTGGGCGAGCATCCATCAAAATGTTGCCGTGGCCCAACACAATCGTGCGATCCGTGTATTCTAGCATTAGGTGCATATCATGCGTGATCAACATAATCGTCATGTGTTGTTCCTGATTGATCTTAGTTAAGAAGGTCATCATTTCAGTATAGTGTTGCAAGTCTTGGCCCGCAGTAGGCTCATCAAGAATTAGCATGGCCGGTTCTAATACGAGGATGGCCGCAATCGTGACCCGTTTCTTTTGACCGAAACTGAGCGCAGAAATAGGCCAGTGGCGAAACTCATAGAGACCACAGACCTTCAGAACGGCCTGGACACGGCGCTTTACTTCATCGTCAGCGACACCTCGGAGGACCAAACCGGCAGCAACTTCATCAAAAATCATCGTTTTAGAGATCATTTGATTGGGGTCCTGAAGGATATAACCAATTTGGTCGGCACGTTCTTTGACTGATTGGTCAGCTAGGGAATGACCGTTAAATCGCATTTTGCCGGACTGTGGCATCAAAAACCCAGTAATCAGATTGCTTAATGTTGACTTACCAGTCCCGTTTTGACCCACTAGACTAATCATTTCACCCTGATGAAGTGTGACGGTGATATCGTTGATGATTGGTTTGGCGGGATCGTACCCGAATGTCAGATGCTCAATTGCGAGTAACGGTTGGTCATGAACGGTGGGCGACTGTAGTTGTACGCCGGCGGTCCAGTTTTGCAACGTCGCGGTGAGGTCGGGTACTTGTAAGGCTTGGAGGTTATCCAAGTGTTGGCAAGTTGCTAGATCAACACCGGCTAGTTTGAGCGCTGAAAGGTATAATGGTTCGCGTAGCCCGAGTTGAGTCATGAGTGATTGCCGCAAAATCGTTTCCGGCCGGTCGTTAGCGACGATCGCGCCGTCTTGCATGACAATCAGCCGGTCGATTGGTTGCTGTAACACGTCCTCGATGCGGTGCTCAATAATGATGACAGTCAGGTCCTGCGTATGAGTCAGCTGATCAATGAGTGCCATCGAGGCTTTACCCGATGCCGGATCAAGACTCGCTAGCGGTTCATCAAATAATAGGATTTTACTATTGTCGATCAGAACACCAGCCATGGCGACCCGTTGCTTTTGCCCACCAGATAATTCCTGCGGGCGGTGAGTCAATAAGTCCTGGAGGTTTAAAGTTTGGGCCCACTGTTCAGTTGCTTGTCGCATGGCCGGTTGGGTCTGCTGATCATTTTCCAATGAGAAAGCCATATCTTCGACGACAGTCAAACCGACGAACTGACTATCAGGATCTTGCAGTACCGTACCGACGTCTTGGGATAATGCAAAAATGGAGCTCTCAGTAATGGTTTGACCAGCAATCCTTGCTTGGCCCGTCACTGTTCCTGGATAGGACTGCGGAATCAAGCCGTTCAAACACCGGCCTAATGTAGATTTACCGGAGCCAGAAGGTCCAGCAATCAACACTTTTTCACCGGGGTAAATATCCAGATTAATATCACGTAAAGTTGGTTCCGTTTGGCTATTATATTGAAAAGAGAAATTTTTAAAGCTAATGATGGGTGCGCTCATGTTATTAACGTTCCTTTGTTAAGCTCCCACGTTGGGTCCGCGTCCGGGCGTACAAGACTAGTAGGATGGTCCCAATGATGGCAACTGAGATGGAATCGGCGATCCAAGTAATGACACCTTGAAGGTAAACTTTGTTGGCCGGTTCATGATAAATAATAATATCACCAGTTGGTGCTAAAAGCACCCAACCAATAAAGTTGACGATGATTTGGTAAATGTTAAACCAGACTAATTTTGCCGTTCCTAGTACGCCATTTTCAATCTTGAGCCGATTTTTAGCTAGTCCGAAGGCAACCCCAATCAGACCATCAACGATGACCCAGGTCCACCAAGGCGAACCATAAGTTACGAAGTCGTTTAAGGCGTGACCGATGAACACGGCTAAACCAGCTGCAACGGGACCAAAGATGGCTCCTAGTAAGGCTAAAAACCCCATCGCGACGTTAACCTGGGTATTCGGCACACCCGTTGGAATGGCGACAAATTTCATGAGAACAAAAATAACGGCGGCGCCGATCCCGGTAGCCACGACGGTACGAATTGAATTGGATTGCTTGTTTTGCATAGTGTAACACTCCTTAAGTATTGAGAATGAATAAGTTCTAATAACCATTAATAAAAGCGAACAGGCGTTAATTTCAGATCAGTTATGGTCATAAAAAAACGCGCCTAAAAGCGAATGCTTTCTAGGACGCGTTTGCGTGTTACCACCGAGATTTTCCCACAGGGACTTATCATGATCGTAACGGATCGCTCCGACTGAGATGGCCCCAGTAGCTTCTTCAAGACCATCTTCAACTAACCACGTCATCGTTTTGCACCAAAAATACGACTCTCTAAGCACGAGAATTAGCTTACTCATCTTGTCACAGCTTTTTCTAATCTGAATTTAACTATTAAAGCATACGCCAAAGTCTGTGGGGGTGCAAGTAAAACCGAACGGATGTAGCCGGTTACATCGAGATTGAACGGGAAAATCGGGAACAGCTGATTAAATGGTGGTCAAATGCGCTGATTCATTCGGCTATACGGTCAGTGACGGATGCTGATGATTAGTTGGATTGGTCGTTAATTAAACAAAGCCAATAAAAGTATATACAAATGATTTCAATTAGCTACTAAAAGGGGTAAACTAGTTGACAAGACCAAATGATGAAGGGGATGTGAGTAGTTTGGCTTATAAGTATGAAACGATTGCGGATAGTCTGCGACAAGACATAAAATCCGGTAAATATACGCCGGGCGAATTGATGCCCGACCAGAATAAATTAGCTGAAACTTTTGATACGACACGAATTACGATTCACAAGGCCATTCAATTACTGATTATTGAAGGGATGGTTTACTCCAAGCGTGGCGCGGGGACCTTTGTTCGCAAGGACTTTGGTTTGACTGAACGGCGCCAAGAAACGCTGGTAGACAAGCCCCTGGGAACAACGCAAACGAATGCCGGTAAAAAGGTGACGAGTAAGGTGTTGGAATTACAAGCTCGCTTGCCTACTAAGCGGGAAGCGGAACAGTTGTTAATCGATGAGATGGATCCGGTGTACGTTATTCGGCGGACCCGCTACGTTGATGGTAAGGTGTGGGCGTATGAGCATACGATTATGCCAACGAGTATCGTGACGTTGACGAAGCAAGTCCTCGAAGGCTCGGTCTACGGTTACTTAGAGCAACATAGTGGCAAGAAAATCGCGGGTTCACACCGTATTATCTCGGCAGCCCGAGTGACGGCTGATGACGTTGCCGCAATGGGCGCGACTCTGAATGATCCCGTGTTGGTCATTAATCAGATTAGTTACATGGATGATGGTCAACCCTTTGAAGTCTCCGAATCACATTTCCCATACGAGACAAGTACGGTCGTAGCGGATGTTCAAATTCATTAAAGCAATCGGTAACCGCGTTAATCAGTGGCTACCGATTTTTTGTGGAAATTATTCTGGGGAGTTGCATTCAAGAAAACGGTGGCCCATAATTAAATTGATTGAAAAAGAAAGCGCTTCAATAATCTGATTAAGGGGGATGAAAATATGCCAGCTAACTTTTATCAACGATTAATTGATAAGTATGAACCAATGACGGAAGCAGCGTTCTTAGTGTTAGTCAGTGTTCGCCAGCCAATTACCAGTGAAGCGATTCCGGCAAAGATCGCTGAAATGACCAATAATCAACTACAGCTAGGATTGGGAACCTTATTTACGAATTTGCATGCCATGACTAAGGATTATTTAATGACGGAACGAGTCGATGAAAATGACGTGCATACATATGAAATCACGGGGAGTGGTGAATCGGTTTTGGCGGCTGAACGAAAACGACTGCAATTATTGAATCAGATTTGTGAGCAGGCGGGATTGTAATGGGTTAATTTAACGGGGAAGTGAGTATATGTGGCGTTATCAAATGGCAGTCAAAGGCTCAGAGCAGGAATTGCGATGGCTCAATCAGCAGGTACAACGCGGGCAATTACTGCGGCGTATCAGGGGGAACTGGTATCAATTTCAAAAAACGACGACGCGGTATCAAGTCTTTAGTGAATATGTGAGCGGTAATGTTGCAACTGAAATCGACGACCAGCACACACCGTTCAAATTGTTAGCACGGCTACAATTGACGAAACCAGCCGTACAGGTGATTTATACGGGCACGGCTCAGACTGAGTTGCAGGGGGCACGAGTGGATCGTCAGGACGCACCGTTGCAGTTGAAAATTGCACTGGCGCAACGGGGACACTTGTTAAATGTCATGAATATTAGGTTAGTGGTTGGTCTGATACTGGCCGTGATCGTGATTAGCCTGAATGTGAGTGATAACGTGGCCAGTTGGGGAATGCTAGCATGGTTGCTATTTACCTTCTATCCTGCATGGCAAGCAAGTCGGCTGCATAAACAGGCGAATGCGCTGCGAGTCATTACGCAACAATATGATGATGCTTGGCGGCCAACGATGCACGTTTTCTTGAAAAACATGTCCACTGAGCTGGATACAGAAAAAGTGGCAGGTCTAGGGGCGTGGGCTTACGTCGGTCAAGATCATCACGGGATGTACTGGTATGACTTGAAGACGCTGGCAAGTGCTGCGGAAATCAAGCAATCGCTACAGCTAATTGTGGAAGATAGCGTTTCTGTATCGATTGTAAGTTGGCTGGGATTGGCACCAATTGGATTTGTTTAAACTTTTAAAATGGAAGTGGTAGGTATGTGGCGGCATCGATTTTTGATCAAAGGTTCTGAACAGGAGTTGGCATGGCTGAATGCGCAAGCGCAGCGACGCTATTTATTGATGGCTATTCATGGAAATTGGTATCAGTTTAAAAAAGTGCCGACGATTTATCGGGTCTTTAGTGAGTATGTGCCGCAAGCAATCGCGGCTGACATGAGCAACAGTAACAGCGCGTTTCAAGTTCTCGCCCAAGTGCAAGTACAGCAACCAGATGTTCAGATTGTGTATACCGGCAGCGACCAACCAGCATTACAGCAAACGACAATGGCACCAACTGATCCTAAGATTCGTTTGCAAGTAGCTTTGCAGTTACGTGATCGGGCGATGAATACGATCAACCTCAGTCTTTATGCAGGGGTTGTGGTATGGGGATTGTTTTTGATTCTGATCTTCATCGGGGTGATACAGATTTAATAGGCGTCTGGATGCTAATGCTGTTAGTAGGACTTCTCGCGGTATTAGGACTGTATCGGACGGCGCATCGTTTGCAGAATCAAATCAGCCAGTTACGGCGTGACACTGAACAGTACGACGGGGCCTGGATGCCGACGATGCACGTTTTTGTGAGTGCATTGACTGCTGATCTTGACACCGAGAAACCGGCATTAAAGTCGTTAGGTCGGTGGACCTTAGTTGGTCATAGTAAAAAGGGCCAGTATTGGTATGATCTGCAAACGCTAGCCAATGCGACAGAAATTAAGCAGACTTTACGACCATTTGTTGCGACTGACACTAACGTTAACGTTCTGAGCTGGTTAGGGCTCGCGCCACTGGGCTGGTTTGTGTGATTGGCAATAATTGTTTGTACAATTAACATATAAAACGTTAGACTATTCTGAGACTAACGTTTTTTTGTGTTTACCGGTCTGATGATAATATAAATGATAAAAAGTGACATATAATCATAATAGTAGTATTCTAAATAAAAGACAAAGCTGGAATAGGTTGAGTGTTAGTTAATCAGCTGGAAATTAATGGATATTGCGCGAATTTTACTATAAAAGTTTTTTTATTCGTCACAAATATTTCATATAATCGGGTTAACTTAAATAGTACAAGCTCGATTGTGTTGAAGACAATTGAGCTGATTACACAGAAAGCTTAGTGAGGTGATTTTGATGCGACTTAAGGATTTAACTGGTGAGACTTTCAGCCGTTTGACCGTTATCGAACGGGCTGAAAGTGCGCCGAATGGTAATGCACGGTGGTTGTGTCAGTGTTCATGTGGACGACAAGTAGTTGTCGATAGTTATCGGTTACGGAAAGGGATTACGAAGAGCTGTGGCTGTTTACGGGCAGATGTTAGTCGAAAGAATATTTTTGAAAATCCGCAAACCCGTAAAAATATGGGACGTAGTGATAACTTACCGCTTTATCAAGGAACTTCGGTCGATCGATTGAAACCGAATAGCCGGAATCGGAGCGGGGTCATTGGTGTTTCCTTTGACCGATGCTCACAGAAGTGGGTCGCACGGTTAATGTATCGGGGCCGCTTAGTTTTGAATCAGCAGTTTGCTGATATGGATGATGCCATCATGGCACGTAAGCAAGCAGAACAACGCTACGTTATGCCAGTGTTAGAAGAATATGCGAAATCAAGCGCGGATTAAGATGCGTACATAATTAGCATGCCAGGAGACTGGTGTGCTTTTTTTGCGATTATTACCCGGGAAATAAACGAGTTAGATTAATACCCGTGAGGACCGATTATTTGTGTTTATTGATCAAACTAGTTAGACTTAACGAGCAATTTAAATTAGAACGGAGGAACTTTGAGCATGGAAATGGGATTAGCAGGGAAACGGGTCTTGGTCACTGGTTCGACTAAGGGAATCGGACGGGCAATTGCGGTAGCATTTGCCAAGGAAGGCGCGGATGTGGTCATTAATGGTCGCCGCACAGATACGGTGGCAGCGGTTGTGGATGAACTCGCAGCGGCATACCCAACAACTCATCCAGTGGCGGCACCGTATGATATTAGTGATCCGCAGCAAGCTGACAAAATGTTTCAACAAATTCCAACGGTTGACGTATTGGTCAACAATATGGGAATCTTTGGGCCAATGGCTTACGATGAGATTGACGATGCAACTTGGGAACGCTTCTTTAAAGTGAACGTGTTGTCTGGCAATCGGTTGGCAAAACATTATTTACCTGCAATGTTAGCCCAAGATTTTGGACGCATTATCTTTATTGCGAGTGAAGAAGCAGTTATGCCTTCGGGGGAAATGCCCCAATATTCGATGACTAAATCGATGAACCTTTCTTTAGCGAAGAGTCTGTCGAAGTTAACAGTTGGTAGCCACGTAACGGTTAACACGGTTATGCCCGGCTCGACATTAACAGAAGGTGTTCAGAAAATGTTAGATGATATGTATGCTGATTCAGATTTGCCAAAGGATCAGTGGGAGCATGACTTTATGATTAATCATCGACCACTATCACAAATTCAGCGTTTGATTCGGCCGGAAGAAATTGGTCGGTTAGCAGTGTTTATCGCTAGTCCGTTTGCTAGCAGTTTTTCTGGTGAAGCATTGCGGGCGGATGGTGGGTTAGTCCCAACTATCTTCTAGTGGCTAATGAAGACGATATATCTTTCTGGTTCTGCCATAGAAATTCAGATGTCAAAAAACTGTTTTAGCGAGTAAAGTTTATCGCCAAAACAGTTTTTTTGTTGACTTGACTAGCCTCAGAAGCCAGTTTCAAGCGGATTAGATGTTTAAAATGAAATTTTTAACTGATTGACTGGCTAGTCATTGACTTACTAGTCAACGGCGCCTATGATTGCAGCATCAACAATAAGATGCTCGAATTTGAAGGATGGGAGTGAGTCATATGGATAAAGAACCGTTATTAAGGATTAGTCACTTGCAAAAGCATTTCGGGAAGTTTCAGGCTCTCAAGGATATTAATTTTGAAATCAACGCGGGGGAAGTTTTTGGATTTATCGGTCCGAATGGTGCTGGTAAATCAACTACTATTCGGGTACTACTTGGAATTTTAAAAGCTAGTGGTGGGCAGGCGACGATTTTTGGTCGCGATGTCTGGCAGGATAGTGTGGCGATTCATAAGCGAATTGCTTATGTGCCAGGCGATGTTTATTTATGGCCTAATCTAAGTGGTGGGGAAATTATTGACTTGTTTCTTAAACTAAACGGTGGTCAGCATACGGCTAAGACGGACGCGCTAATTAAACAATTCGAACTGGATCCGCGTAAAAAAGCGCGCACTTATTCTAAAGGTAATCGGCAAAAGGTGGCCTTGATTGCGGCACTCTCAACGGATGCTGATCTATATATTTTTGACGAACCAACGTCCGGACTGGATCCGCTAAATGAGCAGACGTTTCAAAATGAAGTATTGGCTTTAAAACGGCGAGAGAAGAGCGTCCTGTTATCTAGCCATATTCTGTCAGAAGTGGAAAAAATGTGTGATCGCATCGGTATTATCCGTGAGGGACAGATTGTTGAAACGGGGTCGTTAGCTGAGATGCGGCACTTAACCCGAACCACGGTCGATGTGCAAACACGACTGCCTTTGGCTGACTTGACCACCCTAGCTGGTGTTCACGGGGTCACAGCGCGCCACGGAGATAACCACGTCAGTCTAGCCGTCGATGCTGACCAGTTGACGCCGGTAGTGCAGTACTTGGCGAGTCGGAAACTGATCAGCTTAACAACGACCCCACCAACGTTAGAAGATTTATTCATGCGCTATTACACGACCGAACAACAACCGGTGAAGGGGAAGTGATGCTGATGGCAACACAACTATTTGCTCGTACCGGATTACTGATACGGTTCAACTTACGACGAGATTGGAAAAAGTTGCTCATTTGGGTCGTCGTGTTGACGGGGCTATTCACGGCCATCGCCGCGAAGTTTGATGGTATTTATGGCACTCAGATGGCACTGAATGAAATTGTCAAAACGCTTAAAACGCCCGCGATGATTTCCTTATTTGGTGCGTTTTCGGCCAAATCGCCATATACGACGGCCAAGGTGTTTGCAACTGAAATGATGGTTTTTATGGCCATCGTCATGATTGTGATGAATATCATGGTGGCCGTGGTTACGACGCGCGGGGATGAAGATGATGGCCTGCTAGAGCTAGTGCGTGCCCACGCGGTCGGTCGGTTAGCACCACTATTCGCCGGGGCAGCTGAGTTAACGGCGCTAAATGGTTTGATTGGTTTTCTTTTTGCCCTCGGGCTGACCGTCGCCAAGCTTCCGGGAGCGACGACGCCAGGTAATTGGTTAATTGGTCTGGGCTTAGGGGGCTTAGGCTGGGCTTTTGGAATGTTGACGCTGTTACTTGCACAGGTAATGACTAGTGCGAGTGGTACGACGATGCTGAGCTATTTGCTACTGGGCGTCATGTACGTTGCACGAATGGGCACGGATGTTAACCGTCCAGACCTGACTTGGTGGATCCCCTTTGGTTGGATTGAAAAATTAGATGCGTATCAAACCAATGATTGGTTACCAATCGGTCTGTATGTATTACTGGGTCTTGGTTGTTTAAGTTTGGCTGCAGCTCTTAATGCTTATCGGGACTTGGGCGCGGGCTTAGTCGAATCACGGCGCGGTCGGCGACAGGCTAGCGGTTTGTTGCGGGGTCCCGTGACCCTATTATGGCGGCAGGCACATGGTCTGATTATTGCATGGCTACTAGGGAACTTTATCTTAGGTGCCGCGTATGCGTCCGTCTTTAATACGATTGGCGATCTGGCAAAGAGCAATCCAATGATCAAACAACTGCTAGGTGCGTTAGCTTTAGCAGCAGCGAATCGCTTGATCGTCAAAAATTTCATTGCTGTGTTGGCTATCGTCATGGTGATCGTTGCACTGGTTCCAGCAGTACAGTTAATGCTCAAACTGGTCAATGATGAACAAAAAGGCTATCTACATCAAGTTTATGCGACGGCCACATCACGGTGGCACGTGTGGGCAAGCTATACCGGCTGGGCAATCGTAACGGGACTGCTCGTTTTACTTGCCGGTCTAAGTGGTATGTATTTGATGGGCCTGACGAGTATGGTCAAGCCCATCAGTTGGGTGACCTATTGGCACGTGTTTGCGGCCTATGCACCGGCGATGTTAGTGATGGTAGCGGTGACGAGTGCCTTAGCGGGCTGGCGACCTAAATGGCGGTATGCTGCGTGGATCTGGGTATTTTACGCCTTCTTCTCATTGTATCTTGGTAATTTGATTGATTTGCCAAAATGGGCACGCCGTTTAACGCCCCTTGGCTTTGTTAACAAGGTACCAATCAAGCCCTTAGATGGAACGACAAGTAGCTGGTGCCTGTTATTAACTGTGCTAATATTAGTAGTAGCAGCACTAAGTTATCGGCGGCGTGATCTAGCTCAGTAAACGAAAGGAGTGCGTGACATGGCAGTAAAACAACCTGTTCCTAAAGACCCGGCGAAGGTCGAGCGTATTATGCACGCGGCCATGCACACCTTTGCCGTCAGTGGCTATCGAGATGCTAAAACGGATGTGATTGCGTCCGCGGCAACGGTGTCTAAGGGCCTATTATTTCATTATTACGGTAGCAAACAGCGCTTGTATTTGGCCACTGTTCAGCTTGCTACTGACACGATTATTGCCACCATTAATCAACAAGTTTTTGATGTTCCAGATGACCTAGTCACGTTGATGGTGCGGAGTGCGCGTTACAAGGCGGCGTTTGGTAAAGACCACCCGGATGAAATGAAGGTCTTGATTGACGCGTATGGCGCGCTGGAGCGCTTGCCGGTAAAGATACAGGCACAAATGAAGATCCTGTATACTAAGTCGATGACTATTTCCCGGGAAATGATCAGTCAGGTGCTGGATAAAATGACGCTGCGTGCGGATGTTGATCGTGATGCAACGATTGCTTTGATTATGGGTGTTTACAATCAGATTTTTATGGAATTTCAGACCTATATGCGTGAGAATCATCAAGTTGAATCGATGGCCGATATCGAATGGGTGGTCAGTCGCGCAAAAACCTACATGGCGATTTTAGAACATGGGTTTATGGCGGCAGATTTAGATGACCAGCAGTAATAATACGTATTTCAACAGTCGACGGATGTTTAATCCGGACGACTGTTTTTCGACCGGTGGATTCGGCAGCGTTCAATAGTGATAATGTTTATTCGCTTTTTTCGTTAGCAGGCTAAAAATGTGGTAAGTTAGACTTAATAGATGACGGATGAAGTGAGGGATCGGAATGGAATTACATTTAACGGCACGACAGACGGGATTGTGGCAACGGTTGATGGCACTGGCACGTGAGCAATTGATGGGACTCGCCATGCAGATGGAGTCGACTGGGAAAGTCGATCGACCGACACTGACAACGCTTGCCCAGCAATTGGCTTTGGACGATCCACTACCAGATGACCGCCTGAGCCAACGGGTTTTGAGTACATTAGCGCTGGCGCAAAGTTCAGCTGGGCTCGCTATGAGTTTTGCCAGTAGTTGGCAAGTTGAGGATGCAATATTAACGTTTGGAACCCCGCAACAACGCCAACGGTATTGTGCACAATCAGGTGTTTTTGGACTCGCGGCATTACCGGAACAAGTCATGGCTAGTAGTACCGTCAAAGCAACGCCGGTAACAGCTGGCTGGCAACTGTCCGGTGCGGTTAAAACGGTATTGAATGTTACACAGGCAACTGAGTATTTAGTTCTCGCACAGACACCACCGAATGCTACAGGGGCCTTTGTTATTAGTGCTGATCAGCCAGGCGTCACGGTCAGCCAACCAATAACCCCTTTAGGGTTACACGGATTGACCATCGCGGATGTTCAACTCACCGATGTCCCGGTTACGGCCGCTGATCAAATCGGTCAATTGGGACAAGGACAACGAGTGATGCAACGGGCGCAAAGCTTGGGGCAATTATTTGCCGGGGCGATTACAGCGGGAATATGGCAACATGCCACAGACCAGGCACGACAGTTAGCGCTGACAGAACAGCCGCCGTTAACTGCCTTGGCGCCAGCAATGGCGATTACGGCCGCCTTACAGACTAGTGTCTACAATGCGGCCCAACAGGCCGATGATGAGCGCCCATTTACAGACGCAGCGCAATTGGCGGCAATGTTTGCCAGCCAAAATGCCTTGGCGCCGTTTAAAATTTTGATGCCATTGATCGGTGATCTAGCCTATACGCAACACTCGCCGTTAAGTGCCTTGCAAAATGACGTGGCGACACTACCGTTGATTGTTGGCACGGATACGCAATTGGCGTTGACTTTTGCCACGACGAGCCTGAATGACGAAGTGGCCGATGTCCCGACAACGGGACCCCACACAGCTCCTGAGCACCTAGTCGTGGCCGACCTACATCGGGTCGTAAAACGCTTGAATTTGACTAGGGATGTGCCAGTCAATGTCGGCAGTATTGCTACGGCGAAACGCGTCGTGGCATTAGGTCGAGGCGCGATGGAACCGGCAGTATTGCTTCAAGCCCAACAATTGGCCAAGTGGATTGGTGCAGCATTGGCTGTTACCCAGCCGCTAACGGCTATGGAACAATTTAGCATTGAGCAACAAATTGGTGCCTCAGCAGTGACGGTTGCACCAGAAGTCTTGATCAACATTGGCGTCGCTGGTGATGATGATTACTTGGCTGGCATGGCTGGTGCGCAACACGTTCTTTCTGTGAATACGGATGAACAAGCGCCAATCTTCAAGCATTCACAACAAATTTTCGTGGGCGGTGCCGCTGAATTTTTGGCCGGAATGGTGGCAGCATTAAATTAATACGAAGTCGAGTTCGGCACTGTTGGTAGGTCTGACGGGGTCGTATGACAATCAATTGTTTGCACAAAAACTAAGGGTCACAGCAATGTACTGTGGCCCTTGGTTTTTTACTTAGCTTTAAATTAAGTACCACCAGTCATTACTTAATTAACGAAATAATTAATGACCACCGTCACTTAAAGCGTGCGGTGAGCTGGTTCAGAATCGGAATCTTAAATAGGGCGATCAAGATAACTGAGTAGCAGACGTAGGTTATGACTTCTTGTATCATGCGCGTTGTTAGCAAAACGGACCATGGTGTTAAGTACATGAGATGAAGCCAGAGGCTGTTTAGAAACAAATTGAGAATAAAGACGACGATAAAGTTAGCGACGAGAACGCGTGTCAGTGAAGTTTGATGTTGAAAGGCGTATCCAAAGACTAACCCGGTCAGAAAAGCGGTTAGGATAAAACCAGGAAAAAAGGTGAACTTTGGGAAGAGCAGCATTCCGAGTAGGGAGGAAATCGCGCTACTGCCGGCTGTAACTAGTGGTGAAAATAAACGGGCCGTTAAACCAATAATAATAAACGCGAAGGATATCTTGGTTAGCAATAGTTGAATTGACAGTAAACTTCCTAAGATAAGTTGCATGGCAATTAAAGCACCGAGTAACGGGATACGCCGAACCGTGAGTGATGATGTCATAATAATTGAAGCCCCCTAAGTGTGTTGAATGTATTTTAGGGGAATTTGTTGAGAATTACTAGACCTGAAATTATTGGTTATAAGTAATATAAAAATATCACTAGGAGAAACGCTATGACATTATGTAGCGTTTCTCCTAGTGGTCAATTAATCCGGAATATGGCTTCCGTTGGACATGGGTTGCAGTTATCGCTACAATGTTGATAAAAGGCAGTATGGAGGCGTTTGAATGGCATACATTACAAAAAAGAAAATTGCACAAGCCTTTCATGACGTCGTCCTAGTGAGGGGCTTTAGCCGAACTTCCGTGACGGCAATTATGAGCACCGCCGATTTTAGACGGCAAACATTTTATGATTATTTTCAAGATAAATATGAATTATTAACCTGGTTTATTGATGACACCCTGACTGAAACGGTTGAACATAATCTGAATTATTTGCCTTGGATCGACATTATTAAACTAGTTTGTTACGAGTTAGATGCGAATCGTCAATTTTATGCAGAATGTATTAACACGCAGCATGAAATTGACGTGACGGCACTTGTCGGTAACCACTTAGCCACGTTATTGACTGAACTAACGCACGCCAATACAACAGAAACGGCGGCCCTAATCTGGTTGCTGTGCTTGGGAATCGCACAATCGTTAACGCATAATATCGTTGCGAATCATCCTGAAGATTATGAGGTGCTTTCTCAGCACGCTATTGCGGCCATCGAAATGACACTCGAAATTTTGAACTAGTTAGGCCAAGCAGCAGTTTTGACGGGTCGGTTTAGAGCAGTTAACCAGTCAGGGTCGGCTAGGCTGAGTAAGGTTAATGACAACCCATGCATCCCGTTAGCAGTTAAAAAAGTTCCCACTTTGTTGAAGTCGATTGTTAGTGCGGCTAAGGTGAGTAATTCGTGAACATCATTATTGAACACCATGAGTTCCATGGGCGTTGTCCCACCGAGGGAGTTAACGAAAACGGCGTAATGGTCGTCAGCATGCCACTTAAAGTTGAGACGTAATTTACTAATTAATTCCTGTGCGAGTCGTTCTGACGATTGAAAAGGTTCACGCCGATAACCGGGTTCCCCGTGAATACCGATACCGTAATAAATTTCACCAGGATTCAAGTTAAACGATGCCGTTGACTGTCCTGGAATGCGGGCACCGCTAGCAGCAACCCCAATCGTGTGAATGTTTGGCACTAGGGCGGCAGCGATGTGGGTCAATTCAGCGATAGAGGCCCCCTGAGCTGCAGCGGCACCAAGAATTTTATGCACTAAAATCGTGCCAGCAACTCCTCGTCGGCGCTGTTTTAAAGATTCATGATCCACGGAAATATCGTCTGCCACAATACATAGACCAGTTTGCCAATGTTCCTTTTTCAGTTGTTGTTGAGCAGCCGTAAACGCACTAACATCTGCTGGAAAATTTTTAACAATGAAAAAAACGCGACGCTGGCGTGTCACCTGTTTTGTGACTTTAACGATTTCTTGAGATGTAGGGGGTTGAAAAACCGTTCCCATGATTGCGGCAGTTAACATACCAGGCCCAACATAACCCCAGTGTGCCGGATCGTGACCGCTGCCCCCACCAGCAATTAACGGAATCTGATCATCTTGAAAGTTGCTGTCGTAACATCCGAATGTATTTGGTACCCATGTTAAATTTGGATAGGCCCATTGAATGCCCTGAGTTGCTTGACTCAGGGCATTTTGAGGTTCATTAATGATTTGCATGGGAACACCTTCTTATATTGTTAGTTTGATTTTATTATAACGCATTCGAATGACCATGCTTGTCGGAAGCTGGCGGACAAAATAACAAAACTGTCCATTATTTTTGAAAGCGGATTCATTTACAATTAACTTGTTAATTCGAGAAAGGAAGGACAACAAAAATGAAAAAAATAATTAATGATCCCAAGAATGTCGTCGACGAAATGGTTGATGGGTTAGTACGTGCCTATCCTCAATATTTAACTAAATTACCGGATACCGAAGCAATGGTTCGTAGTGATCAAGATTCAATGCGGGGAAAAGTTGGAATTGTTAGTGGTGGCGGGAGTGGTCATGAGCCCGCCCACGCCGGCTTTGTTGGTCCTGGCATGCTCAGCGCTGCCGTGGCAGGACAGGTTTTCACCTCACCGACGCCAGACCAAATTTATGCGGCAATTAAGGCTGTCGATCAAGGTAAGGGCGTTTTCTTAGTCGTGAAGAATTATTCTGGTGATGTCATGAATTTCGATATGGCGAAAGATATGGCTGAATTAGATGATATTCAAGTTAAATCGATTGTCGTTGATGATGACATTGCTGTTAAGGATAGTTTATATACTCAGGGTCGTCGCGGGGTTGCCGGCACTATCTTTATGCATAAGATACTTGGGGCGGCCGCGGATCAAGGCGCTGATTTGGATGATTTAGAAAGTTTAGCAACGCATGTTTTACCACGGATTAAAACGATTGCGGTCGCATTATCCGCAGCGACGGTGCCGGAAGTCGGCAAACCTGGCTTTGAATTGGCAGATGATGAAATCGAGTTTGGCGTCGGAATCCATAGCGAACCAGGTTATCGGCGCGAAAAAATCAAGCCATCCAAACAACTTGTTCAGGAATTGCTAGGTAAATTAGATGATGAATTACACCTACAGTCAGATCATCAGTATGCGTTCTTGGTTAATGGTATGGGAGCGACGCCATTGATGGATCAGTATGTCTTTTGCCATGACTTGTTGGATGAACTGGCAACACGGCACATTCAACCGGCCTTTATGAAGGTTGGTAATTATATGACTTCGATTGATATGGCCGGTATTTCACTGACGATATTCGATGTTGCTGAATCTCAATGGCTAGATTACTTACAGTACCCGGTCAAAACAATCGCGTGGTCATAAGGAGGAATTGAGAATGTTAACAGTTGAGAACACAACAGTATGGCTGAATAAGTTTGCTGATCAGATTGAACAACACCAAAGTTACCTAAGTGAATTAGATACGCCGATTGGCGATGGTGACCATGGGGGTAATATGGCTCGGGGCCTAGCAGCAGTTAAGGCAGCACTTGCCACGCAACCAGCAGACATAACTAAACTATTTCAAGCAACGGCGATGGCATTGATTAGCAAAGTCGGTGGTGCTTCTGGACCATTGTACGGAACAGCTTTCTTAGAAATGGCAAAGCAAAGTAAGATTGATAGCGATTTAGGTGGATTGTTGGCCGCTGCATTAGCTGGGATTGAAAAGCGGGGTGGCGCGACAACCGGCGATAAGACGCTGATTGATGTGTGGGCGCCGGTTGTTCAGGCGGTCCAAGCGGGCGAATTGACGCAGGATGTTATCGATGATGCAGTTGCTAGCACCGAACCGATGGTGGCTAAAAAAGGGCGAGCATCCTATCTAGGTGAACGTTCAGTGGGACACCTTGATCCAGGTGCTGTCTCGAGTGGTTATTTATTTACAACGTTACTGGATACGGAGGGAATCTTATGAGTTTAGGAATTGTAGTTGTTTCACACGTCCCAGAAATTGCCGCAGGTATTCAGCGTTTGTTAGGGCAAGTTGCCCAGGACGTTTCGATTACGATTGCTGGTGGTACGGATGACAATCAAGTCGGAACCAGCCTGACCAAAATTACACAAGCGTTTGATGCAAATCATGCGGATGAACTCTTGGCCTTTTATGATCTTGGTAGTGCCAAAATGAATCTGGAAATGGCCATTGAAATGAGTGATAAAACGGTCCATTTATATGATACGGCACTCATTGAGAGTGCCTACACGGCCGCATCGCTATTACAGGCGGCTGTGCCACTTGCGGATGTCGAAGCTCAATTAGCGCCATTAAAAATCAAGTAGGATGGTGACGAAACATGCACGGTTTTTTAGGTGAATTTTTAGGTACCATGGTGTTAATTGTATTTGGGGTTGGTAGTGGTGCCGCCATGAATTTAAAGGGTAATTATGCACGCCATCAGAATTGGACGTTTATTTGCTTGGCGTGGGGCCTAGCCGTTACGTTTGGGGTCTATGTTGCCGGACAATTTGGTTCGGATGGTCATCTAAATCCAGCGGTGACAGTTGGTTTTGCGTTATTCGGTTATTTGCCAATGGCTAACGTTTGGCCGTACTTATTAGGCCAGTTCTTAGGGGCCTTTATCGGCGCGGTAATCGTTATTATTCAGTACTACCCACACTTTCAAGCTGCCAAAACGGCGGCAGATGGCAATCAAGTTGGCATTTTTGCAACTGGTCCAGCCATCAGTAACCCGGTATTTAATTTTCTAAGCGAAACGATTGCGACCTTCTTCTTTATCTTCGTGTTGTTGAATCTCGGTAACTTTACCCAGGGATTAAAGCCATTGATGGTGGGGCTGCTCATTGTTGTCGTTGGTCAGACCTTGGGTGGAACCACAGGCTTTGCGATTAATCCGGCGCGTGATTGGGCGCCACGATTAGCCTACACGATTCTCCCGGTTCCTAATAAAGGGTTGGCTAATTGGGGTTATGCCTGGGTTCCAATGTTTGGTCCATTGCTTGGTGGTATTTTGGCAGCTGGTCTGGAAACAATTATTAGTTAAATACTCACAACTGTGCCGATTTTGTTGGGCACAGTTTTTTGTTATAAAGTATAATTAAATAAATAATGCAAGTTTATGCAATCGCTTGCAATAACGATGAAAACGTTTTATATTTAATGAGATGGATTCAAATAGATCGGGGGGATCATGATGGCAACGATCAAAGATGTTGCCCAGCGCGCAGGTGTTTCGCCTTCAACAGCGTCACGTGCAATGCATGGTAGCAAGATTATCAGTAAGCCAACACGTGACAAGGTCATTAAAGCGGCGCGGGAGTTAAATTACGCGCCGGATTTTAATGCGCAGAATTTAGCAACTAAGGCTAGTAATACAATCGGGGTGGTACTACCAGTAGATCATCACGAAATCTTTTCTAACCCATTTTTCTTAGAGATGATTCGGGGTATCAATGAAGTTTGTAGTAAGAATGGCGCAATGACAACGCTAGCAACGGGGATTTCAAGTGATGAACTGGTGCATAATATTGATGTCATGATTGCACAAGGCCATATCAAAACTTTTATTTTACTGTATTCTGAAAAAAATGACCCAGTTGTTGAGCGCTTGAAGCAATTTGATGTCCAATACGTTGTGATTGGTAAACCTTACCAAGACGTCAATAAAACATCGTATGTTGATAATGATAATATCCAAGCCGGAACGGATGCAGCCCAATATCTAATTGATCATGGACACCGGCGCATTGGGTTTTTGTATTCAGATTTATCACGGATGGTGCAAAGTGATCGGATGCTTGGCTATCAACGTGTAATGATGCAAAATCAGTTACCAAATATTATGTTGGAAGAACGGTTTGAGACTCATGCGGCGGGTGTTAAAACACTACATAAGTTTTTTGAACAGTATCCAGATGTTACCGGGTTTGTGGCCGTAGATGATATGTTGGCGTTGAAATTACAACAGGTTCTCCATAATGATCCGAACTGGAAAGTTAAACAATTCTCACTGATTGGTTTTAATAACTCCATTTTTTCTGATTTAGCGCACCCGATGCTGACATCGATTGCGGTCTTTCCACAGCGTTTAGGTGAAGAAGCGGCCAAGATTGCGATGGCTGACCATCCTGCTGATGAATTATCAACGGCAGTAATTGTGCCTCATCAAATTGTTAAACGCCATTCCGTCCACCAAATCAAGTCCTTACAGTAGTAAGTTAGGGGGGTATTTTGATTATGATAACGCTAAACGATGTCGCGAAAAAAGCTAATGTCTCAAAAATGACAGTTTCACGAGTCATTAATCATCCGGAACAGGTTCGTCCTGAGCTTCGAGAGATGATTTTAAATGTGATGACACAGCTAGACTATCATCCGAATGCGGCAGCGCGAGCCCTAGTAGGGCGGAGAACCCGGGTTGTAAAATTAACGATTTTTGAAGACATGGACACGACGGAACCCTATTACATGATGTTGCTCGCGGGGATTGCGAATGAATTGAATCAACATCAATACGCCTTGCAGATTGCGACGCGCAATAGCTATGAGGTTGGCGAATGTGATGGCTATATTTTGACTGGTATTCGGCAAGCCGATTACGCATGGGTCGAACGTCTTAATCAGCCAGTCGTCTTTGTTGGTAGCAATCGTCAGGGATACGACTACGTTGATACTAATAATTATCAGGCGGTCTGGGAAAGTACACGTTATGCCGCGGAACAGGGCTATACGCATCTTGTCTTTATTGGTATCGCTATTGCCGAACCGTTTGAGCTAGATCGTGAACGAGGTTTTCGAGAGTACGTCACGACACATCATATTAGCGCTCAGATTATTCGATTAGCCAATCATTCACACGTTGCAACTGCGTATGTGAAGAGCCATTGGTCTGGTTTTCCACGTAATACGGCGTTTATTTGTGCAAGTGATCGGTTGGCGATCGGCGTTGAAACGGCAATTATTAATCAAGGTGGTCGCGTTCCCATAGAATATGGCATTATCGGTTTTGATGGCGTGTTATTAAATCAGATTGCAGCCAAACGGTTGACAACGATGAAGCAACCGCTTGAAGCAATGGGACGAGCTGCTGCACGGCTATTATTGGCTAATATCAACCATACTGATCGTTCTCGCGGGCGGCATGATCAAGAAAAAATCATCATTAATTCACGGTTGTCGGTGGCTGAATCGACCCGTTAAAGAGGAGTCTGGATAGATGAGCAAGCATTGGTATGATCAACAAACGATTTATCAAATATATCCTAAGAGTTTTAACGATAGTAATCACGATGGCATTGGTGATATTCCGGGAATTACCGCGAAGATTCCCTATTTGAAGCAACTTGGGATTACCACGATATGGTTAAACCCAATTTATCAATCACCCCAGGTTGATAATGGCTACGATGTTTCGGATTACTACCAAGTTGATTCGAGCTTAGGGACCATGACGGACGTTGAGACGCTCATTAAAACGGTCCATGAGCACGGCATGTATCTTATCTTTGACTTTGTCTTGAATCATACTTCAGATCAGCATCCATGGTTCAAGCAAGCTCTCGCTGATCCACAGAGTAAGTATCGGGACTACTATTTATGGCAAGATCCCGCAGCCGATGGTGGGCGCCCAAACAACTGGGGCTCATTTTTCGGTGGCAGTGTTTGGGCGAAGGATCCGGCAGGCGGCTCACAGTATTATTTCCACTTGTTTGATAAACGGATGCCGGACCTCAATTGGAAGAATCCGGCAGTGCAACAGGCGATGCGTGATGTTGCTGAGTTTTGGGTTGAAAAGGGGATTGATGGTCTCCGGTTAGATGCGTTTATTCATCTGGCTAAAGCAGATTTTCGCCAAACTTATCCAAATCGGACTGGTGATTCGACACCCATCATTAGCGATATGTTTTATGCCCACTTACCGAAAGTGCATCAGTACTTACACGACTTTGTCGCCGCAATCAAAGCTAAGCACCCGGATACGTACGTCGTCGGTGAAGCGTCATCCGCTGACCCCCATTTGATGGTCGACTATACGACACTAGGTACGGATGAGTGTGATCAAGTGATTACGTTCAGAACTTTTGCGGACGACAATACCCAGGATGATCCGAGCTTCTCCGACACATTTCAGCCCCGACCGATGGATGTGACGGCCTATAAGCAAAATACGGTCGGTATTCAAGCGGCTTTAGCAGACACCAGTCTACCAACACTTTACTGGAATAATCATGATATGGCTCGGGTCGCCACGCGTTACGGTGATCCTGATTATCCGCAAGCAAGTGCCAAGGCGTTAGCGACGGCCCTGTATTTGCAGCGTGGCATTCCCATTATTTATTATGGGGAAGAATTAGGATTAACAAATATCCGTTATCATGATATTGCGGACTTTGAAGACCAGACGGTACCCACCTTTGTTGCGAGCGCTCAAGCCGCTGGTAAGTCTAAGGTGGAAATCATGCGGATGTTGAATCAAACTCATAAAATGGCGGGGCGCGGCCCCATGCAATGGGACAATACGGTTTATCATGGTTTCTCTGACCACTTACCATGGAAACATGGTGATACTGATGACATGAATGCGCAAGCAGAAATCGCTGACCCCGACAGTATTTATCACTATTATCAACAGTTGCTGCAGCTAAAGCAGTGCGCACCCTTTACTAATGGTCAGTTCATTATGCTCGGAAGTGCTGAACAACTCTTTACCTACCTCATTGATGATGGTCAAAAACAAGCAGCGATAGTTTGTAATTTAAGTGCGCAAGCGCAAACGTATCTGTTGCCGTTTGTTGGTGGTAAAGTGTTGCTTGTACAGGGTGGTGCAACATATAGGGGACGCCAAGTGACGTTACCAGCTTGGAGTAGCTTAGTCGTTAAATCGGCATAAGCAATGTGAGTGCATGATTATCCTAAAATTGGTATATATAAATCATGTGATGTATTTTAATTAACTTATCAATCTTTATATAAATTGGTATAAAGGTTGATGGACCAATAAATCCTAACGTTTTTAAGCGTTAGGATTTATTTTTGGTATGATTCTGTTAACGTTAACATTACGAAAACGCTTGCGAAAGCGTTTGCACAGTTGCATAATAAATTATGGTAAATGAATTAAGATACTTCGCAAGGAGGAAGCACTATGAGTACTTGGAAAAAGTTGGGGATGGGTGTCCTAGCCACTGGTTTAGCACTCACGCTCGTAGGTTGTGGTAATAGTAAATCTTCATCTAGTAGTTCAAAGATGGACAAGACGTTAAAGGTTTCAGCGGATCCTTCATATAAGTCATACATGAAATCGGTGATTCCAAAGTTTGAAAAGAAGTACAACGTTAAGGTTAAGGTTTCATACAAGGCCATGCTTGATGAAGACGATGCTTTGAAGCTGGATGGTCCTTCCGGCAAGGGTCCTGATGTTTTAATGGCACCATACGACCGGGTTGGTCAAATGGCGTCACAAGGTCAACTATCAACAGTCAAGTTGACCAGTGGTCGTTACAACGCAACGGGGAAGAAATCTGTTACTTATAAGAATAAGGTTTATGCAGCGCCTGTAACGATCGAATCTGACGTTCTGTACTACAACAAGAAGCTAATCAAGACTGCACCTAAGAACTTCAAGGAACTTGAAAAGTTAGCTTCTGACAAGAAGTATGCTTACGCTAATGATAAGACTAAGTCAGTTGCCTTCTTGACTCAATGGACAAACTTCTACAATGCCTTTGGTGTCATCAAAGGTTATGGTGGTTACGTCTTTGCTGATGGCAATACGAACGCCAAGAAGATGGGCTTGAACAATTCTGGCGCCGTTGAAGGTTTAACTTACATGACGAAGTGGTTTACGAAGTACTGGCCAAGTGGGATGCAAAATGTCACTTCTAACGAAAACTTTGTGACCTCACAATTTACGTCTAATAAGACTGCTGCTGTTATTGATGGCCCTTGGATGGCTGCAACTTACAAGAAGTCTAATATCGATTATGGTGTTGCTGTTTTACCTAAGTTGAATAACGGCAAAGATTATCAAGCGTTTGCCGGTGGTAAAGCTTGGGCAATCTCAAACTACTCTAAGCATAAGACTGCTGCACAAGCTTGGTTAGACTTCATCTCTAACAAGACTAACCAAAACAAGCTTTACAAGTCTGCTAGTGAAATTCCAGCAAACACAGCTGCTCGTAAGGAAGCTGTAAGTACTGGCGATGACATGGCTACGGCCGTTTCAAAGCAATACGACAAGGATGTTCCTTTGATCAACTTACCACAAATGTCAGAAGTTTGGACACCAGCACAAACGATGGTTACCAATGCTGCTAGCGGCAAGATGACACCAAAGCAAGCTGCTAATAAAGCGCAAAAGACGATCTTAACTAATATCTCACAAAAGTATGATAAGTAATTAAAATTGTAATTTAAGGGGGCTGAAACAAAATTCGTTTTGTCTCAGCCTTTTTAAAAGGAAAAATGCACGATATTTAGAATTTATTTAGGAAAGGGGTGCGGGCGACATGCAAGTCAAGGATGTAAAGAAAGCGCAACGCCTGTCAATTATTCCCGGGCTCGGTCAGCTGTATAACGGTCAGACCATAAAAGGTGTTGGCTTCATTATTATTCTATTGGCATTTATTGCTGAGTTCATCTTCGGGGGCTTTAGCGCATTTGCCAATTTAGTCACATTGGGTTCAGTCTCAATGGAAGACAACTCTTTGTTCATGATGATCTATGGGACGTTGCAGATTCTATTGACAATTGTGTTTATCGTATTTTATATTGCAAACCTTTACGATGCGAAACACGTTGCACAGTTAATTAATAATGGTAAAAAGGTCTCCCATACGTTTAAAGAGTTAGGTGCGAGTTTAGTAGATGGTGGCTTTGCTTATTTATTAACCACACCGGCCTATATTTTAATGGTTTTTACGATTGTGTTCCCAGTATTGGTTACACTACTGATGGCTTTTACGAACTATGATTTTGCGCATATTCCACCAGCTATGTTATTGGATTGGATTGGGTTCAAAAACTTCACATCAATGTTCTTCTTGAGTAGTTACCGGGCAACCTTCAACGCTGTTTTTGGTTGGACCGTTATTTGGACCGTATGTGCAACCACGTTACAAATTATTATTGGGATTGCCACCGCAGTAATTGCTAACCAAAACTTCATCAAAGGTAAGCGCTTCTTCGGAGTGATCTTCTTGCTTCCTTGGGCGATTCCAGCGTTTGTATCAATTATGAGTTTTTCAAACATTTTTAATGATTCAGCTGGTGCGATCAATGTGCAGGTCATCGGCTTATGGAATACGTTAGTTCCATTTGCTCACATTGCGCCGATCCACTGGATGACGGATACGTTCTGGACTAAAGTTGCTATTATTATGATTCAAGGTTGGTTAGGATTCCCGTACATTTACGTTATGATTACTGGTATCCTGCAAGCGATTCCAGAAGATCTCTACGAAGCCGCAACGCTAGATGGTGCGACAGTAATGCAAAAGTTCAACAAGATTACGTTGCCAACGATTTTTGCTATTGCAGCGCCAATCTTTGTGACGCAGTATACGTTTAACTTCAATAACTTCTCGATGATCTATCTGTTTAACCAAGGTGGCCCTGGTGATGTCGGTGCTAACGCCGGTGGGACGGATATCCTGATCTCATGGATCTACAAGTTAACAACGGGGACGTCACCACAGTATTCATTGGCCGCGGCCGTTACGTTGATTATTTCCGTCTTAGTTATCGGGATCTCATTGATTGTCTTCAAGAAGACCCACGCGTTTGAAATGGGGGACTAGTGTTATGGATAATGCACAAGCAGTGGCACCTAAGAATGCCAATTCAAAGCAAAATAGCGCGCGTCGGCACCGTTTCTGGAAAGAATTCTTTACGTATCTGTATATGGTCATTCTCGGAATTATTATTATTTATCCCGTTTTGATCACATTCATCACGGCGTTTAAGGATGCTAACGTGCAAGCCTTCGTCCTTGATTTTGGTGGTAAGTGGACGTTGGTTAACTTTAAGAACTTATTTACGCAAACCCTGTATGGTAGCTGGTATTTGAATACCATGATTATTTCAGTCTCATGTATGGTCATTCAAGTCATCGTTGTGACGTTAGCCGGCTATGTTTATAGTCGTTACCGTTTTGCTGGTAAAAAGTTCAGTCTAACGTTTTTCATCGTAATTCAAATGGTACCAACCATGGCCGCTTTGACTGCTTACTACGTCTTAGCTAACATGTTGAACGCTTTGGACCATTACTGGTTCTTGACCGCAATTTACATTGGTGGTGGGATCCCACAGAACACTTGGCTGATGAAAGGTTACTTTGACAATGTTCCGTATGATTTGGATGAATCAGCTAAGTTGGATGGTGCTGGTAATTTCAAGATTTTCTGGTCAATTGTCTTACCATTAGTTAAACCAATGATTGCGGTTCAAGCGTTATGGGCCTTCATGTCACCAGTTCAAGATTACCTGATGGCGAAGTTCTTATTGACGTCTGAATCACATTATACGGTTGCCGTAGGGCTCCAGACATTCATTAATAACGCTCAAAATCAACAAGTTGTGCTCTTCTCAGCGGGGGCAATCTTAGTCGCGTTACCAATTGCTGCCTTGTTCTTCTACTTACAACGGTTCTTCGTTTCAGGATTGCTCGCTGGTGGCAGCAAGGGTTAACTCAAATATTAGTAGGGGTGAAATTAGATGCAGAGTACGAAAAACAAAACAACCGCCTTTCCGGTCCGGTTTTTTGGCAGCCTCTTCTCACCTCGAAGAATGTTTGCCAACCGTGATCAGTTTAATTGGTTACAGATTATTGTTTTATTTATCTTTTTGACCGCGGTAATGGTCATGCCGATTCCGTTTTACTATAATCACCAAACGAATTTTAATCTGTCACCATTTTTACCACACATTGATAAAATGATGGCCAGTGATCAGATGCAAACGGCAATGAAAACTGCGAACTACCGTGATCAGCGGTTCAAGGATGTCAAACATCAAATCATTATTAAAACTAAGGATAATGTTGCTGGCTTCGATCTCACGAACGATGATATGGCAGGACGCAAGAATGTCATTAATTTACATGCTAGTACGTTTCAAGTGAAATCGGTCGGTAGTGAATTTAAAGCCAAGTATGTGCCAGGCCATAACTTAAAGACAAACGCTCATGCGTTTCTGGTTAATTCTTGGTATCAAAGCAATAAAGTGATGATTGGTCTATTTATGCTCATGGCACTTGGATTAATTATTGTGGGGGTCAACCTGATCCTCGTAAATGGGGCGGCGTTCTTCTTATTCTTGTCACGACATAATAAGATCACGCATATTCGGAATTTCCGCGAAGGCGTTAACTTAACGTTGATGATGATGGGGATTGGGAGTCTGTTAGCGATGGGGATTGGCTTAATTCATTTTGATGTCACCATCGAATTGACCGTGCAGTCCCTCAGCTTGGCCTTCGTTGTGTTGTGGGTATATCTGAAAACAAAATTCAAAGATCCGGAAGTTGACCAAACCATGTTGCTTTAGGTCAATTAGTAAGCATAGAAATGAGGAAGATTAATGGCACGCGATACGCAAACGCAATTACGCAATGAGATGATTTACTCAGTCTTTGTTAGAAACTACTCAGAAGCTGGTAATTTTGCTGGCGTAACTGCTGACTTACAACGAATTAAGGATTTAGGAACCGATATTTTGTGGCTACTGCCAATCAATCCGATCGGTGAGGTCAACCGTAAGGGGACACTTGGTTCGCCATATGCAATCAAGGACTACCGTGGGATCAATCCGGAATACGGGACTTTAGCTGACTTTAAAGCACTCACGGATAGGGCGCATGAATTAGGAATGAAAGTGATGTTAGACATTGTCTATAATCACACTTCGCCTGATTCAGTCTTAGCAACCGAACATCCAGAGTGGTTTTATCACGACGCGGATGGTCAGTTGACGAATAAGGTCGGCGACTGGAGTGACGTTAAAGACTTAGACTATGGTCACCATGAGTTGTGGCAGTATCAAATCGACACACTCTTGTATTGGAGCCAGTTTGTGGACGGTTACCGTTGTGATGTTGCGCCATTAGTGCCACTTGATTTCTGGCTTGAAGCGCGGAAACAGGTTAATGCGAAGTACCCGGAAACGTTATGGTTAGCGGAGTCAGCCGGCAGTGGTTTTATTGAGGAACTGCGGTCACAAGGCTACACGGGTCTGTCTGACAGTGAACTTTATCAAGCTTTTGATGTGACATACGATTACGACGTCTTCGGTGATTTTAAAGATTACTGGCAAGGACGCAGTACGGTCGAACGGTATGTTGACTTGTTACAACGCCAAGATGCCACTTTCCCTGGTAATTATGTCAAGATGCGCTTCTTGGAAAATCATGATAATGCACGCATGATGAGCTTGATGCACAGCAAAGCTGAAGCCGTTAATAACTTGACCTGGATCTTCATGCAACGTGGTATTCCGTTAATCTATAACGGGCAAGAATTTTTGGCCGAACACCAACCATCATTGTTCGATCGGGACACCATGGTTGCAGATCGTCATGGGGACGTGACATCACTGATTCAAAAGCTAGTGACTATTAAGCAACTACCATTACTGCGTGCTGCGGACTACCAATTGGCAGTCGTAGAAGAAGGTATCGTTAAGATTACTTACCGTGCGGCTGGCGAAGCGTTAACAGCCTGGATTCCGTTAAAAGGTCAGGTCACAGCAGTTGCGACTAAGCTAGCAGCTGGTAGCTATCAAAATCTGTTAACAGATGGTCCTACTGAAGTTGTGGATGGCAAGCTGACAGTTGATGGTCAACCAGTATTAATTAAATATGCCACTAATACGGCGGTAACTAAAGTTGCTGACCAGTCCAATTAGCTGATTAATAGCTTTGAGTAATCGATCAAAAAGCAACCGTTTGCGGGCGATTGCACGTGTAATAGTAGTTTAGAAGTGAGAAAACAAGGGAGTGGATTTCGATGGTTGAAATGAATCTCGATCACATTTACAAAAAATATGAGGGTAACGATAAATATTCAGTTACCGATATGAATCTTGATATTAAAGATGGGGAGTTCATCTTCTTCATTGGCCCATCTGGCTGTGGTAAGTCAACGACATTACGGATGATTGCTGGCTTGGAAGACATCACTAAGGGTGACTTCAAGATGAACGGTCAAGTCATGAATGACGTAGAACCAAAAAATCGTGATATCGCGATGGTTTTCCAAACTTATGCACTATACCCGAACATGTCAGTCTTTGACAATATGGCCTTTGGATTGAAGATTCGGAAAACTTACAGTAATACTGAAATCAAAAAGCGAGTGGATAACGCTGCTGAGCAATTGGGCTTAACCGATTATCTACAACGGAAACCAGCCAATTTATCTGGTGGTCAACGGCAACGGGTTGCTTTAGGACGGGCCATCGTCCGGGACGCGGGGACGTTCCTATTGGACGAACCGTTATCTAACTTGGATGCTAAGCTACGGGTCGATATGCGGACTACGATTGCTCAAATGCATCAACGCTTGAAGACCAACATGATCTATGTCACCCATGATCAAATTGAAGCGATGACGATGGCTGATCGGATCGTCATTATGAATGACGGTAAGATCATGCAAGTTGGGACACCGCACGAATTGTATAACGAACCGGTTAATCAATTTGTGGCTGGCTTCATGGGATCACCTTCAATGAACTTCTTCAATGCCACCTTACATGATGGTCGGGTAACTGATGGTGAGGGACTCGACGTAGCTGTCCCGGAAGGTCAATTGAAAGTTTTAAAGGCTCAAGGCTATGACCAGAAAAAGATGATTGTGGGTATCCGACCAGAGGACATTCATGCTGAGCAAATTGCGCTTGAAGCGATGTCAGATTCAATTGTTAAGACGAAGGTCGTCGTTTCTGAATTCTTAGGTGCCGAAAGCATGTTATATTGTACAGCTGGCAAATCTAAATTTACTGCCCAAGTGGATGCACGTGATTATCATAACCCGGGTGAGAATGTGGAAGTTGCTTTTGAAATGTCGAAGGCCCACTTCTTTGATTCTGAAACTAAAGATGTTATTCGGTAATTTCGAACGACGGAGGAGCAACAACAATGAAACGTATTTTTGAAGTAGATCCGTGGCACGTCATTAGTCATGAACTCGTACCGACGGATAAGCGATTGCAGGAAAGCATGACCAGTATTGGTAACGGCTACATGGGTATGCGGGGAATGTTTGAAGAGCACTATTCTAACGATACCCTCAAAGGGATTTATATCGGTGGGGTCTGGTATCCCGATAAAACCCGGGTCGGCTGGTGGAAGAACGGTTATCCCGATTATTTCGGTAAGGTGATCAATTCGGTCAATTTCATCAAAGTCAATATCACGATTGATGGTGATCAAGTTGATTTGGCGAAGGACACAGTCAGTGACTTTACGTTGGATCTTGATATGCATACGGGAATTTTACGGCGTTCATTTATTATTACCAAGGGTGAAAAGCGCGTCCAATTCATGATTGATCGGTTCGTCAGCGTTGCACAAAAAGAGTTATTTGATGTGCACTATAGTGTTCGCAATTTGGGTGCGGAACCGGTCCAAATTGGATTTATTTCGCAAATTGATGCGGACGTCTTCAATGAAGATGCGAACTATGATGAGCAGTTCTGGCAAGTGCTAGACAAGAGTCATGCGATTACTGGTGGCAGCATGTTTGCAGAAACGAAGCCGAATAACTTCGGAACACCGCGCTTTACGCTCGGCATGCAGATGCTTCATGAAACGGCTTTTCGAGGTATTAACGCCCCAGAAACCGAAAAGGCAGTTACAAATATCTTCCGGGGAACGTTAGCACCGGATGAAACCAAGAATTTTGAAAAACGAGTCCTCGTGGTGACTTCACGGGATTACGCGGATATGGCGGCGATGCGGACTGGCTTAGCCGAATTAAGTGAAACGGTCAGCACACAGTCATATGAGGACTTACGGCAGGCCCATGTTGATGGTTGGGCTAAACGCTGGCAGTTATCTGACGTGTTGATTGACGGTGACGATGCGGCACAACAAGGCATTCGCTTCAACTTATTCCAGTTATTCTCTACCTACTATGGCGAAGATAAGCGCCTGAACCTGGGGCCAAAAGGCTTTACTGGTGAAAAGTATGGTGGTGCGACGTATTGGGATACCGAAGCGTTCGGAGTACCGTTCTACCTTTCATTGGCGAAACCAGAAGTAACGGAGAACTTACTGGAATACCGGTATAATCAGCTTGCTGGAGCTTTCCATAATGCTAAAATGCAGGGCTTGGCTGGTGCCTTGTACCCGATGGTGACCTTCAACGGAATTGAGTGCCATAACGAATGGGAGATTACGTTCGAAGAGATTCATCGAAATGGGTCTATTGCGTATGCCATCTTCAATTACACACGTTATACCGGTGATGAGATCTACTTGAAGACTAAAGGAATCGACGTTTTGACGGGGATTTCACGTTTTTGGGCTGATCGGGTCCACTTCTCAGAACGGAAACAACAGTATATGATTCACGGTGTCACTGGTCCTAATGAGTATGAGAACAACGTGAATAACAATTGGTATACGAACTTTATGGCGCGCTGGACGTTAGAATACACGTTAGCGAGTTTGAAGAAAGTGGATGCCGCTAAGCGTGCAGCACTTCAAATCACGGATGCTGAGCTTGCAAAGTGGCAAGATATTGTTGACCGGATGTACTTCCCGTATGATGAAAAATTGGGAATCTTCGTTCAACAAGATGGCTTCCTTGATAAGGACGTCAAGCCAGTTTCAAGTATTCCTGCTGATCAACGGCCAATCAATCAACACTGGTCATGGGATCATATTCTACGGTCACCGTATATCAAGCAGGCGGATGTCTTGCAAGGAATCTATTACTTCATGGATAAATTCACGGCGGAACAGAAGAAACGTAACTTTGATTTCTATGAACCGTTGACCGTCCATGAATCCAGTCTTTCACCAGCCGTCCATGCCATTCTAGCAGCGGACTTGCATTATGAGGATAAGGCCGTGGAAATGTATGAACGGACAGCCCGTCTTGATCTTGATAATTATAATAATGATACGGTCGACGGCTTGCATATTACGTCGATGACCGGTTCATGGCTCGCAATCGTTCAAGGCTTTGCTGGTATGCGAGTTAAGGATGATACCTTAGCCTTTGCACCGTTTGTGCCTAAAGCGTGGACCCATTATCAATTCCACGTTAACTTCCGCGGTCGCTTGATTAAAGTGGATGTCGATCAACAGGGTACGACCGTTGAACTGGTTAGTGGGGAACCACTGACTATCGAACTTAATGGGCAAGCTATCGAGGTCGCTAGCACCGTAACAACTAAGTAAATATGAACGCTTGATTGTGGTCTGACCGTACCTGGCCACAATCAAGTTTCCAACCTAAGAATGAGCTCAATTCATTCCAACCTAACTTCTAAATCGGTCCGTATCAGCTGATACGGGCCTTTTTAGTGTCTGGACATAAAAGAGTCCCTCACTTGGAAATATCGATTTCCAAGTGAGGGGCTCGGCTGTTCTATTCAAATAGCATCGGTAGGGTTATTTGAGTGTTTGCGTCAATCCTAGCACGTCCATTTCGTAAATCCGAACGGCGGTGTCAGCAACTTGGGTTGGTTTATCGACGACTAACCGGACGTAGCGCGCCGAAGTAGCCGCGAAAGTATTGAGACTAGTGGCTTGCGTGTTATTGTAGGTCCGGGCAACGTCCGTGTAGCGTTTGCCATCAGTGCTGACCTGAATGGTCCAAGCGCGGGTGTTCATATCAGCACCTTCGCCACCAGCTTTGGCATGCGCTAATTTAACCGCACTCACAGTCGTTTGACGGCCTAAATCCAGCGTCAAGGTATGCGGTGCCTTACCGGTTGCACACCATTTAGTATCGAGTTTCCCATCCACCGCCATTTTAGGTGCTTCACTACTATTCGTGTATCCGGAGGCACTGGTCTTGGCGTTCTTGGATAGTAAGGTTAAAGCGCCTTGAGCTTTCGGTGTAATCGTAATGAGCTTTTTCATTGTAACGTGCCGTTGGCCATCCTTATTTTTAGCGGTTAATGTGACGTTATAAGTGCCAGCCTTACGGTAAGTGACCGTGGGGTTTTTGGCGGTGCTGGTCGTCTTTGTGGCACCGTCAAATTCCCATTTATAGCTGGTTGCGTTTTTGGATGAGGCATTTGTAAACTTGATCGTGTTACCGGGAGCTGCCAGGGTGCGGTTAACCGTAAATGCCGCTTTAGGTTTACGATTATCCGGCCATTTTAAGGTAACTTGGTCAGAAGCATCGCCACGTTGGTTCCAAATATCAACTGGAACGACCATCAGATTGGTCTCGTTGTGCTGCCCATTCCGTTTCAACGCGTTTAAATAGAAATTAGTCGTGTTAGTGGCCCCCAGAAATGAGCGAGAACCGTCATTGTTAACCTGATAAATTTCGTAATGATCCAGCTTATTTTTAGTGGTGGCTTGCCAACTCAGGTTGACACCGGCGTACTTGCCTTCTTCGTCGAAGGTCCGATTATCAATGGTGACCTGGTTGACCTTTTTCGGCGCGGCCTGCTGCTTGCCGGTAATTGCGAGGCGACCTAATTGAACGCTGTAGCTAGCATCAGTCTCGGCGGCACTGATTTTGAGGCTAAGGCCTTTGATTGTTTTTTTTGTTAACTGACTAACGTCATAGCTAACGGTCGTCCAGTGCTTGCTGAGTGTCCGGTCACCCGCGATGGTCTTAGTGCGGCCGTCCTTTAAGGTCACCACTAGTTTAGCTGTAGATTTACCAGATGCCTTAGCGGTTAAACTAACCTGGGTATCGGCAGTGACGTCTAGGTCCGTGGTGTAGAGTTTGATTGTGCTAGCGGTGTCCTTACGCATTTTGCCGGCTAACTTGATATCATTGCCACCTTCGTAGGCGTCAGTGTAGTCAAAGCTGGCCTTTAACGCATTACCATTGCCATTATTGATTAACCAGCGGTAAGTCGGATTGACTGCTTGCAGTGAGCGATTGTTCCAATCACGTAGCGAAACATTTTTCCCCTTAATGAAGTAGTTATAGCCATTGCCTAAGCTGAAATTAGTGACAAAGGGCTGTTTCGTAATGGCACTTTGTTCAACCGCGTATGTTGAAACACCCGGCCAATGTGTTGAAGTAGTTGACGGAATGCTACGGGACGGATCATTTTGATCATTGACCCACAGAGCACCTTCTTTGGCTTGAAATTCGTCAACCGTATCGGAAGAAGCGTGTGTCCAGTCCGGTGCGTACAATCCTAGCGACGTGTATGGCACATGTTGTTTATTAGCGAATAGATTCCAACGAACGGGGGTAGCGGTTCCGTCAGCTTGAACATCGATTCCTGCAAAGAGGTTGTAAGGACTAATCCCAAGCTTTTCGGCGCGTTCGTGTGACTTTTTGAGTAATTCTTGACTGGCGAGACGCTTCTTCGTCCACCAGAAGTTAAGAAACATCGAGTCAGCAACTGGTTTCATATTGGCATCGACTAGATAAGATTGGTTTTCTTTGGTCAATGCGTTTTGCCAATCCATTTTACCATCCTTCGTCATCGAGTCATACCACATCAGGTCTAGCTTGGAGCCGGCCTTTTGTTTGTATTCTTTGATTAACTGTTGCATTAGTTGGGCGTGCTTTTTGCTCAGCCCATTACTAGTTGAGCTGGTTGCGGTCTTTCCGGTGGAAGCCGAATCAAAACTTTTAACTTCGGGGTCGGTCTCTTGGTTGATGAACCAGCCGTCAAACCCGTAAGCTTTCGCAACCGCGACTAGTTTATCAGCCATCGGAAAATGTCCGTCAGCATCTTGTTTTAAGAAGTCATTGAGCCACTTTAACTTCCCACCACTAACCACTTGTGGAAAGAAAACGGTTCCAAGAACGGGCACGCCGTTTTTATGAGCAGAATCGATGACATCTGCGGTCGGTGGCACAATCAAACCTTCGCCTGCCGAACCGCCCCAGTAGACGAGTTGGTCAATATACTGCCAGTTGGAGAAGACATTCGCATCGAACGTATTAATCCCGCGAGGCGCGTTGCCACTAGTTGAACTATTCATAATGGATAACGCGACGACCTTCATCTTTGGGTCCTGGGTCTTGTTAACCGTCGGCAGTTGCCATTTATCGATCCGTTTGGCTAGTGGAACCGAGGCGGTGTTGTACTTGGCTGCTTTATCCTTGCTCAACTGCCATTTCAGCAGTTGTTTTGGAAACCAGTACGGTGCTTCGGGTTGATTATCCATCCCCTTATCAAGGGTGGCCTCAGCCGTTTGACGGTAACTGATCTGCTGATTAGCTGACTGTTTCGAACAAGCTACTAAACCTACAGCAGTCGTTATCAAAGCTAGTGTGCCAACAATGTAGCGATATTGTCCATGTCTCATAGCGATATCCTCCTGTGAACTAAGCAAAATTGACATATCCGCGTTATGTGAGCGATGATTGCATGAATCGTAATTAAAACGTGGCCTCGACTTAGATTTTTGACTACCGCGCTCTGGCAATTGGCAGAAATGCCTGGAGGTCGGTGTAGGGTGAACTAAGCATGTTTACGCTAACCCGAACTCTTTCCAGCGAGCCTAAGCTGACTGCTTTTGACGTTAATTATTTTGCCTACTTTAATCATGACTCATGACAAATTAGCTAGCACAACGCGTAAAATACAAAAATCTATATATTGCTGGTATGTATGATATCGGTTTCAGTGACAGATGAGTATAGCTAAATTAAGGGAATTCTTCCACAAATTAAACTAATTGATAGGGTCAATCAATTTTGATGTAAGGGGAATGCTGGGTTTCAACTTGCGCGCAACGTGCGAATAGTTGAGGATTGTTGCGGTGCCGATACAATTTAACGAACGCGAATTTTTGCGTGATGAGTGGTATGTAGTATAATAACTAGCTAGGAAGGTGATTATTTATTAAGTATAAAGTTGATAATGGTGAATATCCCAGTGGTAAGGACGCTGTGGATCCCAAGCGAGTTAAATATCTGAAATTGATTAGTAAGTTAGCGACATTTACGTGTATTGCGATGTACGTGTCGTATATTCCACAAATCATTTCGAATTTCTCAGGTGACCCAGTATCGCCGCTACAACCACTCGTGGCAATGATTAATGGGATACTATGGACTGGTTACGGCTGGTTCAAGACTTATAAGGATTGGCCCGTTATTATTTCAAATGTCCCGGGGTGGTTTTTGGATTTATCACTGTTTTAACCGTATATATTCATTAACCGAATGACAAATTGACTGTAAACTAAAAGTCCGCTGATACGTTTAAACGCGTATCGGCGGACTTTTTTGCAAGGTGTTAAGCGTTCTTTAAAGCAGCCTGAGCTAACAATAGGCCACCGGCAATGCCAGAATTGTTACCCAGTCCAGCGGGAACGATATAGTCATCCAGTGGTGGGACTTCTTCGTAGCCATTTAGATAGGCGGCAAACTTTTCACGAATCATGGGAAAGAGCTGCCGTTGATTCATAACACCACCGTTAAGAATAATTTTATCAGGTGCGAAGGCGACGGTGAGGTTGACACATGCCTGTGCGATGTAGTCAGCGATGATTGGCCAGACTGGATCGTCGACGGGAATATCTTTCCCAGCTTTCCCCGTTCGTTTTCCAACTGCTGGCCCAGCAGCTAAACCTTCTAAACAGATGTCATGGTAGGGGCAGTTGGACTTGAAATCGTCCCCAGGTAACCGGTTGAGTCGCATGTGACCAAGCTCAGTATGAGTGCGACCATTAAAAATGTGGTTCTGACTAATGACGCCAGCGCCAACACCGGTACCAATCGTCATGTAGATGCTGTTAGGGACGTCCTTAGCGATTCCAATCATTGATTCGCCATAAGCGGCTTCGTTAACATCAGTGGTCCAGTAGAGTGGGATGTTGAAGCGACTTTTAAGATGGCCTAAAAAATCGAAGTCACCCCAGCCGGGTTTGGGAGTCGTGGTAATGTAACCATATTTCGGATCATCGGGATTAACGCCGATGGGGCCAAATGAACCGATACCAATCGCGTCAACGGGATGAGTCGTAAAATAGTCGTCTACCGCAGTCATGGTTTCAGCGGGGGTTGTCGTGGGGATCGAAATTCGGTCGCTAATTTGCCCGTTTTCAGCGCCCGTGGCACAAACAAATTTTGTACCACCAGCTTCAATTGCACCTAAAAGCATAGTGTGCCTCCTGTAGTTAAAAATGTAGTCCTATTTATTAATAGTATACTCTTAATCAGAAATTTTGTTAACGATTACATTAACTTTGACGTAAATAAATTAGCTGACTAGTGAAATCAGCGTTGGTGGGTTTAAGTGGAATTCCCATCGTGTTTAACTGATGCCCCGTATAGCTATTACCTGATGAATCGCTATAAGTTAATTCAGCATCGAGATAGTGTAATGGTAATGGGTGCTGAGTTTTGACAGCAGAATTAAGCCCATTTAAGTAACAGCAAATTGCCTGCTTTTTATCTGCCGTTACTAACAACCACGCAACAACGTGTCTTGTTGTCGGTAGACGATAAAAGTGGGCCTTGATAAAAGTAGATTTCAGTTGCTGATATTTAATCAAGGCTCCTCGAAGAAGTTGCTGTTCACTAGGAGCAAGTTGTTTAGGATTAAGTTCCAATCCTAGTTGCCCGATGCAGGCTAATTGTAATCGAGTTTCAAATGGTGTTATTCGGCCATTTTGCGCATTGGGTGATGCGGTTATATGGTTGCTGAATATCCGTGGTGGAAATAGATAACTAAATCCGTTCTCGATGGTTGCTCGGTCGACTGGATCAGTCAAATCGCTTATCCACGTCTGATTGGTGTATGGTAGCATACCAAAATCAAACCGGCCACCACCAGCTGAACAATTTTCGATAATCAGCTTGGGGCAGGCGCGCTTCAAGCGTGTGAGAATATCATAGATTCCACAGACGTAGCGATAATACAGTTCCCCCTGTTGTGCAGCCGGTAAGCGTGTGCTGCCAACCTGTGTAAGATGGCGATTCATATCCCATTTAAAATAATCGAGTTGGTTATTTTGAACCAAGTTCGTCAGAGTAGTGACTAAGTGGTCACGGACAGCAGCCTGCGAAAGATCTAAGACTAGCTGGTGGCGAGCTGTGATGGGTGTCCGATCAACATATTGTAATACCCAGTCAGGATGTTGTTGGTAAAGCTGGCTGTTAGTGGTGATCATTTCTGGTTCCACCCAGAGACCGAATTTCATTCGATGATGATGGGCTTGTTGGGCAAGGGGTTTCAGACCATTAGGAAACTTAATGGGGTCAACATACCAGTCACCTAATTGCCCATTTTCACCGTTACGGTTGACAAACCAGCCGTCGTCTAAGACAAGCATTTGTAAGCCTAACTGGTGGGCGTGTTCGATTAAGTGTTGAACTTTAGACTCTGAAACGGCAAATGTCAGTGTTTCCCAAGTGTTAAGCACACTTGGAATGTTAGTCTGGGAGGGCATCAGCTGATGGCTAAAGTCGTGAAATACTTGTGACATGCCGTTAAAACCAGTATTTGTCCAAGTTAGCACGGCTTCAGGAGTCTGAAAACTGCTATTTGGTTTGAGCTGCCATTCGAATGTATCTGGTTCAAGACCGATTGTTAGGCGGCTATGTTGATATTGGTCAACTTCGACAGTACTGTCGAAGTTACCACTCCATGCTAGTGCACAACCAATAACAGTCCCAGCTAATTCTGTCGTGTTAGGTTCTGCTAGAGCCATGAACGGTTGGTGTTGTGGTCCACTAGTGCCGCGCAGACTGCGAACCGTTTGTAACCCTGGGTGTAAACGGTTAAACGATGGATTAGCTTCATGTGCATGGGTACCGCTTAATGTCAGCGCAGTATATTGGTCAGTTGGTAGATCTAGTTGAGCGCTGGATAGGGCTGTTACTTGCAAATTAGTAGTGCCGTGATGGCGCAGAGTTGTGCTTCGCAAGATAAGCGGCTGATTTTCAAAAATAGTGTAGTTAAGATCCATCTGTAACTTGGTCACTGAATCGGCCAAATGAATGACTAGGGTTGTTACAGGCGTGTGTTTGCTAACGGTGGGTGGCAATTGGCGCGAGTTGATTGGCTGATCATTCACAGAAAAACCGGTATATTCTAAAATTGGCAGTAATTGATTGTTAGCATCCTTAATAACGTAAGCTGGCTGGCGATAGTCACCACTGCCAATAGTGGAATATTCGAGTGGCAGTGAAGTCACGGAATATGGAAAGCGTTCTGTTGGGTCATTAGCAAAAGCATGGCTACCGGATGGCATCGGCTCAAAGTACGGTTGTTTTGAAAAGTAACGTCCAAAATATCGATGCACTGGGTAACGATGGGCTAAAATTTGAATAACATAGCTAATTTGGTCATTATGAAGATTGATTAAGCCGGTTTTGGGGTCATATTCAACAGGCATGACGTCCTCCTAATAAAGTTTAGACAGTTGTAGCAGCAACTGAGCTAGCTGCCGGTTCAGTCAGCGCAACGAGCTGTTCACTAGCTTGGACATTCGTGACTTTGAGTCGTTCAACATTAGCGTAATTGGCCGTATTTGTGACGACTAGCATGACGGTTGGATCATAGTTAGCGGCTTTTAAGGCAGCGACGTCAAACGTTCCGAGTAGATCACCTTGATGAACGGTATCGCCCTTCTGAACGTTAGTAGTGAAGTGTTCACCATTTAAATTGACCGTATCTAATCCTAAGTGAATCAGAATTTCGGCACCAGCAGTTGTTTTGATGCCATAAGCATGATGGCTATCATAAGTGACAGTGATGACCCCGTCAGCTGGTGCGACGACCTGATCAGCGCTTGGCACGATTGCGGCGCCTTTACCCATGATTTCGGCTGAGAAAACTTGGTCGTTAACTTGTTTGAGACTTTCGCTAGTCCCCGTTACTGGTGCACTGATAATCTCATCATTAACATTGATGACGGTACTCGTTGGTGCTGGTGATTTTACTTGATCACGATCGTCACCGAGTGTTCGTTTGGCATAGATAAAAGTTGGAATAAATGCGACGACGAACGAGATGACAGCACTGAGCATGAATGCTGGAATCGACTTTGAAGCAATCGAAATGAACCCGATGACTGATGCGGGACCCATCGCCACAGACAGAACGTGGAATAGTCCTAAGAAAGCTGAAGCAATTCCTGAGGCAATCGCTGCAAAGACAAATGGAAATTTCATCTTGAGGTTGACCCCAAAAATAGCAGGTTCCGTAATTCCGAGTAACGCTGAGACCCCGGCTGAAGAAGTCAGGGCTTTTTGCTTTTGGCTCTTAGTGGCAAAGAAAATAGCTAAAGTGGCGGCACCTTGCCCAATGTTGGCCATCGAGGCGACTGGGAAGATAAAAGAACCTCCCGTTTTGGCGACGTTAGCCAATAACTGGGTTTCAATAGCCGGGAAGGTTTGGTGGAGCCCAGTAATGACAATGGCCGAGTAGAGAAGGCCAAAGATGCCCATGCCAATCCAACCAGTCGTGTTATATAAGCCTACTAAACCGTTAGTTAATGCGTCGCTCACCGTTCGTAAGACAGGACCGACGATTGTGAAAGTTAGGAAGCCAGTGATGACAATTGCAAACATTGGCGTGAACGTAAAGTCAAATGCACCCTTGATATGTTTGTGGAAGAACTTCTCCAGAGTAGCCAAAATATAAGCAACGGCCAAAACAGGGAGCACTTGGCCTTGATAGCCTGCTTGTGCAACGTGTAAACCAAAGACGTTCCAGTAAACCATCTTGCCGGCGGCCATGGTCGTTGCAACGCTATAGCCGTTAACAAGTGATGGTAAGACCATGATCATGCCCATCGTAGCACCCAGATAGGGGTTGCCGCCGAAGCGCTTCGTTGCTGAAAATCCTAAGAGAATTGGCAAGAAAGTGAACGGGGCACTAGCCATCGCGTTAATCATTTCGGCGATACCTTTGAGACCGGGGTAAACTTCAACAACTGACTTCGCCATAAAAAGATGCTCGGCAGTCAAAACGTTGTTTAGTGCCATTAATAGACCCCCAGCAACTAGTGCAGGGACGATTGGAATAAAAATATCAGATAAGACTTTGAGGAAGTCCATTAATGGATTTTTCTTTTGACCCGCAGCGGCAACTGCCTTGATGTCATCGGGGGTCGCTTCTTTAAGACCTGTTTTGGCGATTAAGGCGTCATAGACTTTATCGACATCGCCAGGGCCAATAATGATTTGATATTGGCCGTTAGTTTCGAAGGTCCCCTTAACGTCCGCGTCGTCATCTAAGGCTTGTTGATCAATCTTGGATTCATCCTTGATGACCAAACGAAGGCGTGTCGCACAGTGGGCGGCGGCTTGAATGTTGTTTTTACCAATTGCATTAAGTACGCGGTCGGCAACTTCTTGATGATTCATAATAATTCACTCCCTGAGTCTAAAATTATTTTTAATTTAATAATGCAAGCGCTTTACAGACCCAATAATAACAAGTTTGGAAAATATGTCAAGCGTTTGATACAAAATTGAATTGCTTGATAATCTTGTTAAAAAGCCGAATTTGAAACGCTGACATGAAAATATAATATAAAAATGTCAAACGATTGACATATCGGTGTAAGCGGTTTTATAATAGTGACAATTAAGTCGAACGTTAAAAAGGAGCTCATCGTCATGATATGGAATCGTAAAACCCGTTATACCCCTTATGAACAGTGGCCAGCAACTAAGCTACCACAGCTCGTTGCCCAGGCACGCCAGTCTAAGTGGCGGATGCAACATCATATTCAGCCTACATCAGGTTTGTTAAATGACCCCAATGGCTTTTCATACTTTGATGGTCAGTGGCACCTGTTCTACCAAGTCTTTCCGTTCGGTCCGGTACACGGACTGAAGTCATGGCAACACGTGACCTCTAAGAACTTGGTGGATTGGCATGATGAGGGCTTAGCGATTCGACCAGATACGCCGTACGACTCACACGGCGCGTACACGGGTACAGCACTACCAATTGATGATCAGTTATTTATTATGTATACGGGTAATGTCCGTACTGCCGACTGGCAACGTGAATCGTATCAATTAGGTGCCTGGATGGACACGGATAATCACATTAAAAAGCTGTCCCGGCCACTAATTGCGCATGCTCCGGCTGGGTACACGAGTTCGTTTCGTGATCCGGACTTGATCCGGACTGACCACGGCTACTACGCGCTGATCGGTGCGCAGACGACTACTGAGATCGGTGCTATCTTGGTTTATTTCTCAAAGGATCTGACCACCTGGACGTGTCAAGGCGAGTTGAACGTTCCCGCAAATGCGCGGGGTTATATGATTGAGTGTCCAAATCTGGTCTGGATCGATCAACAGCCCGTCTTATTGTTCTGTCCCCAAGGGTTATCACAAACAACGACCCCGTATCAGAATATTTATCCGAACATGTACCTAGTTGCCGATCAATTGGATCTGGCTCAGGCACAATTCACTGAACCCCACGCCCTGACGCAATTAGATGATGGCTTTGACGTGTATGCCACGCAGGCAATCAATGCGCCGGATGGCCGCGCGTTAGCCGTCAGCTGGATTGGGTTACCTGAAATTGCCTATCCAACTGATCGTGAAAATTGGGCCCATTGTTTGAGCTTAGTTAAGGAACTAACGCTTAAAGATGGGCACCTCTATCAAAATCCAGTGGCAGCGGTGGATGATTTGCGGATGACGGCGCATGACCTAGTCTTTGAGCAACAACGGGCGACGGTGGCCGCTTTGAATGGCAGCTTTGAACTCTTACTGACGGTTCCCGCTGATAAAACGGTCACGGTTAACATTGCTGATCAGCAGGAAAGTGGCCAGCTGCAGGTGACTGTTGATGCCAACCATGGTCAGGTTATGATTGATCGGCGGCATACGGGGAATTCGTTTGCTGAAGATTATGGTCAGACTCGTCAAGTTGAGTTAACGGCCCATAAGACGATAAAAATCCGGCTAATCATAGATGTGTCAGTCTTTGAATGCTATATTGATAATGGCTATTCCGTAATGACCGGCCGTTTCTTCTTAAACGCTACCCCGAGTCGCCTTAACGTTCAAGGTGACACTACGGCAGTCACCGGTAAAGTCTGGGAATGGCGCCAATCAGAGCATACTGGAGTCGATAACAATGAAACCAAAATTAAATGATGTTGCGAAGCTAGCGGGGGTCTCAGCGACAACCGTTTCTCGGGTTATTAATAACCATGGCTACCTGAGTAGTCAGACTAAAGAAAAAGTTTTCGCGGCGATGCGAGAACTGCATTATCAGCCGAATAATATGGCACGCTCACTGCAAGGAAAGAATACGCGCTTAATTGGCGTCATCTTTTCAGATATTAGTAATCCGTTCTTTGGTGAACTGGTGTCCCGGATTGAAAAAATCTTATTTGCTAAAAATTATAAGGTGATTTTATGTAATAGTGCGGATGATCCGCAAAAAGAACGCGACTACTTACAAATGTTGATGGCTAATCAGGTCGATGGGATTATTGCTGGTGCCCACAATTTAGGTATTGAAGAATATCAACAATACGGCCTTCCGATTATTTCATTTGACCGGTACTTATCCGACAATATTCCCATCGTTAGTTCGGATAATTACCAGGGGGGCTGGCTAGCAACTCAGACATTGCATCAGGCGGGGGCGACTAACGTGGCTATTTTTACTGGTAAGTCACACGCTGGTTCGCCAACGAATGGTCGCCGTGAAGGATATGAAGCCTACTTGACTGCCCAACAGCTAACACCCCATGTCCACGAATTACCGTTTGAATTGACCCCCGCGCTGAAGATGATGGAAATTAAGACGATTATGACACAACATCAGTATGATGGTATTTTTTGTAGTGATGATTTGACCGCTTTACTAGTGCTCAACGTCGCGCGACAACTGTCATTAACGGTTCCTGAGCAATTACGCGTTGTTGGTTATGATGGCACGGCGCTCATACGTGATTATCATTCTGAATTAACAACAGTAGAACAACCGTTAGCGGATATTAGCACGTTACTGGTTTCTCTACTATTGCAGCGGATTGAGGATGCGAATTGTACACTGGAATCAAAATATACGTTACCAGTTAAGCTCATCAAGGGCCTTACCGCGTAACTAAGGAGTTAATCGTAATTATGGCAGCAACAATCAAGTGGTGGCAACAAGCCGTTGTCTATCAGGTCTATCCACGGAGTTTTCAAGATACCAATCATGATGGTATTGGTGACTTAAAGGGGATCACGGCCCACCTAGACTACTTAAAGCAATTAGGAATCGACGTCATTTGGCTCAATCCCATTTATCGTTCACCCAACGATGATAATGGTTATGATATTAGTGATTATCAACAAATTGCGGCCGACTTTGGCACTATGGCTGATTTTGATGAATTATTGCAAGCCGCCCATGACCGGGGCTTAAAGATCATCATGGACTTGGTTGTTAACCATACCTCTGATGAGCATCCATGGTTCAAACGCAGTCGCCAGGACCGCACCAATCAATATCGTGATTTCTACTTTTGGCGCTCAGGTAACGGCAAAAAGGCGCCCAATAATTGGGATGCGGCTTTTGGTGGTTCAGCATGGCAATATGATGAGCAGACCCAGCAGTATTATTTACACACGTTTTCAACAAAACAACCTGATTTAAACTGGGAGAATCCGACCTTACGAGAGTCAGTTTATACGATGATGACCTGGTGGCTGAACAAGGGTGTTGACGGTTTTCGAATGGACGTCATTAACCAAATCTCTAAGTTACCCGGGTTACCAAATGGTCCACTGAAACCGCACAGTCAGTTTGGCGATGCTCGAGTAACGAACGGACCGCGAGTTCATGAATTCTTGCAAGAAATGAACCAAGAAGTGTTGTCACAGTTTGATATCATGACGGTTGGTGAGACCCACGGGGTGACACCAGCGGATGCGCTGAAGTATGCGGGCGCTGATCGGCACGAATTAGATATGGTCTTTGAATTTCAACATCTGCGACTTGATAATAGTCAGCATGGTCTTGGTAAGTGGAGTACGCGTAAGACACCGTTAGTGGCGCTAAAGAAAGTCATTAGTGACTGGCAAGTCGGACTTGAAGGGCGGGCTTGGAACAGCCTGTTTTGGAACAATCATGATACGCCACGAGCGGTCTCACGTTTTGGTGATGACCGACCAGCATATCGGGTACGTTCGGCTGAAATGCTCGCAACGTGTTTACACCTCTTGCAGGGAACCCCGTATATTTATCAAGGTGAAGAACTGGGGATGACTGACGCTCATTTTACTGAATTAACCAGTTACCGAGATATTGAATCGCTCAATGCCTATCGTGATTTAGTGACTGAGCGCCAACTACTATCACCGGCAGATATGATGGCCCGATTAGCGGCGCGTTCTCGGGACAACTCGCGAACGCCGATGCAATGGGACACGGAGGTTAACGCGGGTTTTAGTGACGCGGCGCCATGGCTCACGGTCAATCCCAACTATCGTCAAATCAATGCTGCCGCAGCTTTGGCTGATCTGGATTCAGTGTGGTACTATTACCAGCACTTGATTCAATTACGACATCAATACCCCTTAGTGACGTTAGGTTCGTTTGAGCTCTTGTGGGCCGATGATCCGCAGGTATTCTTATATGAACGGCAATGGGAAGGGCGGACCTGGCTAGTTTGTTGCAATTTCACAGCCGAGACACTGTCCCGACCACTGGATCAATATCTGACGCCCACGGCCAAATGCTTGATTAGTAATTATGGCGAGCAGCAGCCAAATAAATTACGGCCTTATGAGGCTTGGGTCTACCGACTCGCATAGGTATCCGGGACTTGGCTAATTGAGGCGGTCTTTGAAATATACCCAATCGTTACGATTAGTGTGAATTGGGTTGCTCAAAATTCTGCGATGGTCTTAATAAGCGACCACCTGACTAAAAAACTGCTTTCAAAAGTTATCCTTTTGAAAGCAGTTTTTTTAGCGCGCGACGACCACTTGACCCACGTGAGGCTCATCTAGTCGTTGGTGACCTTGAATGAAGCCCGTGAGGTTAAACGGTAGTTGTTCATTGATCGTCGTGGTCAATTGACCAGTATCTAGCAACTTGAATAGCAATTGTAAGGCGGCCTGATCAGAAATCACTTCGGTCGGTTGGATTGCTTGGAAACGAATTGATTTACTGGTGGCTGGCAAGTGACGGGCAAATGAAGCGATGGTCGCATCAAATTTGGCCATTGCTAAGTCATCTTTGCCACCAACGCCATCGATAGCGACATTGATTACGACGTCACCGCGGTCGGCTAACACGTGAACTGGATTTTGATGCTGATAGTCGACGAATTGGTCGACTCCCAGTGTCGCAATCAATTTAGCATAACGGTCACTAGCAATCGCGATAACGTGGGCACCTAATCGTTTGGCTAACTGAATAATTAACAAGCCGACTGGGCTGCCAGCGCCTTTGACAATCACCGTTTGGTCGGCCTGGATGTCCGCAAAGTAGCGCACCGTTTTGTAAGCGACAATCCCTGGAGTGACTAAGCTGACGGCGGTGACCGGATCAAGATTAGTTGGCATGGTCACCGCTAGATCACTATCTAAACAAACCTGGTCCGCGTAAGTATGGTTCGTGCGGGCAGCCACCACTGTCCCAACGTCCAAGTCAGTGACAGCGGCGCCAACTTGAATGATTTTCCCAATGACATCATGCCCAGGAATATGCGGTAGTGCGACGCTTTGGATAGTACCTAGCCGTTCTAAGCGGTCTCCCTCGGTTAGGTTAACGGCTAAAGTTTTGATTAATAATTGATTATCTGTTGGAATCAGCTGTGATTGTGGTAGTTCTTCAAATACGGTAGGTCCCCCAAATTTTTGATACCCGTATGCAAGCATTGTAATCCCCCTCCTCATATCTAAGTTCGTTAGTTGACGTGGTGCCGGGATGTGACTTATTAGTAAATAAATCATGCAGTATCAATTGACGAATTGTTAGATTGATCCAAAACATGCTCTTGTCTAATTGTAGCCAGCAGTGGGGGCGAATCACAAGCAGTAACAATTATATTCCGGGATTGGTTCGGTCACCGATTAAATTAAACAACCTAGTTTTAAATTAACCGGCTTCGTTGGCTGGCTGATGCTTCAGGCCCCAGCCAGTGAAACCACTGATAATTGAGAATACCGGTGATAGTAAGCTGAAGAAACAAAATGGCAGGTAAGCTAAGGTTGATACCCCGAGCGTGTTAGCGGCAAAGGCCCCGGCAACGCCCCACGGAATCAGGTAATTGATGACAGTTCCACCGTCTTCAAGGACTCGACTGAGGGCTAAGTTAGCCAATCCTCGCTGATTGAAGGTCGTTTTGAACGCTTTACCAGGCAAGATAACGGAAAGGTACTGTTCACCGACAAAGATGTTGACACCGATTCCCGCTAAAATCGCAGCCGTAACAGTTGCCCCGGCACCTTTCAATCGCTTAGTTAGCGGCACCATTGCTGTCTGAATGAGGTTGAATTTCATTAGTAAACCGCCTAACGACAGGGTTAATAGGATTAAGGAGACCGTGCTCATCATGGCACTGATACCGCCACGTGAGAGTAAGGCGTCCACCCCGGCGTTGCCAGTTTTGGCTACAAAGCCGGTTTCGATCATCGTGGCGATCTTAGTTAAGGCAATATGAGGTTGCTCGATAAAAATCATGACGATGGCAAGACCGATATTCATCAACAAGGTTGCAATGGCTGGAATTTTAAGTAGGGCACAGGCAAACATGACGACGAGTGGCAAGGCCGCCCACCAGCTGATGGTAAAGTTATTATTGAGGACGGTCAACGTCGTTTGAATCTTGCCCAAATGGCTTTGTGTTGCGGCTCCGGCACCTAAAACGGCGTAGAGTACTAGTGATACGACAAAAGCAGGAATCGTAGACCACATCAGATTACGAATGTGGTCGAATAAATCTGCTTCGGCAATGGCTGCGGCCAGGTTGGTCGAATCTGACAACGGTGAAGTCTTATCTCCAAAAATGGCTCCTGAGATGATAGCTCCGGCAATCAAAGCTGGGTTGATGCCCATCGTTGTCCCGATTCCAAAGAGGGCAATCCCAATCGTTGAGATAATCGTGAAGGCACTCCCGATGGAAGTTCCAATAATTGCACAAACGAGAAAAACGGATGGAACGAACCACTGCGCAGAGATCAGATGAAACCCAAAGACCATCATTGAAGGAATGATGCCAGCTGCAATCCAAACGCTGATGAGTGCCCCGATGAGTAGAAAAATAAAAATTGGGATAATCCCAGTTTTAATACCATCGATGATGCCACCGTGAATGTCATCCCAGTGGGCACCGCGAATTCGGGCCCATAAAATGATGAGGGCGATAACGAGAATAACGGGGGTCTGTGGTGACAGGCCGAACTTAATAACGCCAAGTCCCATAATTGCAAGCATAATGAGTAAAACGAGTAGGGCTTCTGGTAACTGAACTGAACGCCATTTCTTTGAATTAGGCATAATAATTAACTCCTTTGAGGTCGTTAAACCAGCAGTGAATAGCCCGACACGGACTGCTTCAACAGCGGTTGTACGCCGATAATAGTGGGTGAATATAAAAAATCGTCCCTGTTGCATAATAATGCAACAGGGACGATTGATTAGACCGTGGTACCACCCAGCTTGAGCCACAATATGACTCCACTCACTAGCAGTTAACGGCTCTAGTTGTTATCCGCCGGGCGTACCCGGACCTCTCCTACCGTATTTCATCGAGATTAACCTGATCGGTTCGCAGCACCCACCGACTTCCTGACGCACAGTTAATTCGCTACTTGAAAGTAAGATTATCGTTCGTTATTTGAATATAAGCGATAATAGCATGGCGTTTTTGATTCGTCAACTAAGATATGGCTAGAAACGTGTTAGGCTAACAAATAAATAGCGATAAGTGGGTACGCTCAAATGACCGACAATGGTAGAATGGTTAGTGTTGTAAGCGGTGCCTTTTATGGTTGACCGTGACAAGTTTTTTAAAGCAAACTTTTTTAGGGGGATAATCATATATGGCTAATCAATGGTGGCAATCAGCGGTTGTTTATCAGGTTTATCCACGGTCGTTTCAGGATTCAAATGGTGATGGAATCGGTGATTTGCCAGGAATTACACAACGGTTAGATTATATTAAACAGCTCGGCGCGGATGTGATTTGGCTCAACCCAATTTACCGTTCACCCGGTGTCGATAATGGCTATGATATTAGTGATTATTACGATATTAATCCAGAATTCGGGACGATGGCTGATTTTGATCAATTATTAACAACGGCCCATGCGAAAGGGTTAAAAATCATGATGGACATTGTTGTCAACCATTCATCTGATCAAAATAAGTGGTTTACGACGAGTGCGCAAAGTAAGGATAATCCGTACGCGGACTATTATATTTGGCGTGATCCTGTTGATGGGCATGAACCAAACAACTGGGGTGGCTTTTTCGGTGGCTCTGCTTGGAAATATGTTGCCAGCCGTGATCAGTATTACTTACATTCATTTGCGGTTGAACAGCCAGATTTGAACTGGGATAATCCGCAACTACGGCAAGCAGTCTATGACATGATGAATTTCTGGGTCAATAAGGGCGTGGACGGTTTCCGCTTGGATGTCATTAACTTGATTTCCAAGCCTGATAGCTTTGCAGATGGGCAGCCAGAAGCTGGGGAACCATACGCGGCAATCGGCGGAATTATTGCCAATGGTCCGCATCTCCATGAATACTTACAAGAAATGAATCAGCAAGTGTTTGCAGGCCATCAACTGATGACGGTCGGCGAAACGCCTGGGGCTACGGTTGCTGATGCTAAGCAACTGGCAAGCAGCCAAGGTCAGGAATTAAACATGGTGTTTGAATTTGAACACATGGGCCTGGATGGTAATCCAGATCCGGCGCTAGGTAAGTGGAATGACCAGCCCGTCCGACTGGTTGACCTAAAGCAGAGCTTGTCTAAGTGGCAAATGGGCTTACAAGGGACAGCCTGGAATAGTCTCTATTGGAATAATCATGACCAACCGCGAATTGTGTCACGATTCGGGGATGAACGGCCAGCTTATCGGGAACGTTCAGCCAAAATGCTAGCGACCCTATTGCACTTTCTTCAAGGGACACCCTACATCTACGAAGGTGAGGAGCTAGGCATGACGAATGCCCATTTTACCAAGTTAACCGACTATCAAGACTTGGAATCACTGAATGCGTATCATCACTTTGTTGATGACGAACAGGTCGTTCAACCTGAACAGATGTTAGGTTATCTCGCCCATATGTCGCGGGATAATGCGCGTACACCGATGCAGTGGGATGATAGTCAGAATGCTGGGTTTTCAACGGCAACACCGTGGCTAGCGGTTAATACCAATTATCCGCGGATCAACGCGCAACTCGCGCAACGAACGCCCGGTTCAGTTCTGAGCTATTATCAGCGGTTGATTAAGCTCCGGCACCATTTACCAGTCATAACGACGGGAACTTATCACCTATTATCACCTGATGATGCGGCCGTTTATGCCTATATGCGGCATATGGGGTCGCAGCACCTGCTAGTAATTTGTAACTTTACTGCGGCAACCCAGACGCGACACTTTGCAGAATTACCCGCTGATGCGCATCTGTTGATCAGTAACTACGATGAAGATCATCAAGACGTATTACGAGCGTACGAAGCAAAAGTTTACCAGTTTTAGGTCACAATTAGCTTCGCTGCTGGAGTCGTGAATGTGATTTTTAACGGCGGTTGTGTGATTACGAGCACGAGTTGGTCGTGTAAATTTAATCGTGATGACTTAACCAAAAATGCGCCCCAATAAGAACGCCCAACCTATCATTCTAGATAAGTTGGGTATTTTTATTGGAGCGCATGTGTGATTATGATCAAGTTTGTGGTTAAGATTTTTGTTCGGCATTGTCAGCCGCAAATGTTTTTTCAATAATGTCGATAACCTGTTTGACTAAGCCAATTGGAAATTGGTGGGCCCGACGAATCAAGTTGATATGCACGCTAGGAACCTGAACGTCGTCGAACGGAATCTCAACGAGACCATCGTTGGGGGTCGTGATGTCGGAAATGAAGCCTAGTGCCAGGTTCTCTTTAACTAATCCCTTGATCAAGGTGCTGCTATCAGATTCGAAGAGAACTTGGGGTTCAATCGAAAGTTGTTCAGCAAGTTGCCGGAAGACTAGTTTATTTAAGTAAGTTGCATTAAGCAGTACAAAAGGCGATTTTAGCGCTTCTGCAAAAGTCGGATGCTCAGCCTTTGCTAAGGGGTGTGCAGCATTAGCGAGAATGCGAAATTTAAAGGGCCGTAATGGCGTTACTGCAAGCCGTTCATCCAATGTTTGATCCAAGTTACCACTGATGGCTAAGTCGAGTTGGCCGGCTAAAACCTGTTTGACAAGTTGATTAGCCCCCATTTCAACAGTGTGGACGCTACTAAGCAAATCTTGCTCGATGATTGGTTTTGTTAATGCCGGTAAATAATGTTCACTGACGGATGGTTCGATACCAAACCGCAGTGTATGTTGACGCAAATGACTGATTGATTCATTGACATGCTGCCAGTTGTTGATAATGTCGTTGGCTGCGAGCAATAGTTGCTGGCCACTAGGTGTTAACACCAGCGCCTTGGTCTTTGCTTGGCGAAAGAACAGTGTCACTTGGAAATGACGTTCTAGTCGTTTAATTGCTTGGGAGATTGTGGGTTGGCTAACGTGAAAATCAGCAGCCGTTTGCGTATAACTCTGAGTGCTGATTAAGCGTTGGAAGTAATACAAGTCTTTAATGTTCATGAAAAATGTAGCCTCCATAAAATATTAATGTTGGTTGCGCAATTAATAGTCGCAGGTAAGCAGGCTCCGACTGATTGATTAAAGCTGGTTATTATACGTCATGTTAATCATACCATTGTTATAACGAATAGTGTCAGGATAATTAGTGAAAATTAATTTACAAAATAGTTAACGCACTTAAACTATAATGATTATTAATAAGAATGTTAGTGCTGATTGGTACAGATGTAGTGTTGCTGGTAAATTAAGTTTTGAGTCATTATATAATTTTATCAGTTAAAGGGCTGCCGCATCGTTTTGATTATCATGACGTGTCGGTTAGTCTGATTAATCACCGGAAAAAAAGTTGCATTGCTTAAGTGGGAGTCGTTAGAAATAAAGGTTAAAGTGTTAAAGCGATAAGTAAACATTATGCAGATTAAGAAGCATACAAGTTAATGGCAAACTATTAGTAATAAAGCTATAAAAAATACTTATCAGTTAAGGTGCTGTTATATATCGCTCGATAAATCAATAATTGGTCTACGTGCCATCGGTAGCGCCAGTCTGCCCCGTTTTTCGACGTAATTAGTTGACAAGCAACTAAAGCAGTTAATGGGTTTAAATTATAAATGAAACGAATGACATCATTTTTACTGATTGCAATTAGTTAAATCTATATTAATCAGCATAAATTATTTTAATTAGCTAACAACTGTCACGAACTCGTCAAAATTGATGGCATACAACTTTTGTATAAAATATTATAATACTAATTATGATTAATGTCTTTAAAATGTTGATATATCGGTAAATTAATTAAGTGTACATAAATAAAAATTATATAGACGTAATGAGCCTTTTGAACAAATATTGCTGGTATGTAACTGCTATCTGTGAGCGACGAATTTTGACAAAAAGTGTCTTCAAATTTGCGGAATGTGGTTTATAATTAAGGCGTGTAATCGGTTTAAAAGCTTTAACTTATATAAGAAAGGGGGGGATATCATGCGATTAATCGATTTCAAAACTTGGATAATGGGAACGGCCGCCATGTTGACATTGATTGTGACAAATCAAACAGTGAGTGCGGCGGACACGGCTACCACTGCCACTGAAACGACGCAGACTTCTGGCTCGAGTACACTTGCTAATCAAGTGGTGTTGCGACAAACTACGAGCAGTAGCAGTAGCAGTAGCAGTAGCAGTAGCAGTAGCAGTAGCAGTAGCAGTAGCAGTAGCAGTAGCACGAAAGCATCGGCAACTGGTGCTGCGACCGAAACGGCGACTAGCAAAGCGGTCACCGCGTCTGAGTCATCAACCCAATCATCTAGCACAACGGCTACTAGCCAAACGACTTCAGGTGTGACAGCCGCTCAAGCAACAACGGACAGTACTGATACGACAGCGACGTCCCGGGCGACGGCTAATGCCAAAGCGGATCAACGAGCGGCTAGTGCGAAGGCGAACAACGAGCAAGCAACGACCCAGAATCAGCAACAAACGACTAATATGTACAGTGGTGTCGTTACCAGTCAAAAAGACTCGGCGAGAACGGCAACTACGACGGATCAAGCAACTGCGTCTGTCGCGACACTGTCCAGAATGAGCCGGGCCAGTCTTCGCAGTTTAGCACAACGGGCAACGGTTGCGGTTCAGGGGCTCGATGCTACTGACGCAACGGTGACTGACGATGATGGTGTTACGTATAGCGCTACGGATGTATTGAGTCTGTATGCGAACTATATCGCGAAGTATCATTGGTCAATAGCCGATGATGTTAGCGTAACTGCTGGCAGTACAGCAACGGTGACCTTACCAGAGAATGTTGTCTTTACCAATGGTACGCAGCATATTGATGTCCAAAAATCAGATGGAACGGTCGTCGGGACTTTTACGGCCGAGACCGGTAGTCAAACCGGAACACTAACTTTTAATGATTATTATGCGACTAGTGATCGTTATAATCGTCAAGGAGACTTAACGTTTTATGTTACTGGGACTAGCGCAACCACTGGCAGTAGTACGACTGGGATTAATAAGGTTGGCTGGGCCGATAGTAATAGTTTAGATGCTGATGGTAATCCCACCAAAATGATCTGGCAAGTTGTCGCAAACATTAATAGTGAAAAGTGGCAGCAAGTTGCGATTGTTGATCAGCTAGGCCTTTATCAAACGCACGAAGGTACCATGACGATGGAAACTGGTCATTATACTGACGGTGCCTTTGTTAAAGACGCGGCACTGGGCACTTATGATTTTGCAACGCAGCAGTTTACCTACGCTGATGGGGTATCAACACCACAAGTAACCGTGACGGTTGTGGGTCAGCAGATGACAATTAATATTGACCAATTAGATGTAGCGGTCAATATATTTTATGAAGTTGGTCTGACAGTAGGACATACGTACACCAATAATGCGGGTGTAACGTATGCACCTGTCATTGGAGATGCGACTGATCCAAATGAGGGCAGTTCGACAGGCGAACCAAAAAGTGAACAATCGAACGTGGCCGTTAGATTTGGTGGTTCCGGAACTGCTAGTGATGACATTCAGAGTTACAGTTTGGTCATTAATAAAACTGATGGTGACGGCCAGTCAGTTGCTGGTGCCACTTATCAGTTAGAGGATAGTACGGGTACGGTACTTCGGACCGATTTGGTGACTGATTCAGTTGGACAGTTACGCATCGGTAACTTGTCGGCTGGGACGTACATGCTAGTTGAGACGGCGGCTCCGAGTGGCTACCAGATCGACACGGCCAAGCACGTCTTCACGGTATCCGCAGTGCAAGCAACGGCTAACGTGGTCACAGGTAGTGTGGTTGACAAACGAATGGCTAAGACGGCGCTGACTGTTAACAAAGTTTGGGCTGACGTGCCAGCTGGAGTGCAAACGCCGACCGTTGAAGTGACGTTGCAACGCAATGGTCAAGCTTATCAGACCTTGCAATTAACGTCAGCAAATGGCTATACGGGCACTTTCAGTGATTTGGATGTGACGGATGTTTATGGCAATGCGTACACTTATACGGTGATTGAAACGGCCATTGCTGGCTATATCAGTAGTCAAACAACTAGTGGTGAGACGGTGACATTAACGAATACGTATCAAACCGGGAAATTGACGGTGGTTAAGACGGATTCGAGTGGCGCCAATCGCTTGGCCGGGGCGGTTTTTGCCGTGAAAAATGCTGCCGGAACGCTGGTTGCTCAGTTGACAACGGATGCGACTGGTCAAGCACAGCTTACAGGTCTAACGCAAGGTGCTTATACGGTTAGCGAAATTCAAGCACCGGACGGTTACTTGATCAATACACAGGCGCAAGTGCTTGTGTTGAATGAGCAAAGCGCTTATCAAGGCCAATTAGTTTTTGCCGATGAGGTCGAACCAAGTGAACCGAGCGAACCAAGCGAACCGAGTGAACCGAGTGAACCGAGTGAACCGAGTGAACCGAGTGAACCGAGTGAACCGAGTGAACCGAGTGAACCGAGTGAACCAAGTGAGCCGAGTGAACCAAGCAAACCGAGTGAACCAAGCGAACCGAGTGAACCAAGCGAACCGGGCGAACCAAGTGAACCGAGTGAACCAAGTGAGCCGAGTGAACCGAGTGAACCGGTGCTACCAGGACACGCTGACGAGGATAGTGATTCAGATCAGGTTGTCACAACGAAGACTGAGACAGCTAAGTTAGTCAAGCAAACTAATTTAGTAACCACGACTCGGCCAACGAAATTGTTAGGACAGCCAATAAAATTAGTAGCAACTTCTAAACCAGTTGTTAAAGTTACAAAAGCAACTAATCGCAAGTCGGCGCAACAATTGCCACAGACTAGTGAACAATCAATGGATTGGCTAATGATTTTGGGCTGGTTCTTGCTAGGGCTAACAGTTGTTAGTCGTCAACGGCGATTTAATTAAACAAAAAGGCTACTGGAATTTCGCTTCCAGTAGCCTTTATTTATATCATAGATAAGTGTCGCCACATTATCGACGATTTTGAGATGTGCGTTGGTCATGCTTAATTCTGACTGGTTGGGCAGCGGGAACACGGGCGCCAGCCACGACGCCGGCAACGGCAGCTAGTCCGGCTGCGGCCAATAAACCTGCTAATAACATGGGCAAGACCTCCTCAATAGTTGTAAAAACTCGTCTTTTAATACTTGCAGTTTAGGCGACTTATTAACAAAAATCAATTATTTAACCGTAAATTAGTGAGAATCTGAATAACTTGAAATATTCTTAAGTAATTGCCGGTTATTGTTCATTCTGGCAAGGGCGGCCGCATCATTTAAATATTCATGAATTTGATCCGGTTCATCGGATAATTGAGCCTGTAAGAATTTGATCCGCGCTGCGTAATAGGTAACGTGGAATCGCGCACAAATCTCAATCCCGTAGTTTAATAACTGCAAACTCCGCGGTGTATCATTAATGTTAGCGTAAAAAGCCCCCGTGTAATAAGCTAAGTTAATCACGCGCCAAACACTAGCGGTCGTTTCTAGCGGTAGGTTCGGTAGGGCGTGGCGTACTTTTTCAAAATAGTACTGGGCTTTATCGTTATCCTGGTTCTGCTGATAAGCAATCCCGATACCACAGTAGGCCAGCTGTGTATAGATTGTGATGTGAGCCTCGTCCAAATCGGTGATGATTTGGTCAAAATTAAAGATGACATCACTGATCGGGTGGTGGTTAAGGGCAGCAACATAGCCTTTTAGATAACAATATTGTAATTTGGTTTCGCGGTCATGTCGCGGCATATCCGCAGCCTTTTCAAGTTGTACTTCGGCATCTTGATATTCAGTTGTAATGAGGTCGAACTCGACCTGTTCCAAAATCTTCAAAACAGCGGCATCAGCGACGCGTTCGGTTGGAAAGACATCTTCCAATTGTAGGTTGAGTCGCTGACAAAGTTGGGCAACGATTCGTATGGCAGGTGCTTTGCCATTGTTCTCGAACTTACTTAGTGTCGCCTGAGTACAAATACCATCTGCTAGGGCTTTTTGTGAAAGTCCTAGGGCTTTGCGGCGGGCGATGAAAAGCTCAATGTTCATACCATCAACGCTTCCTTTACATATTTAAGTCATAATTGAAACAGCTTTCATTTACCCTAATTAAAAACTTTTTATATAATTTTGTCAATATTTAAACATAATCTTGCATATTCTAAAAATATATCTTGACTATATAAAAAACGCTCGCTAGTCTTTGCTAGTGAGCGTCTGTGAGTTATCTGATGGTTTATTTTGCCATATAGGCGTCTTTGAAGTTATAGTTGGTACCAGAAGTGTTATAAATCAGGCCCTTTAACTTAGGGTTGACCATCTGTGCCAGCGTTGTTTGAGTTAATGGTGCAACGCCTTCATCCGTCCCAATAATTTTTTCAGCTTTGCCTAGAGCAGTCCAGCGTACTGTCGGATCAGTTGCTTGCTCGGCCTGCTTGACAGCAGCGTCATAATCAGCATTTTTCCACTTACCAAAGTTGTAATCATTCGTGGAAGTGAGAATGCCTAGGTCAGAGATGGGGTCGGCGAAGTCAGCTTGCCAGCCAGAAATAGCGAGTTGGAAATCACCCGATATTTCACGTGCAAGTCGGTTTTTGAATGGCAAGGTAATATCGGTAATCTTCAAACCGGGTAGTTCCTTTTCTAGCTGTCCCTGAACATATTCGGCCGTCTCTTTGGTTTGGTCAATATTATCGTGCGTAAGCGTTAAGGTTAATGACTTTTTGCCGGTTTCTTTTAATCCTTCTGCCCACAGTTTCTTGGCCTTAGCGGTGTCTTGAGTTGTCGCCGCACTAACTGCATTTTCAGTAGCGAAATCTTCACCAGTCGTTGGATCGGTTGCGAGCCCGGTGGTGACAAAGCCCTTTGGAACTGCTGAGCCATCCGCTAGTACGTCCGTGACAAGTTGGTGCCGGTCAATAGTTAAGGACATCGCTTGCCGGAGCTTGGCATTAGCTAGCGCGGGCACCTTTTTCTGATTAAACTCGAGGTAGTTCAGACGGGATGTCTTACGGAGCACTAACTTGGGATTATTCTTTTCGTTTTTGACTTGTTCGCCGCTCAGGGTGGCCATGTCGAGTTTGTTGCTCTGGAATAAGTTGAATCCGGTCGTGGTTGACTTAACGACTTGGTCATTGATCTTTTCTAAGTAAACGTGTTTTTTATCCCAATATTTAGGATTGCGGTTCAGGGACCATGTCGTATTAGTGCCTTTCCAGCCCTTCATGGTAAACGGCCCATCGTAGACCATCTTGGTGGCCGTTGTCCCATAGTCCTTGCCGTATTTCTGTACGGCGTGTTGGTTCTGCGGGAAGAAGATGGCAAAGCCCATTAGGAGTTTAAAATAAGCCATGGGTTTATCAAGTGTCACGGTTAGCTTGTATTTACCGTCAGCTTTAATTCCTAAACTATTGGCTTTAGCTTTACCATTGGTGATTTGGTCGGCATTCTTGATACCAGAATAAAGATAAGCATATTGCGAAGCGGTCTTGGGATCGATGGTTCGCCGCCAACTATAAACGAAATCTTGAGCGGTTACGGGATCGCCGTTGCTCCACTTGGCGTCTTTGCGCAATGTGAACGTATAAGTTTTTTTATCTTTGGAAATGACAGTATGGGTCGCAATGCCCGGTGTGATTTTATTATTATTGCCAATACGGTAGAGGCCCTCCATCGTGTTATTGATCATATTGGCACTGATCGAATCGGTGACTAGCGAAGTATCCAAAGTCGTTAGTTCGGAGCCATTTTCTGACCAGTTCAAGACTTGCTTTTGTGCCATTCCCGCGCGTAAGTTCCCCGCATTATCTGACTTGGACTGACCTTGACTACAGGCAGCTAACAAAAGGCCGGTCGATGCGGCCGCAGTAGCAGTTGTCAACATTACTTTCCATTTCATAGTAAAACTTCCCCCCAACTTGAATGGTCACGAGAATACATTAAAGAAAGATTAAAATCAATGCTTTGATTCTAATAATTAAAGTAATTAACAGCCGCAAAATGTGTCAAGAAACACAAAAAAAGTACCGTAGTTTGTTGCTACGATACCTTTTATTGTGCGATTTAAGGGTAGTTTGACGTGAGGCGATGCTAGTTAGGTCACCTTATTTGGCCATATAGGCACTCTTGAAGTTATAGTTAATGCCCGCCGTGTTGTAGACTAGGCCTTTCAGCTTAGGGTTGACCATTTGTGCGATGACGTTTTGTGAGAGCGGTGCGACCCCTTGATCCGTCGCCATCGTCTTTTCAGCGGTTGCGAGAGCTTGCCAACGCTTCGTTGTACTGGTTGTACTATTTGCTGTGTTGATAGCACTATCGAAAGTCTTGTTGGTCCACTTACCAAAGTTGTAATCGTTAGTTGATGTCATGATACCGAGGTCTGAAACTGGATCAGCAAAGTCAGCTTGCCATGCGGAGATAACCAGCTGGAAATTACCCGCAATTTCTCGGGAAATTCTTGTCTTATAAGGAACGGTGACACTTTGCACTTTAAGTCCCGGTAATTCCTTTTCTAATTGTCCCTGAACGTATTCAGCGAGGGCCTTCATCTGATCTGTATCGTCATGAGTTAACGTTAAGGTAACCGACTTCTTGCCGGTTTCTTTTAGTCCTTGTTTCCAGAGCTTTTTAGCTTTGGTGGTGTCCTGAGTAACAGCTGATTTAACCGTATTTTCGGTGGCGAAGTCCTTACCAGTCGTTGGATCAGTAGCAAGTCCGGTCGTAACAAAGCCCTTTGGAGTGACGGAACCATCGCCGAGGACATCGTTGACCAACTGCTTACGATTCAAAGTCAGTGACATTGCTTGACGAATCTTCTTATTGGCGAGTAACTTCACCTTCTTTTGATTGAATTCCAAGTAATTTAGACGTGAAGACTTACGGATGACCAGTTTGTTATTATTCTTTTCGTTCTTGACTTGTTGTCCAGATAACGTTGCCATGTCGAGCTTATTACTCTGGAAGAGGTTAAAGGCTGTCGTCGTCAACTTCACGACTTGGTCTTTGATCTTAGTTAAGTAAACGTGTTTTTTATCCCAGTAATTAGGATTGCGCTTAAGTGTCCAGGTCGAGTTGGTCCCTTTCCAACCAGTCATCTTGAATGGCCCGTTGTAAACCATCTTGCTGGAACTGGTCCCGTAGTCCTTTCCGTATTTTTCCACCGCGTGCTGGTTTTGCGGGAAGAAGACCACGAAACCCATCAATAATTTGAAATACTGCATGGGCTTTTCAAGTTTGACGGTCAGCTTATACTTACCATCGGCCTTGATGCCCAAGGTACTAGTCTTGGCCTTGCCGCTGACGATTTTGTCAGCATTTTTGATACCGGAATATAAGTAGGCGTATTGGGAAGCCGTCTTCGGATTAACTGTACGACGCCAGCCATACACAAAGTCTTGTGCGGTCACTTGATCGCCATTACTCCATTTGGCATTCTTACGCAGGGTAAAAGTATAAGTCTTTTTATCTTTGGACACGGTCGTTTTAGTGGCAATACCTGGTGTGACCTTACTGTTTTTACCTAATCGATACAAACCTTCTTGCTAATTACTGATCATCGTCCCACTGATAACATCAGTGGCTAAGGACGGGTCAAGGGTGGTCAAATCCTGGCCGTTTTCCGACCAATTGAGGACTTGAGTCTTGGCCATTTTGGCCGTTGTGTTGCCGGCATTGCTTGAACTGGATGAGGACTGACCACAGCCGACGAGTAAAACGCCGGTCGTTGCCGTTAACGTGGCAACTGTGGCAAATAATTTCCATTGCATATATGTACCCCCTGCTTCAAATGATTATGATATGTAGATGAGAATACATTAAAATTAGATTAAATACAATATTATTTTTTTAATCATTAATATTATTAAGCAAATAAAGCCAGTACGACTCGTTAAGAATCGTACTGGCTTAATTAAGAAAACTAACGTTGCCATTGCATCGTATATTCTGGTTGCTGGGTTGCTTGGTCACTAGCCTGATCAATGACACGGAAACCGTGATAGTGATAAAAGGCAATGGCTGGGCGATTAGCAACATAGACGTTTAATTGTAATTGATGATGGTCAGCTTGGGCAGTCGCCAATAGCGCCGTCCCCAGACCTTGATGTTGAGCATCATTGCAAATGAAAATTCCGGCAATGTAATCGTTTTGTAAGCCTATAAAGCCCAGAATATAAGCTTCAGGTCCGTCGGTCAGTCCGATGATGAGTTCGGCTGATTGTAATGCTTCACGTACTAAGGGGGCTTGTTGACGCCAGTAGTCGGCACTGACAAAGTCATGGGCCGTTAAATTACCACTTAACCAGATTGTCATTAACTGATCGAGTTGGTGAGTTGTCGGGTGTTGTAAGTGTTCAATCTTCATTCGACGCTACCCCGTTTTAATAGTCGAACGCGACTCACTGCCGGAATTTTAGACAGTTCAGCTATTAGGTCGGCTTGTTGTGGCTGCTGTAGGTCGTCGACGTCAATGATGGTGTAAGCAATCTGGTGCTTAGCGGCGTTAGCCATGGTAGTGATGTTGAGGTTGGCCGCTGCTAGTTTGGCCGTGATTTGACTCACCATATTAGGCACATTTTCGTGAATGACTGTAAAGCGGTAAGCCGCGTTGAACGGGACGTTTAAGTCTGGCAGATTGATGGCCGCATGAACGTTACCGGTTTCCAAATAAGTCATGATAGTGCGCGCAGCTTGTGTGGCACCGTTGATTTCAGCCTCGATAGTCGAGCCGCCGATATGGGGTGTCACGGTAACCGCGGATTGGTTGGCAAGCTGGGGTTCGCCAAAATCGGTGTAGTAGTGGGCAACTTGTCCCATGGCTAACGCATTCATGACGGCAGTATTGTCAACGATGCCCAGCCGTGAATAATTAAATAATTGAACGCCTGTTGGCATGGCGGCTAACGCATCTTTATTAATCAGATGAAGTGTGTCGGCATTTTTAGGAACGTGGACGGTGACAAAATCAGCTTGTTTGACTGCATCTGGCAGCGTGGCCGCTCGCTGGACTTGTTTGGCAATGTTCCAAGCGGCATCTGCAGATAGATAGGGGTCGTAACCAATTACATTCATGCCTAGACTCAATGCTGCATTGGCAACGAGAGCGCCAACATGGCCGAGTCCGATGACGGCCAAGGTCTTACCCGTTAATTCAATACCATTAAATTGCGTCTTGTCGTGTTCTGTGCGTTGAGAAATATCAGCTTCGGTATGCTGGGCCGAATAGGTCGTTGCAGCTATTAGATTACGGGATGCCATAATGAGCAGGCCGATGATGAGTTCCTTAACGGCATTAGCGTTACTTCCCGGGGTGTTGAAAACTGCAGTCCCGTTGGCGGTTGCCTGATCGATAGGAATGTTGTTAACGCCGGCACCAGCGCGCACAATGACTTTCAACGATGACGGTAATGTCTCGGTATGTAGGTTGACCGAGCGAATTAAGTAAGCATCCGGATGCTCAGATTGATTGAGCGTGTAATCAGCAGTAAACGTGTTGAGGCCGGCTGGGGCGATGGCGTTATAGGTTTTAACTTGATACATAAATATCCTCCTTGATTAACGATGGTGTGCTTCAAAAGCGGCTAGATAGTCAACTAATGCCTGAACACCGGCTAACGGCATGGCGTTATAGAGGCTGGCACGCATACCGCCAACTAAGCGGTGACCCTTTAGGTTTAATAACCCGTGCTCACGGGCGCCTTGAATGACTGCGGCATCGAGGTCGGCCTGACCTGTGACGAATGGAACGTTCATGGTCGAACGGTCGCTGGTCTTGACTGGATTAGTAAATAGTTGTGACTGGTCTAAGAAATCATAGAGTAAGGCGGCTTTAGCGTGATTGCGAGCAGTCATTGTGCTGAGCCCGCCTTGGGCCTTTAGCCACTTGAGTACGAGACCCGCGGCGTAAATAGCAAAAACAGGCGGCGTGTTGAACATCGAATCTTTAGCCGCGAATAGCTGGTAATCCAGCATGCTTGGCAGGTTGGCGACTTGACCAATTAAATCATCACGGACAATGACGATTGTCAAACCAGCGGGACCCAGATTCTTCTGAGCACCAGCAAAGATGAGCCCAAAATCGCTGACTTGGTAAGGTTCACCTAAAAAGTTTGATGACATGTCGGCTACCAGTGGTACTTGACCCGTAACTGGCAGGCGCGTCATCATGGTTCCTTCAATAGTATTATTAGTTGTAAGATGAATATAATCGAGGGATTGATCGATGGGCTGGACGACCGTTGGCAGTTGGTTAAAATGGTTGGCAGCGCTACTCCCCAGTATCGTGACTTTAGTACCGACCCGTTTAGCTTCATCGGCGGCGCGTTGTGCCCAGTGACCGCTGTCAAGCAACCCGATACGATGATGAGGCGCCAGATTTAGTGGCGCAGCAGTGAACTGTAGCGTGCCCCCGCCTTGAAAGAAGAGCACGTGATAGTTGTCAGGAATGGCCATTAAATCGCGAAGATCTTGTTCGGCATCTTGAAGGACTTGCGCAAATAAATCGGAGCGATGCGAGATCTCTAAAATGCTCATGCCGGAGTCTCGAAATGATGGTAGCTCCGCTTGAATTTGAGTGATGACTGGTTGTGGTAGAACGGCTGGCCCAGCAGAAAAATTATAAATTGGCATGAAAAACCCTCGCTTTCAGTAGTTTAATCAAGGTAATAAAAAAGTCCTCGCAGTCGGTTTCGACTACCAGGACGGATAATAACGAGATTAAGCAATTCCACCTGGTAGCGAATGTCTTAGCATCCGTGCTCAGGCTGATTTGCGTACGCAAAATTAGGCCGACACAGATGGGTGTGTAGACCAGGAGGAACTGATATGATGATTGATAGGATTAGTTAGAACCATCAGTTGGACACTCCTTCGTTAAACTGGTGTTGGCACCAGTCAGTTAATTGCGTTGGTATTAATTTAGCAAGCACGTAACTATTTGTCAAGCTAGATAATGAGAAAAGACTGTGGCACAATTAGTATTATTAATAATAATTTAATCTTGGAGGCGCACGATGACAACCTTTTACGTGGTACGACATGGACAAACAGTGGCCAACGCCCAAAATTTAAAACAAGGCACGATTAATACAGCCGTCACGCATTTGAATTCGGTTGGCAAGCAGCAAGCGCAAACGTTGCACGATACGTTTGACATTAGCTTCGCGGATCGGTTGATTTGTAGCCCGCTTGACCGGACCCAGGCCACGGCGGCGATTTTGAATCAAGGCCGGCAACTACCTGTTAGCCAGGACGAGCGGTTATTGGAAATTTCATACGGCCAGTGGGATGGACAGGATAATGATCAGTTGCTAGCGGCCTATCCGCAGTACTTTGATCCACTTTTACAGGACGTTTTGCCAAGCTACGTGGAGGTTGCGACGGATGGCGAGACTTTTGTGCACGTGCAACAACGGGTAGCAGCATTTTTGAAGACAACAGCACAAGCCCATCCAGACGAGCAGATCATTGTCGTGACCCATGGTTTTACCGTCAAAGCCATGGCCTTAGCGATACTAAAGCCGACCGATCCGATGAGCTTACCGGAGCCAGCTAATACGAGCGTCACTAAAGTAATGGTGGATGCTGTCCATGGTCGCCAATATTTAGCATATTATAACCGCCTACCTCAATTCTGACGCGCAATGACTTAACGAACGGGCGATTCCGGGCTACAATAGATGGTGGTTTGAAATAGCCACGCACTGTTGAACCTTATTTCAAATCAAAGTCTAATTAGGCAGCAACAGCAGACATCACATATAAACTCCTAAGTGAGGTGGTCCTAGCATTTGGCGAGGATCGCCCTTTTGTATCCGCTTAAGCGTTTGATCAGTACCAATATTACAGGCGCGGTATAATATAAATAGTATTCAAAAATTAGATGAGGTGAGTAATGATGACATATTCAGCAGCATCAACGCGCTATGACGAATTACCGATTCGACGCGTGGGTAAGACGGGGCTACAGTTACCCGTTGTCTCGTTAGGGCTATGGCGAAATTTTGGGGATGAAGCGCCGTTTGCCAATTCACGAAAAGTGGTTCTAGATGCCTTTGATCATGGCGTTTTTAGCTTTGATTTAGCAAATAATTATGGACCATCGAAGGGATCGGCAGAGCGGACGTTCGGACAAATTATGCAACGAGATTTAAAGCCGTATCGTGATGAGCTCGTCATCACGACTAAAGCCGGATATCCGGCCTGGTCAGGGCCGTATGGGGCTTTCGGCTCACGCAAAACATTGATCAGTTCATTGGATCGTAGTCTTAAGCAAATGCATTTAGATTACGTCGACATTTTCTACTCACATCGTCCAGACCCTAACATCGATTTGTATGAAACTGCCGCGGCCCTTGACCAGTTGGTTCGTCAGGGGAAGGCGTTGTATGTCGGAATTTCAAATTATGACCGCGACCAAACGGCAACGATGGTTAAGTATTTTAATGAGATGCACACGCCGTTTACGGTTAATCAGTACTCATATAACATGTTGAATCAACAGGCTCAAACAACGGGCCTGATTGACTATCTCGGCCAGCATAATGCGGGCTTGGTGGCATATGGTCCATTAGCTGAAGGATTATTGACGCAGCGCTACTTACAAGGAATTCCAGCCGATTTTCCGATTCATCGAACGAATAAATATTTATTTGATCAGGGGACTGCAGCCGTTGTCAATCAGTTGAATGCCCTGAACAGAATCGCTGAGCAACGGGGACAAACCTTGGCCCAAATGGCTTTGGCTTGGCTACTACGGTCACAGGTCGTCACGAGCGTCATCATTGGTACGACCAATGTCGACCACTTGCACGCTAATCTTGAAGCAACGCACAATTTAACCTTTAGTGATGATGAAGTAAAAGCTATTACCGCGATTCTAAAGTAAATTGCATTAAAGGCCACTCCCCCAATATGCCGGGGAGTGGCCTTTTTATTAGCGCGTCCTGTTTATTAAGGTCAAAAATAGCTCACTCTTAGGCTCGTTAGGTAGACTCCTGTTCTTCAGCAATAATCGCCCTATTTCCGACCTCCGGGGCGGAGCGACAATTGCTGGAACGTAAACCGACATCGATTTGAGCCCGAACCCGCCCAGTCTCAAATACGAGACTTATTCTAAGCTGGCGGCTTTTGAATTTAATGACGGTCATGTTTTGAACTGAGCCATAGCCGTGCGCTAACTTCAACTGACCGAATCCGGGCAATTTTAAAATAATTTGGGCGAATGTTCGGTAACCTCGGTAGTTAACGGCATAATTAGTTAGCTGGTGAAATTACTGATTGGTACAAGTGACCGGTTTATCAACGTCATCAAAATGTAATAGTTTTTATCGAACGTACGTTCTAAAAATGTGCTATGATGGAGCTACTATTTCGATGAGGTGATCTAATGGAACAGCTGAAACCAATTGAAGCGTCGTTATTGCAAGCTTATGAGTTAAACTGCGTGGTTCGGTTAACTTTAAGTGATGGTCATCAGCCGAGTGGCTTAATTGCGGCTGTGGACGACCAGCAGCTTTTTTTGAATCAACAAGCGGGAGTCGTTAAGCCGATTGCGTTGAGTGACGTAACCGCCATTGATTTTCTTAAACAGTCTTGGTGGCAGCGGTAATCCTAAAGGTCGTATTTCGCTATGATTTCGTGACGACGGAATTCGGTAATAGCAGTAATCAATTCAAGTGGTAGGGGCTGATCCAGCGGAAACTGGATGGCCCCTTTGCTTGTTTTATAGGTGATTAATTGATCATGAAAAGTCTCAATTGCACTTGGCGTTGGGTACAAGCCAAAGTGATGTTTGAATAAAGCAAAATGGATGACGTTTTCGTGCCAATATAAGGTCGGCATCTGGTACTTTAACTGCTCTTGCGCCTCTGGTAAGACCGTTGCAATGGTTTGCTGTAAGGCTATTAATTGCGATTGATAGGCTTGTGGTGTGTTAGCAATATAGGCCTCAATCGGCGTCATGGTGAATATCCTCTTGGTCACGTAATTCAGCGGCTAAAGTAGCATCAGGGACAACGGTGATCGTGCGTGCAGGACCACTAAAGGTGACAAGCCCAGCCTTAGCACCCTTGGGTTTACGCATCTGGCCAACGGTGAGCACATCAACAGGTACGCGGTTCATCTGACGACCCTTACTGTAATAGGCCGTCAGTACGGCCGCTTCCTGCAAGGTTTGTTCACTCGGATGATTACTGTGAATAACCACGTGTGAACCGGGAATTTCACCACCCGCGTGCATCCAGTAGTAATCTTTACGGGCCGTCAATGTTAGGTGGTCGTTTTGACGACTATTTTTACCAACTTCAACCAGCACGTGGTCGTGCGTGTAAAAGCGGCGGGGATGGGCGGGTGTTGGGGCCTTAGACGAGTGTAAAACGTGGGTATGAATCGCGCCCGCAGCAATCAGTGTTTGCTTAAGCGCGGCGACCGCTTGTGGATCATTAGGGTCGAAAGCTGCTTGAGTTGCTAATTGCTGGTATAGTTCGGTCTTGGCCGTCGCCAAATTTTGTTGAACGGTCGCTTGACCGCGTTTGCTTTTGTGATAATGATGAAAATAATCCTCGGCATTTTCAATAATTGATTTTTTAATATCGAGTTTAATACTGAGTTGGTGGCCTTGATAGTCGGGCAATTCGACGAAATGATGGTGCCCTTCGATCTGGCTAGCATACGTCTTCAATAACGTGCCCTTGAGTTGCAAATCACTGACATCAGGCAGGTGGTCTAATGCTTTAGTTAATGATTCGATTTGTTTACGCGTGTGGTGAATTAAGTGCGCTAATCCAGTTTGGACTAGGTCGACATCGGTTGTGGTCGTCATTAATGGGTTCCTCTAATCTGTAAAAGTTAACGTCTTAATAATAACATGTTCTGGTTAGTTAACAGTGGAAGATTGGGACTAGCGAATGAATTAAGATGTCAAATGACACGATTGAAAAAAGTTGAGCAATTTTCAGAAAAGTTCGGTATTCTATTACATGGGAGTTGATTGAGAAATGCAAAAAACATTAATTATTAACGCAGGTAGTTCATCATTGAAATGGCAATTATTTGCTATGCCTGCTGAAACGGTGGTTGCTAGTGGTCTCGTTGAACGGATTAGTATGCCCGGTTCAATTTTCACCATCAAGTATGGTGACCATCAAAAGTTTGAAACGACAGTCGATAATTTAGATCAAAATCATGCGGCGCAGATGTTATTGGCTGAATTACAGCGATTAGCAATTATTGACTCATTAACGGAAATTACGGCAGTTGCTCACCGAGTCGTTGCGGGTGGCGAAACGTTCAAGCAAGCAGTTGAAGTGACGCCAGCGGTACTAGAGGCCATTAAGGGGCTTAGTGACTTTGCACCATTGCATAATCCGATGGAGGCACGTGGTATTGAGACGATGGCTCAGGCTTTACCGACCGTTAAACAGTACGCGGTATTTGATAGTCAATTCTTTACCGATTTACCAGAAATGAATGCAATTTACAGTTTGCCATATGAATTGACCCAAAAATACCATATTCGCCGTTACGGTGAACATGGTATCTCGCATGGTTACTTAACCGGTCGGGCTGCAGAACTGCTGGCTAAGCCGAAAGATGACCTCAACCTGGTGACGTTACACTTAGGTAGTGGCGCGTCATTAGCTGCCGTAAAAAATGGCCGGGCCTTCGACACATCGATGGGCTTTACGCCATTAACGGGTGTCACAATGGGAACGCGCGCGGGTGACGTTGATCCGGCCGTATTGCCATTCCTCATGAAAGCTTTAAAGATCGATGATCCGAATGAAATCATGATGATGCTTAACAATCAGTCTGGGTTGTTAGGAATCTCAGGAATTTCACCAGATATGCGTGAAATCCGTGCGCAAGAAGCCACGAATCCCCAAGCCCAACTAGCTGTTGAAATTTTTGTCAATCGGATTGTTAAGTATGCCGGTAGCTATTTGACAGAATTAAAACGGGCGGATGCGCTGATTTTTGCGGGCGGCATTGGCGAGCATAATGCGACCTTGCGCCAGCAAATTATTGATGAACTGAGCATCTTTGGTGTGACCCTGGATCCGAAATTAAATGAAGCGGGTCAAGAAGGACTCATCAGTGGCGCAGATTCCAAGATTAAAGTGATGTTGATCCCAACTAACGAAGAATTAGCGATGGTGCGACAAGTTGCGGCGTTGCAAAATTAAGCTTCTCTTAATTTACGACTGCAATCAGTCTGCCGCTGTATAGCGCGTGCTATACTAACTGGCAAGGTACCCATGATGGGACTTGTAAGGAGGGAAGCTCTCTTCGCAGAGCGCATAGATGATCGGTTTATTGATTGCTTTAGTAATTGGTTTATGGTTGCTCAAAGTTATCTTTAAAATTGGTTTTAAAATTATCGGTTGGGTGTTCATGATTGTGATTGGGTTGTTTTTATTTAAAATCGCATTATGGTTAGGCCTGATCGTCGTGGCGATTGCCGGCGTTGCATTATTCGGAAATGCCACCACGTAATTTGAAAGATAAAGATGAGCGTTGTTAAAACTAGTGTCATCGGCACGCTAGCCGTAAAGGCGGCTTGTTGGAACTAAATAGTCATTGAACAAAAACAGGAAATCTCAGTTAGTTTTGTGAGACTTCCTGTTTTTTGAGTTAGATTAAAGTTCCGAGATAAACCATGACTAGGCCACCGACGAGACTCAAGCCAAAGTATTCCCAGGCGACCCGTTGATGGTGGTTACGGCCGAGCAACACGAGTTCGTTGATCATTGTTGAAAAAGTCGTATAGCCACCCATAATCCCAGTTCCTAGAAAAATCTGCCAGTTGGGCGGTAATGAGCTGGTTAAAATCCAACCGAGCAATAAAGCGCCGGTTAGATTGATAAATAACGTGGCAATTGGTAACGGCCATCGATTGAGAGGTAGTGCTAAGCGCATGATGCCGTAACGACTTAAGGCCCCTACAGCTGCGCCGGCACCGGCCAATCCGACTAGGACTAACATTAAAATTCCTCCTTTGGTAGCCAATAGGTGCTAAGGAAGTTTCCAGCTAGCCCCGCTAGCAAACCCAACCCTAAGCTAGCAGCGACATAACTTAAAGCTAAAACGCTATGACCACTTTGAAACGATTGTAGCGTTTCAAAAGTGAAGGTGGAAAAAGTAGTAAAGCTACCAACGAACCCGACACTCATACCGATAACAATATCTTCAGAGACGGGTAACCGCGCTGGTAACAAGTTAGTAATCAGGCTAAGAACAAATGCTCCCACAATATTAATCAGACACGTTATCCAGAAATGCTGTGGCCAAGTGACGAGCAAACTAAGCCCCTCCCGGAGACCACCACCTAGCATTGCGAAGCCGGTAATTGCAATGATCTTTTTCAAGCTGACACCTGCTTTCTGAAAGTAATTTTAGTTTACTGAAAAAACTTTTAAAAAACAATGGTTCTTGCAAATTGAAATTAAACATGCTAATCTACAAAGTAACTTATAAAACACGAGGTATTCAGCCAATGCGCAACTAATTAATTCTAGTAACTGAACAGAGCCATGCCTAGCGATAGGGGTGGACTGTCCGTTTTGGGATTAATTAGGGTGCTGGTGGAATCAATTGCCAGCGTTCTCATTTTGAGGACGTTTTTTTGTGCCATAAATTAGTCCCTGCAACTAAGGGGATGCTTATTAATGACAATGATTAATTTAAAAAATATTCAAAAAGATATGGCGGGACGGCCACTATTTACAATTGACCGATTAGTCGCCAATGCCGGGGATAAAATCGGCGTGGTTGGGCGGAACGGTGCTGGTAAATCAACACTGGCCCATTTACTGACGGGTACTGATCGTGATTATACGGGACAAATTATGGTGGACGAGCCAGTCAGCTATGTTGCCCAAATCGCACCGACTTTTGACCAAAGTGGTGGTCAAGCTATGCTAACCAGAATTCGGCAGGCTTTGAGCGCCCGGCCAACAATTTTAATTCTAGATGAACCGTCATCTAATTTGGATGAAACACATCAGCAATGGCTTATTAATCAGTTACAACGTTTTCGTGGGTTGCTGTTGTTGATTTCACATGATCGGCAATTATTAAATGCTGTGACGACACAGACTTGGGCGGTTGAACACCAAAAATTCACCGCATATGCAGGCAATTACGCATATTATCAGACGGTAAAAGCGCAGCAAATCGCAACTCAGGAAGCCGCGTATCAGCGCCAAAACACTCATCAGCGTGAGTTACTAGCAGCGCAGCGTCAACGTAATGAAAAAGCGCAGCGGATTCGAAAAGGCAATCGGCGAATGTCGCAAGTAGAGCGTGCCAAGACGAAAGCGACTAGGGAAGCTACCGCGGCCAAGATGGAACGAACGGCTAAACGCATGGTCGCCCGAGGACAACGGGAACCGCAAGTTGCTAAGCCCTTTACGACTTCAGGCTTTAAGTTAGTCGCGACAGATTTTCCGACGTTTACAGGTAAGACCGTGGTAACTGGTCTTAATGTCACATTGGCTGAATATGGAAAAACGTTGTTAGCACACGCTGACTTTCAAATCAGGCCACATGATCGGGTCGCTATCGTGGGGCCCAACGGTAGCGGTAAGACCACATTACTGCGTGCAATTTTAGGTGGCCGGGTGTCAGGATTACGATTGGCTCCGGCGGCACGAGTCGGAGTATTCAACCAAGATATGACAGTGCTCGACGGTAAACAGTCAGTGTGGCAAACGGTGCGGCAAGTCAGTCAGCTACCGAATCAAACGATCCGTAACGTCATGGGCGCGTTGGGCCTGCCAGCACGCTTTTATCCGCAACTGGTATCGGCGTTAAGTGGTGGTGAACTAGTTAAATTACAGCTAATTCGTATTTTAGTCGGTCAATATAACGTTTTAATGTTAGATGAACCAACCAATTATTTGGATGTGGACGCGCTGGATGCGTTGGCCGATTACTTACAAAATTATCCTGGAACCGTAATTTTTGTTTCACATGATGAACCGTTTTGCCAGGCCGTTGCTACTCGGGTATTGCAATTCGAGACGCACCAATTAGTTGATCCTGACAAAGTTGTTAAAGCGCCGCAACCGGTAGAAGCTGACTTAGCAGTACTTCAGTTCAAGTATGATCAATTAATGGCAGACCCGACGTCTTCTACAGCTGCTATTCAGGCGTTACGGCAACAAATTGATCGGCTGAAAGCATGAATTAAGGTCAACTTGTTATTGTTGTGACCCGACCTAAGTGGGGAATATTACCCAAAAACAGGTTTTCTCATAATTGAGAAAACCTGTTTTAATTTAGTGTTTATTCAGTGAATGAGACCACTAGCGCCACGGAATGACGAAGGCGCCGACTTGTAAAAGCAAGCCGCCACTAATCACAATGGTCCAATCCAACTTAGTCAGTGGAATCTGACGATAGTGAGTGCGGGGTGCATCTTCGACAAAACCATGGGAGCGCATGGCCTGGGCAAGGTTCTGCGACCAATTGATAGAGACCAAAATTGCTTTAAAGTAGAGCTGTGGCGACCAGAAGGACAGGACCTGCCCACGCATCAGACCAGCAGCCCGAATCACTTGAACTTCGTGCCGAATCCGTGGTACCAAGTTATACGCGGCGAGGACGCCATATGCAAATTTGGCGGGTAAATGCCAGTTTTGCTCAAGCGAATCGGTTAATTGTAAGACGTCAGTCGTGAGCGTAAAAGTAGCGCCCGTAAAAACAAACGCATAGATTCGTGTGAACAGGACCCAGGCCATCAAAGTCTTGTCACCGCTACCGTTAATGTACTGGGTACTCCAAAGTCCAATTGCTGGTAGCAACGGAATGAGTAGCAACCACCCTAATGTTCGAAGCCGAGTTCGGTGACCGAGCAGGTAAATCAGTGCCAGAATAATCAGTGCCACGTTCAAACTTACAATTGTCGTGAATGAAATTTCTAGCGCAATGATGAGTAGTAATAATAATTTCATGCTAGGATTCATGATCGCACCACCCAATCTAAATGGTGATTTTCAAAGTGTAGCTGATAGTCAATCAATGGCATCAGGCCGGTTAACTGGTGACTAATAATAATCAGTGTCTGCTTAGTTGCCGCTTGGGTGGTCTGTAATAACGCGACCAGGGCATTGATCGAATGCAAATCTAGCCCTTTTAAGGGTTCATCCATGAGTAGAACTGGTGACTGCATGATTAACATGAGCAGAATTTGTAGTTTCTTTTTCTGTCCCTCACTCAAAGTATAGATGACTTGTTCATCACGACCGGATAAGTTGAGTTGCACTAAGGCCGTTTGAATACGGTCTGCGGTAAAGTAGTCGCCATACGCATAGCGTTTACTTTGAGCCAGTTCTTCAGCGACCGTGATGTTTAAAAACTGGGTCTCAGCGTCCTGAAAAAGCAAGGCGACGTGGCGAGCATAGCGTTTGCGTTTTAGCTTGTCGATAGGTGTCCCTTCGTAACGAATTTCGCCAGTATAGGGGTGCAGACGGACGAGGGCTTCAAATAACGTGGATTTACCGCTACCGTTAGGACCCGTGATCAGCGTATTGTGTTGTGCTAACAATTGACGCGTTGTCGGTACTAATAGTTGACGATCACCTGCCTGTAAAGTGACGTGATCAAGTTGAAAACAAGGGCGTTCAACGCGTTGCGGTGCTGACCATGACCGTTGTGGCTGCTCAGTAAAGGCTGAAAATAACTCAGACCAGGTGGTACGGTCAATGAGCTGTAAGTGCTGGTCCTTGATTTGGACGACTTGATCGACGAGCTGTTCGTAACCTGTTAGGTCATGATCCGCCAAGATGATTGTCTTCCCATGTTGATTGCGTAGTTCCACGAGTCGGTCTAACAAGACGGCTCGTGCGGTCGGATCGACACTGGCAAAGGGCTCATCTAGTAGGATGACATCGCTATCCATAGCGACAATGATTGCAAGGGCCACTTTCTGTTTCTCGCCACCGGATAAATGATTTAATAGTCGTGACTGTAAATTTCGGATACCAACAAAGTCAAGCGCACTAAGTAAGCGGGCCGGTATTTGGTCACGGGGCACTTGTAAGTTCTCAAGTGCGAAAATTAGTTCATTTTCAACGGTATCCATGGCAAACTGCTGATTAGGATTCTGAAACATCATGGCAACGTGCTGAGCGCGCCGATTAGCGGTGCTAGCAGTTAATGACTGACCATCAAAGGTAATGGTGCCGTAATCTGGAGTCAGGGGTAGTAAGCCTGCAATCAGCTTTAGGAGCGTCGACTTACCTGTTCCCGATGGCCCTGTCAATAGGATGAAGCTTTGCCGTGGTAGTGTTAGGTTAACGCGATCCAGAATGGGTGTCGACGCCTGTGGATAGGTGTAAGTTAAATTATTCAGCGCGATACTAGCCATTCGAGAAAGCCTCCATTTTATAAAGTGTATTAATGCGTTGATTTTAAAACATGACTGCGATCAAGTAGGTCCGTGATGGTTTTAGTTAACAGACCCCCGAAAACAAACATCGAAATAAAGCGAACGACCACGTATAAAATCAAGAGCCATAGCTGTAATTTATAGTAACCATTACGGGCAAGGTCCCAGCCAAAGGTGACCACAGTAGTTGTTGCGGCCGCAGCCGTTAAGCCTAACCAGTCATAGTGTTTGTAGCCAGTGACGATATAACCTAGTTCGGCCCCAAATCCTTGCACGACACCAGAAATCAATGTGGTGATTCCCCATTGACCACCGAAAAACATTTCGACGGTTGCTGCGAGGAGCTCACCTAGCGTTGCCGAACCCTTTAGTCGAATGAGGTAGCCAGCTAACATGCCGGGCATGCACCATAAGCCAAGTAGTAGTTCATTAGCCAGACCGCTTAGACCAAATGGTGTCAGGGCCGCACTTAAAATGTTATAAACAAAATTAGTCCCCATAAAGATGGCACCAAAGAAAATACCAATTAGTGCCAGTAAAATAATATCGTTCAAGTACCATGATTTAACCCATTTCATTGTTAAATCCTCCCAAAAGTAGTTTGTCATTCACGCATCCAAGCGACAAAAAACGCCTACCACGATTATCGGTGGCAGGCGGCTAAGTCTGAATTGATGGTTCCCCAAATAAAAGCATTGCTCCCTGCGCTGGCATTGTCCAGATTCAGGTTCAATGGGTATTATCTCAGCCGTGATGGCACCCCAGTTGCTATGAATGATACGTTTAGTGTAACGGATAATGACATTCAGTGCAATCAATTTTCCGGAAACTAAAGCAAAGTATGATGAAAAGTCACAATTTTGTGGTTTACTATGGATAAAGCAATGTATTTGGTTAATATTCTTAGGAGGGATCTCGATGGCAGAATCAGTGTATGATTTTACAGAAACTGAGATGAGTGGTGCGCCACTTGACTTGTCACAATATCGCGGTCAGGTCTTGCTAATCGTGAATACGGCTAGCAACTGTGGCCTGGCGCCACAGTTTAAAGGATTAGAAGAACTTTATCAGAAGTATCAGCAGGAGGGCCTAGTGGTCTTGGGATTGCCATCCAATCAATTTCATCAAGAAAAGGCGGATGACGATGAGACCCATGACTATTGTCAACGGCACTACGGGGTAACGTTTCCCATGACCAAACGGGTGATGGTTAATGGTGATGACGCTGATCCGTTATTTACTTACCTCAAACAGGCGGCGGGACATGGCCGAATCAAGTGGAATTTCACAAAATTCCTGATTGGTCGTGATGGCCGTGTGCTCGAACGCTATGCCCCAACGACACGGCCGGCAACATTTGAAGCAGCGATTCGTGATGCCTTGGCTGATCGTTTAATTTAAAAGAAAGAAGTGGCTTAAGTTGGAAACTTATACGTTACGTGATGGTTTAACAGTACCTAAAATTGGCTTTGGAACATATAAACTGAATGGTGCTCATGGTGTGCAAGTGATCGACTCAGCGATTGATCGCGGCTACCGATTATTAGATACGGCCTTTAACTATGAAAATGAAGGTGCTGTTGGTGAAGCGGTTCGGCGTTCGTCAGTACCGCGTTCGGAACTCTTGATTTCATCAAAACTTCCTGGTCGCCACCACACCTACACGGAAGCTATCAATACGATTCAAGAATCATTATATCGAGCTGGCCTGGATTATTATGATTTATATCTAATTCATTGGCCTAACCCTAAGGAAGATCATTATGTTGAAGCTTGGCAGGCACTGATTGATGCCCAGAAGTTAGGCTTGATTCGTTCGATTGGGGTCTCGAATTTCTTACCAGAACATTTAGAACGATTAAACAAAGAAACGGGTGTTTTACCCGTCATTAATCAGGTCGAATTACATCCGTACTTTAACCAGCAGGCACAACGGGATTATGATCAAGCACACGGTATTTTGACGCAAGATTGGAGTCCCCTTGGCCGGGCCAGTGAGATGCTTCAAAATGAGACGCTCAAAGAGATTGCAGTGCACTACCATAAAAATGTTGGTCAGTTGATTTTACGGTGGGAACTACAGTTAGGGACCTTGCTGATTCCAAAGTCGTCAACGCCGAGCCGTCAAGCAGGTAATATGGACGTGTTTGATTTTGAAATCAGTGCAGCTGATATGGCAACAATTAATGGTTTGAGCCAAGTGGATGGTCGCTTGAATAATCAAGATCCAGCAGTGTACCAAGAATTTTAATTTGAATGATATAAAAAGATAGCGACGTTGTGATGATAACTCGTCGCTATCTTTTTATGGGCAACTGCTTGTTGATGATTGGTTTGTGATATCAGCGTAATCGCAATGCATGGTGCAGTAGCGATTGGCTTTTTTAATCATACAAAATGCTAACTGTGTAGCTGTGAGCCACTATCTGGTAAAATATGTTTATAGGTATGTTTTAAGGGCGGTTGGCTGTTTTCATCTTGAAAGGTCGTGGTAGTATGACAAATACGTTTCCCACACTAGGAAAGGTTTTCAGCCGTGGTCACTCTACTTGTTTGGTTTGCTTTCTTGCAAATCATTTTGAGCATCGCACTAGCGATGTATCAGGTATGGAACTCCAGAAACAAAAAATAGCCACCCCAAAACTTTGGCCGGTATTGGGTGACTGTTCTTTGATTATCTAAATTTAAAGCCAACTGCTCTTAGAGCGGGCCTTGATTCAAGTCGGTATTAACGTACCGGCTTTTTTACTGTCTTTATTTTAGCACGTATACGCTTCAGAAAGTGTATTTTTGATTCAAAAAAATAAAGATAAGCTTCCAATCGATTGGCATAACTATTTTATTACGCGCGCTTAACCGCGATTACCTTAACTTGATAAGCCCCGTTCGGTGCGTTCACAGTGACCACATCGTCAACAGTATGATTAGCGAGCGCTTGACCGATGGGAGATGTGAATGAGATTTTTTGTTGTTCGAGATTGGCTTCCTGTTTTCCAACTAATTGATAGGTGATTTGGTCATGATCATCCAGAAATTCGATGGTCACGAATTTACCGATATCGAGTTGATTGTTGTCAGCTGGTTGAACGATTTGGGCGTATTGCAACTGCTTGTTGAGATAACGCAGGCGGCTTTCTAAGCGACCTAAGTCCCGTTTGGCACTACTATATTCGGCATTCTCAGAACGGTCACCTAGTGCCGCAGCCGCAGCCAGAATTCTGATTCGCTCGGGCCGTTGTTGCTTTAAGTCTTCAATTTCCTGTTCGATGGCATGGTAACCAGTCGCAGTCATTTTGTTAAAAGTTGGTTCCATAGCAAAAACCTCGTGTCCGTTGAATTTCTGGGAATAGTTTACCGCAAATGTGATTAGAATGGTACCGTCTAGGTGATATCTGATGTTAATCACGATCGCGCAGGTGGTTGCTATACAGCATGATACCGCTAGTGACGGTGGTCAGGGCGATACCAGCGATCAGACTAATGAACGGCTGATTTATCGCAATCAGGAAGTAGAATAGGGCGGTGAAACCGATTAGTTCAATGAGTGCCCACAGGCCAAGGTAGCGCCATAACCGTTTGGGTTTGTCTTCTATTGGGGTGCTGACATTAACAGACAAAATGATCATGGTAAAAACGGCAATCATCAGGACAATATACAACGGATTGTCGTACGTAAAGGCTTTCTGAAGATTGTTTTTTTGCCAGCCTTGCCAAAATAAAATCAGTAAGATAGCACTATTTTCAATTAACAACGTGGTACGGATGTTCTTGAAATTTTGTAAAATTAAACGTTCGTCACGAATCTTTTTCATGGCAGGGATCTCCTAACTGGGTTCGACCCAAAAGACAGTATCGAGTGTTTGGTTGAGTGCGTGACAGAGGTTGAGGCAGAGTTTCAGTGATGGGTTATAGGTGCCCTTTTCAATCAAACTCAGGGTTTGACGGGTGATGCCAGTCTTGCTGGCGAGTTCTTTTTGTGAGAATCCGGCCATTAACCGGTATTGCTTGACATGATTCGCGGTTAACACCTCCCTTTATGTAATATATATCTTCCATACAAAGCTAATTTTAGCCGTTACCAATTGCAATGTAAATATTGGATAGTTTGATTGAAATGTGAACAAATAAATGGTTGGCGTAGAGGTATGAGCGCAAAAAAATAGCCAATGACTTTGCAGCCTTGGCTAGTCGTGGAATTTCTCACGTTCCACGGAGTTACGAACATGTTAAGTATAGGCAAAATTATCGAAAAATACAATTAATTTATTAAAGGAGTTTGGCTTGACAGTTTAACAATGATAACGATTGCAAAAAATAAAAGTGAAATATTTCAGACAAACCTCTTGAATTTTAGTCTAGACCAATATACAATTGGACTATACCAAACAAAGAGGGAGTCAGTTAATTATGAAAGTTATCGTAGTAAAGGATCAAGCTGCCGGCGGAAAAGAAGGTTTCAAAGTATTTAAGAATGCTTTAGACAATGGTGCGAAAGTATTTGGGTTGGCAACTGGTTCGACACCCGTTACAACTTACAAAGAAATCGTTAATAGTGACTTAGATTTCAGTGACTGCACATCCGTTAACTTGGATGAATACGTTGGGATTGCACCAGACAACGACCAAAGTTATAAATACTTCATGCAAACTCATTTATTCAATGACAAGCCATTTAAGGAATCATTCTTGCCAAACGGTTTAGCTTCAGATCCAGAAGCTGAAGTTAAGCGTTACGACAAAGTGATTGACGAACACCCAATTGACTTACAAATCTTAGGGATTGGCCGTAATGGTCACATTGGTTTTAACGAACCAGGTACTCCTCGCGATATTACGACGCACGTGGTTGATTTAACTGAATCAACCATTGAAGCTAACGCGCGGTTCTTCGCCAGCGAAAATGATGTTCCTAAGCAAGCCTTCTCAATGGGCTTAGCTTCCATCATGAAGAGCAAGCACTTATTGCTCGAAGCATTCGGCGAAAACAAGGCTGATGCGGTCAAGGGTATGATTGAAGGCCCAGACACCCCTGAATTACCAGCAAGTATCTTGCAAAACCATCCAGACGTTACCGTTATCATTGACGAAGCGGCTGCTAGCAAGTTAAGCAAGAAGTATTAATTTTAATTAAGCTAAAAATGAACTGAAAGCCGTGCTTCATAACGATTGCGTTGTGAAGCACGGCTTTTTAACTTTGTCGGTCAAGTCGGTTATTGTGCCGCCGTTACTAATTTTTTCTGGAATTGAAATCCCATACATAGTACACCTAGGATCAGCGCAATAAAGCCGCTGACTACGAAGACGTTAATACCCATACCAGCAACTAATTTAGTCAATGGATTAACGATGAAAGGACTGACCACACCCCCGATTGAGTAAATCGCGACGTACACACCTAGGGCCATCGAAACACTGTTTTTGCCAACTGAAATTGAGATCAAATATGGAAATTGTCCCATGGCGATACTCATTGCGGCACCCACGATGAAGCTACCTACAAAGGCTAACCATAGCGAATGTCCAAGACCGATTAACAGGTAGGACAGGCCGTATAAGATAAACGAGATTGTGATGGATGAGTATTTGAACCGCTTGCCGATAACGCCAACAATCAAGCCGCATAGCATCCCCCCAATTAATGAAACGGTTGACGTTAGAGCGGCTTGTGAGGTTGCGCCAAGTTCTTCTTCAGCAACAAATAGTGAAATGTTGTTGTTCAAAACATTATTTAAGAGTAACGTGCAGAATCCCCAGAAGGCACAGTAAAAGACGTATTTGTTGAGCTTAATCTGTTCACCGGTGTCCTGATCGTTGGCTGCATTGACTGCTGCCGGATGCATCGGCACTAATGTTAAGATCACAATCAAAATAAGTGCTGAGAATAAGTAAATCCAATAATTATTTACCCAACCGTTCGTTGCAGCTAGCTGGCCGCCACCCATGATGAAGACAATACCACCGAGATTGGTGAAGGTGGTTGTTAAACCCATAGTGGACTGGCGTTCGGTTTCTGGTAGCATTTGAGAAATTAAGACTTGTGATAAATTGGTGCAGGCGCCTTGACCTAGACCGACTAAGCACGAGCAAAATAACAAAAACATAAAGTTTGTGTGAAAGGCTAATGGTAGAAAACCACCGATAATTACTAAGATTGCCGCACTAAGGGTTAATGTTTTGAGATTGAGCTTGGTTGCCGTTAGTTTGCCAATAATCAACCCTGCTAACATCATAAATAGATTAGGCAATGATGTTAGCATCTGGACACTCGTATTACTGAGTGAAAAATTGGATGCGATTGCTGCATAGGATGGGGTAATTGCGAGTGCCGCCATACCCATTGAACTGACTGCAAGAACCCCAATCCGGGTCTTAGAAACGTAGCTTTTACTTGGTCCCGATATCGATTTTGTTGTTTCCATGCTGGACATCCCCTTAAATAAAAGAATCAATATTGGATTTATGATTTAGTTGACAGTGGCGAACTTTGCTTTGACGTAAGCCGCGGCACTTGTTCCTGCAATTCGGCCCGACGTCCAAGTAAAGCCAGAGGCAAGTCCTTCAAATGCAGGATAGCTGTGTCCCTCATAGTAACCGCCAGCATTGGCGCCACCAGTATAAAGACCGGGAATAGGTTTGAAATCGTCATCTAAAACGGCGAGATTTCGATTGACCCGAACACCACCGACCGTACCAAGATAAGCGGCTTGGCAGATGAAGGCGTAGAAGGGACCATCACTAATTGAATAATCCAAAGACTGCAAGCGCTTACTGAATTCACTGTCGTTTTTAGATGCGACAGCTTGATTATAAGTAGCGACGGTCTGGCTCAATGTTGAAGGATCCATACCAGCATTAGTGGCTAGCTCAGTGAGTGTGTTCCCCTTAAAAGCTGTTTTACCAGTGACAGCTTCTTCAGCTAATGCGGTAAAGTCACCACTGCCAGTCGCTGCGCCCGGTCCTGCTTGAGAAACTTCTTCGCGATTGCGGTTGGTGGTGAATGTATTGAGCGTGGCCTGATCCACGATAAAGAGATATTGACCACCCTGAGACCAAGCAGCGTTCGCCCATTCAACGGTATCGTAGACCACATCTTCGTTGGTGAATCGTTGTCCCTGCATGTTGACCCATAGTTGAGGGGTTAATAATAATTGGGTTAATGGATTACCGGAAAAACCAGCAAGGTGTTGCTGAGAAGTCTTTTGAGTGACTTGGGATTTAGCTAGTTGCGCAGCATGAATGAGCGCATGGCTGTCGATGTCAGTACCGCCAGCTTTAACCATAGCAGCCAGACCTTCACCGTTATTTGGAACACCTAAGGTTCTTAGATGCGTGGTGTGCATGGTTCGAGCAACTTTTTCACGATCACCACCGTACCCACCGGTTGCCACAACGACTGCGTGGGCGGTGATTGTTAGCTGGTCACCTGAAGCGGTCATGGCTGTTGCGCCAGTGACTGCTCCGTTGGTGATTACCAGGTCAGTAAAGGTCGTATTAAAGTGAAAATCGACACCGGCAGTCGTTAATGTTTGTTGGATGCGCTGATAGCTCTCGTCTTTATGTTGGTACATATGATAGGAACCCCCACGATAATCATTATTACGATGCGCAAACTGAGTCGTATTGGCAGTTGGGTTGAGTTTGATTTCCATTCCCATTTTTTCCAACCAGGCTAAGGTATCTGCCGAGCGGTTAACGATCCGCGCAAGTAGGGTACCATTGGACAAATAGTGATTGTAGTCGGCTAATTGTGCAATGGCCTCCTGAGTTGTTAGGTGCATACCGGCTTCCCGTTGTTCACGGCTATTAATGGCGAAAAATCCACTTGAGATTTTTGTGTTACCGCCAATTTGTGATTGCTTTTCAATAACGGTGACTTTAAGTCCATGGGTCACGGCTGCGTACGCAGCGGCTAGTCCTGTACCACCTGTGCCTGCAATGAGGACATCAGTATCAATTGTTTGATTAGTCATAATAGTTGCACTCCCTTATTCGAATTTACAAAGTTAGTATAAAGCTAAAATATGCACAAGTTGATAGTGTATAATATCCTTATTAATATGTTTATATATCTTTTAAGGGATTGACAGGTGATAGTGATGGCTTCTATAAAGACGGTAAATAGCAATTATCAATTGAAAGAAAGCGATTTTATTGGTCTACGCCGTAATGATCTTTCAAGTTCACCAAATTGCAGTTCAGAGTTTCACATTCGCTTTATCGTAAGCCACGATTTCGCTGAATTAACATTAGTCGGAAAGTACGTGGCACTGTCCCCAGATGATATTGTAATGGTTTCATCTGCGCAGCCAATTAATATTATTAATAGGGGGGCACCAGTAAAGTTAAGTGTTTTTTCGGAACGTCTGCATGCGCCCACGCCATTAAACTTGGTGGTTGTCGGTGATAACCCAATGGTTCATGATTTAATGAATGCGGGTGAGCGGACATTGCGGTTTATTGTTTATCGCCAATTGCGAAATCAGATAACCCAACGGTACTTTGATTTGTTGACGGAGTTAGAACGGCAAGATTTGCAAGATGTTTTTATTGATTATCAACGAGAGATGACGGTGGGATTGTTAATGACGGAACTATTGCGGCATCATGAGGAACGCATTTCGATTACGGATTCTTATTTTCCTGGTAAAAATATTCGACATGTTAATGCTGATACGCAATCAGGGATGATTTTTACGTATTTAGTCGCACATAACGCAGATGCGACGTTAAAAGAAACGGCATGTTACTTTGGATATGACAAAAATTATTTTTCAAGGCTGTGTCGACGACTGTTCAACAAGAGCTTTTTGGAACAATTAACATTTATTCGTATTGAACTGGCCAAACGAATGCTGGCATTTTCTAATAAGCGAATTGAACAAATTGCAGCTGAATTAGGCTATAAAAATAATAGTAGTTTCTTTACTGCGTTCAAACGCGAAGTGGCGATAACTCCCAATGATTATCGTGAGCAGCATGGGTATCGGTTAGCACATCAGCATATCAATGATAATTAAAAACACAAAACGGCGTGCTACTGAAATGTTCCAGTAGCACGTCGTTGATGATTTTTTTATAGATTTTGTCCTTTTTCCCAAGTCGTTTTCGATAACAACAGCCCTTGCTTAACCAAAGTATCAAACAACGCATGGGTCCGGTTGGAAATTTCGGCGGCGGTTTCGCTATTGGCTTTGGTCAAGAAATCGGTCGGATTGCCGGTAATGGCTGCGTCGGTTGCGGCAACCCGGCCACGGGCATATGATTGGCACCCGTCGCGATAGGCATTGACCGTTTCAGAAAATTCATGCCAGTGTGGTTCAATCAAGACGGAGAGCGTTTTTGATAACCAGTAGACGTTATCAACGCTGACCGTGCTAGTTGTATTGCGATAATCAATCGGCGTGTCATTGATGTTGGTAAAGAAGGGCACGTATGGGGCGTAAGCGAAGAAACCTAGTGCGATCCATTGAATGGCGGCTTGCTTAGCAGGCACGTCATTCCGGATTTGCAGAATAGATGAGCACTGATTGCGATCCATCGCGATAGACCGGTAACGTGTTTGTTCACGGGCGTTACCAGAAGCGAAAGTGCCAAATGGATCGTAAGGCGTCCCGTTATAGTGTGAAGATAAGAAGAACTGGACGTCTTCAATAGCCAATTTTTTGCTTGGTTGTCGGAATAGCGGCATGTTTTGATCAGTGGGATTCTGTTCGATTTCGGGATTAAATAGTTTTTGACCATACCATGTTCGTGGAGTGTTGTAATAAGCATCCGCCTCACTTTGGGTACCAAAGATTTCACGGAAATTAAAGTGACCGGGTGTTGGGTTGAGGTGATACTTTTCAACGAAGTCCACTAAATCACTGGCACCTAGGAAATTGTCGGTATCGTTGAGATCCATCTTTTGCACCACGGTTTGGTTGGGAACAATTGCGTAGGTGTCTTCGGGCATCCGAACTGCCCCCCAATGGTGACCACCAGCGGTTTCGAACAACCAGATATCGTCGTGATCGTTAAAGGCGATACTGTTGCTTTCACCAGTTCCGTATTTTTCAATTAGGGCACCTAAGCGTTGGACACCTTCCTTAGCACTTTTAATGTAGGGTAAAACGAGGGTGACCATGACTTCTTCATCTACGCCATCATGGACGAGCGGATCATAACCGAGTACGCGGGCATTGGTGGCAGTGGTTTCAGTTGCGCTCATCCCGACATTTAATTCGTTGATCCCAGCTTCCTCGTACTGCCCATCGCTTTGATCGGCTTGGGGGGTTGCGGTGTAGCGGTAGGCATGGTCAGGCAGCGGAACGGTGACGCCGGTAGTTACGGAAGTGTAGCTGGCGTTAGTTTGGTCGTGGGCTTCGTGCACAATAAACTTAATCGGATTAATTGGGCCGTAGCCATCTTCGTTGCGGGCAACGATGGTCGAACCATCCATGCTAGCAGCTTTCCCAACCAATATTTCGGTACAATCAGTGTCTTTTTTCATTACATAGGTCACTCCTTAGTTAATTATAAGTATAGGAGCTTGCGGGGGGATTTCAACGTTAAATCGTATTCGTAATCATTTAAATAATAAAATGATGAGAGAATTGCCAGGTGTTTTCTGCATAAAATGTTGAATTTGATTGTGAAAATTAAATCATAGCTGACGAAAAAAGTTTAATTAGTCTGCTGGTATTGCCGATATAAAAGTTTTTATCGATACTGTGCCAAATTTTAACTTTGTGAATTAGTGAGTTTAATTGTGGCACAGTTTCCTGTGCCACGGGTCTAACTAGAAGTTCTTGAAACCGCTTACCCCGATGGATATGATTAAGTTGTTAAGAAAAAGGAAGGAGCTTTACCTAATGAGTGAAAATGTAAATACGAATGCAACCCAAAGCGCTCCTGTTGCGAAAAAGAAACTGGGCGTTAAGGCACGCGTTCAAAAATTTGGGAGTGCACTAAGTAATATGGTTATGCCGAACATCGGCGCCTTCATTGCTTGGGGCTTAATTACCGCCATCTTTATGGCTGGTGGTTGGTGGCCTAATGCTGGATTAGCTAAGATGATTCAACCAATGGTCCATTATTTATTGCCATTATTGATAGCGTTTACTGGTGGGACTTTGTTTGCCGGTCATCGTGGTGGGGTCGTTGGTGCGATTGCCACTATGGGGGTCATCGTTGGTTCTTCAATCCCAATGTTTATCGGTGCCATGATTATGGGGCCTTTAGGCGGTTGGTGCATTAAGAAGTGGGATGACGCCATTTCCGATAAGATTAAGAGCGGGTTTGAAATGTTGGTTAACAACTTCTCCGCTGGGATTATCGGGATGTTACTAGCAATCCTGGGTTACTTTGCAATCGGCCCATTGGTTGCTGGTGCAAGTGCTGCTATGGCTGCCGGTGTTGACTGGATCATTAAGATGAAGCTATTGCCATTAGCCAACGTCTTCATTGAACCAGCCAAGATTTTATTCTTAAACAATGCGATTAACCAAGGTATCTTAACACCGCTTGGGATTCAGGCTGCATCTAGTGCGGGTAAGTCAATTCTGTTCTTGCTCGAACCAGATCCAGGTCCAGGTCTTGGGGTCTTATTAGCCTTTGCCTTGTTTGGTAAAGGGACTGCTAAGGCTTCTGCACCCAGTGCGATTATTATTCATTTTCTTGGTGGGATTCATGAAATTTATTTCCCATACGTATTAATGAAGCCAGCATTGTTCCTAGCTGTTATCGCTGGTGGGGTTACTGGGACAGCCACATTCAGTTTACTAAACGTTGGTTTACGTTCAACACCTTCACCTGGTTCCATTATTTCATTACTATTAATGTCACCAAAGAGTATTTCTAACTACATTGGTTTAATTATCGGGGTAACGTTAGCAACCTTAGCATCATTTATCGTTGCCGCAATTGTCTTGAAACGTGATAAGTCGACCAGTGATGATGACTTAGCCGCTGCTCAAGGTAAAATGAGCGATATGAAGAGCGGCAATACTGAAGCCGGCAGTGCTACTGACGCTGAACCAGCTGATGTGATTGCTTCATACAAAGATGTTGACCATATTATCTTTGCCTGTGATGCCGGAATGGGATCATCCGCAATGGGGGCTTCCTTATTACGGGATAAAGTCAAGAAGGCTGGCATTAGCATGTCCGTCACCAACACGGCGATTAGCAATTTGAAAGACGAACCTGGTTTATTAGTGATTACGCAAAACGAATTAGCTGATCGGGCGGCTCAAAAAGCACCACACGCCTTACGGTTAGCCGTTGACAACTTCTTGAGCAGTCCAAAGTATGACCAAGTTGTGGTTAACTTAAAGGCTCGTGATCAAGTTAGCGATGCTGCACCTGCATCCGCAGCACCACAAGCAACGACGGCTGCACCCGACGACCTACCAGCTAACTTAGATTTGAGTGTTGTTGATGAAATTGTCTTTGTTCACCACGATGGTCATTTAGGAACAGCCACAATGGCAACGTCCTTGATGAAGGATCGGGTCAAGAAAGCCAACAAGCATGTGAGTGTTAAGAACTTAGGAATTGACGAATTGGCTGATAATAATAGTTTATTAGTTGTTTCAAGTGCAGAAGCAGCTAAAAACTTAAAGACCCGTTACACGCAGGTCCAAGTATTAATTACTGACGATCTATTGAGTTCACCTAAATATGATAAGATGGTATCAGAATTGAAATAAAATGATATTATTACCATTATCGTATGAGGTGGCATCATGGTTAAGTTTACACAACGTCAAGATGAGTTGCTACAGCTGCTACTAGCGAATCCCGCCGGCCTTTCAATGAGTCAGATTGAAACCGGTCTCAATAGTAGTCGCCGAACAATTTATCGCGAGTTCAGTAATTTGGAATTGGTATTAGCCAATGCTGATTTGAAAATTGTTAATGAGAAGCATCACTTTCAACTAAGTGGATCACAGACGGCCCTGGCCAAGTTTCAAAGCCAATTGACAGCAGAGCGGAAGATTGCACCGGCGTTTGACTCACAAACGCGGCAAAACGCCCTAGCTTGTCGGTTACTGATGACGGGCCATTCCGTAAAATTAAAAGAACTTGCGCTTGACTTTGATGTGAGCGTTGCAACGATTTCAAACGATTTGACGGCATTAGCAACGCCATTCGCCGACTACGACTTATCAATTGAACGGTTGAAGTCCCGGGGGATTCAGGTGGCGGGGACTGAGGGTAGTATTCGCAATCTGTTTGCCACCATTTTGAATAATGAAATCAACGACTACGAGTTTTTTAAAACAATCGGGAAGTTGAACCAAGGCTTAGCAATATCAGCAAGTGATGAGCAATCGTATTTTTTGAACTTACTGGACGCCCAAACGTTGATTATCTGTTATCAAGCAGTGCGAAGTTTGAAGAAAAAGTACTTTTCTTCGGTGCCGGATGGTCAGCTACAACAGTTGATCATCACGTTGACGACGGGAGTAATGCGGTTACAGCATGAACGTCGGGTCACATATTTGCGCGGGATCAATCGGGATGATTTCTTGAAATATCAACGGATTGCTCTGGCAATTATGACCCAACTACCCGCTGAGATTAAGACGGTGGTGACGGGAGCTGAAATTGATTTTCTCGCCCAGCAAATTAAGGGCTTGACGTTTCGAATCGATCAAGACGCGTCGCTATCGAATTATGATTTGCAACTAACGTATCGGGTCAAAAAGTTTATTGACGCGGTTGCGACTAACTTTAACTGGTCGTTTGGGACGGATGACCGCTTGTTGAATAACTTGACGGCACATATGCAAATTGCCCTACAACGTAACGGTGTTAATGGTCCCGTGCCGCCAACCACTGAGTTACAAGAGGTCCGTGAACAGTATCCTAAGCTGTATTCGGCGGTGGTGCGCGGCTTCGCAACGATTTTTAAAGACCAGGATTTTACAACTGATGAGTTGACGTACTTGTTGATTCACTTTGCTAGTACGTATGAGCAACAGTTGAGTCACCAAGCACTCAAGGTTTTGGTCCTGTGCCCGAATGGGATGACGACGGCGCGAATTTTGAAAACGCGACTGATGCGGTTAGTACCTGAAATCACGGCTATCGAGGTTGCACGGATTGGTAATCTAGGCCAAGTTAATTTACAAGACTTTGACATGATTTTATCCACGACAACGTTACCGGGATTTAAGTTGAATTACCGCGTTGTCAGCCCACTGTTACTAGAAAACGAAGTCACTGCCTTACGGGAATATATTCATCAGTATTTTCCAAGCACCAAAGTGATCGATTCACCGGTTGATGAGCCGACGAAAATCAACTTGGATTTTGACACCGTTTACCAACAGATGACGATTGCTAAACAGATCTTAGACCGTTTCACTATCACGCCGATTCGCAACGATGATGAGACGGTGGCCGAGATGCTAGTTAAGATCACGCGGCATATTGATTCGAACTTGATTCATGATCCGCTAGAAGTTGCGGGCCGGTTGTTACACCGCTTAGGACTGGCGCCGGTCGGTATTCCCAATACGAACTTGGCGTTGGTGCATACGTTAAGTCAGGAAGTCACTGCACCATATTGTGCGATTTTCGAACTTGACCAGCCATTACCATTTAAGAGTATGGACAACCAATCGATTCGGTTGCAGCGAATCGTCCTAATGCTCGGGCCCGCCAATATCAGCGATTTTGAAAATCGGTTGATGGGTAAGTTAAGCGCACTAGTCATTGAAAGTCAGGCCAATACGCAGACGTTTATGACTGGCGATCGCCAGCAACTTTATCAATTAATTAGTAAAGCATTTTTGAACGAACTAACGAAATAGCGTAGGTGAAAACAATGGAAGCTTTAGATAAGAAAATGATTGCGTTGAACCAGCAAGTGGCTACGCAAGAAGAAGGCATCCGCTTAGCCGGTCAACTATTGGTCGATGGCGGTTGTGTCGAACCAGAATACATTGATGCAATGCAGGCTCGTAATCAGGATGTCTCCGTATATATGGGTAATTTCATTGCCATCCCCCATGGTACTGAAGATGGCATGAAGTATATTAAAAAGACCGGGATTTCCGTGGTCCAAGTACCAATGGGTGTGAGCTGGGGTAATCCAGATGATAACGATGATGATAAGACTGTAACGGTTATCTTCGGGATCGCTGGGTTGAACGGTGAACACTTGAACCTCTTGTCTCAGATTGCCATATACTGCAGCGACGTTGCCAACGTTGCTAAGTTAGCGGACGCTCAATCTGAAGATGAAATCATAAATCTATTAAAGGAAGTTGATTAGCATGTTAGACGTACATTTTGGCGCAGGGAATATTGGTCGGGGCTTCATTGGCGAAACCTTGGCTGACAACGGGTTTAAGATTACTTTCGTTGATGTTAATGATACTTTGATTGACGAATTAAACAAACGGAATGGTTATACCATTGAATTGGCTGCAGAAGGTCAAAAACATATTGAAGTTCACGATGTTAAGGGTATTAACAACGGTAAGGATCCTAAGGCGGTTGCTGAAGAAATTGCCCAAGCCGATATGGTTACGACTGCGATTGGACCTAAGATCTTGAAGTTCATCGCGCCATTAATTGCTGACGGGTTAAAGTTACGGCAAGCTAACAACAATACGACACCAATTGATATCATTGCTTGTGAAAACATGATTGGCGGGAGTCAGTCATTAAAGAAATCCGTTTATGAATCATTAAATGAAGACGAACAAGCTTGGGCTGACCAAAATGCAGGCTTCCCCAATGCCGCTGTTGACCGGATCGTACCGCTTCAAAAGCATGATGATCCATTGTTCGTTTCAGTTGAACCATTCAAGGAATGGGTTATCGACAAGTCCCAGATGAAAAACCCTAAGATTCAATTAAAGGGTGTTGATTATGCTGACGACTTGGAACCATACATTGAACGGAAACTCTTCTCCGTTAATACTGGTCATGCCACCGTAGCCTATACTGGTAACATGAAAGGCTACAAGACGATTGGCGAAGCGGTCAAGGATGACAGTGTCGTTGACCAAGCTAAGCACGTTTTAGGTGAAACCGGCGACTTGTTGATTCAAAAGTGGGGCTTTGATCCTGAAGTACACCATGCTTATCAAAAGAAGATTTTGAGTCGGTTTGAAAACCCATATATCTCTGATGATATTGAACGGGTCGGCCGGACACCAATTCGGAAATTAGGTTTCAACGAACGTTTCATTCGCCCAATTCGGGAATTGAAGGAACGTGGTCGCGATTACAGCGCCTTAGTTGATACAGTTGGTGAAATGTTCTTCTTCAACTATCCTAATGATAGTGAAAGTGTTAAGTTACAACAATTATTGAAGGATGAACCAATCGAACAAGTCATTCGCGAAACAACTGACTTGAAAGATGAGGATTTAGTTAATGAAATCAAAGCTGCGTACGAAAAGCACTTAGCTGCAACAAAGTAGTTCGATAAAAAAACTAATTACTAACCGCCATGGTAATTAGCTGCAAAAGGCGCCCAGAAATTTAATTCTGGGCGCCTTTTGCGTCTTGCCTGACAAAGAACCACTTGATAGCAGCCATCGCTAGGCGAGTTAACTGGAACGATGAACGGTAGGTAGCTTATTTTTAAGACTGGCAGCACGCGTTAATTTGGATGGTAGGTAATGCTTACCCTACCGAAGTAAGTCTGATGAGCAAGTATGTTGACCAGCATATGGCTACTTTTCCCAGAAATGCCACCAAGGTTTGGCCGCTTGACTGGCTTGTTGATCAAGTTGGTCAAGGACTTGGTTTAAGCGTTCACTGAGTGAATCTAAGCGCCGGATGATCATTTCTTGCTGCTTATAGAGCTCAGCATTAGTCGGGCCATCTGGCTTGGCCGCTGGTGCCATTTTGCTGGGATCGACGGTGGTTGTCGTGATGAGGGGCGACTTGGTGGTAGTTGCAGGCGCTGGTTTCTCAGACTGAGTCGTCGTTGCCGCCGGTTGTTTGGATGTCGGGACCTTAGCACCAAATGCCCGTCCTAGCGCAGTGGCTAACGTTGTGCCCTGTTCGGCGAGTTCGATGGCCGCCTGAAAAGTTTTTAAATCAGCGGCTGTATATAAGCGATGACTGTTATCGGCCGGGCGGAAGCGATTTTCATCGTTAAGCTGTTTTTCAACCATGGTGCTATATTTGCGCAACGTCACGGCTTTAATACCGAGTTGTTCAGCGGCGACGGAAGCGACTAATTCGGAGTCCTGTTCGGGACTGATTGTTTGTGTGGACACAAAAATTCCTCCTTTAGGTTATATCGTTTCTATAACGCTATTATATCGAATTTTTGATTGGTAGAACACCGATATACCAAGATTTTGTGACCTATGTACGTGATTCAGACCCGGAAGTCATAATTTTGTGGGAAAACATGCTATGATAGAACGGAAATCAATTGGAAATGAGGATTAGATATGATCGAACCAGTCGATAAGACGACTTTTGCGACGGTGGCTGATGGTACCGCGTTAACTGTGGTTGACTTTTGGGCGGATTGGTGTGGCCCTTGCAAGATGCAGGAACCAGTGCTTGAAGCGTTAGATGAACTGTACGATGGGCAAGTGAAATTTGCTTCGCTCGACGTTGATCAACATCAGAAAATTGCGCAACAATTTGAGATTATGAGTATTCCGGCGTTAGTGATATTCAAGAATGGCCAGCCCGCTGAAAAGGTGGTTGGTTTTCATCCCCAAGCAGCATTGAAGAAATATCTGGATCAAAAACTAGCCGAAGTGAAGCCTGCCTAACGAGCGTTATTTAACGGTAGCTGTTGAAGCAATCAATAAGTCCCCCAAGAAACGGTTACCGCATCTGGGGGACTTATTTTTCTTGGTGAGTAATTTACGCGTTATGACGTAATTGATAAGCTGCCCATGTGCTGAAAATGGCAATGCCAAGAATTGCGAGGTTAATTAGAATCGTTTCTGTCAGTGGCTGGGTTGATGGGGAGAAATACCATTGTTCTAGTAAAAAAGTGTACAAAAACACGGGTGCGTAGAAGAAGCGGAGCCATCGTTGCTGGCGGTGTAACCACACCAGCGTAATTCCCGACAACCATATCAGTACTGATATAACAACCGTTGTCAGTGGACTAACTAGCATCGTCAGTGTGGCGATTATGGCTAGCAGATAGGGTGTTGTCATAAGTGGGTTCTTGAATGAGTTCATCAGTAGTGCCTCCTTATTGAAAAAGCTAATGCTCGTCTAAGTATATCGCGATAATCAAAATGTTTGTATTGCCATCATAAAATAAAATATTTAAATAGTGATTTTGACAATAAATCAGTTTAGCTGTCAAGTTAGAAATCGTTAATAGTTTAAGGGGAAGCGCAACTAGAAATGGCGAGTTGGTGCGACTGCTCTATTAATAATTAAATTATTACCGGCTTTGCCAATATAATTAGCTAAGACCATGTTAAATTAAGTAGCGTAATTATGGTAAAGTGGGGGCTAATCATTGAAAAAATTGATTTGGGCATTACGGGTCGGTATCGTCCTCTTTGGTGCTTGTTTGGTGTGGGAACAAGTGCAGCTTGAACGGCATACAAGCCAGCGCCGGACCTATCATCAACGTCGGCTGCAGCGTAGTACCGCAGCAACGTTTAAGGCAATCCGTCAGCCACAACTTAGTGATTTTCCGGCAGCTAAGGTGGAAGCCGCACAAGTTTGGCTACACCTGAAGGGGACTCGGGTCATCAACGAGGCAACCCCGTTACATATCCGCAAAATTGCGGCCGGACAGCGAATTCAGCCAGACGATCCGCACAGCGCGGTCTATCATCACCAAATGACCCAGATTTATAGTGATGATTTACAAGATGCTACTAATAGTGTGATATACGCGCGGAATGCGGATAATACTGTATTGGTTGCGCATAGTCGTTCGGGGCAACGCTCGCAAGTGGGTCCGGTTGCCCAAAATGTTCACACAGCAATGCCAGCCGTTCAAAAGATGAAGATTCCGGCTAAACCATCCGCGACACTGCTTAAAGTCGTTCAACTGATCATTTAATATGGGGCAATTTAAAAGGCTAACCCACACGGTGGGTTAGCCTTTGGTGCGTGATGCTGGCCAGCTAATAGTGGTCATAGAGTTGCTCAATTAAGTCATCACTATTGGTAATGAGCTGGCGATTTAGTGAAATCAGATAGTCTGGTTGTGCTGGGTGAACGGCGTTGTAGAGCGTGTCTTCAATGAGACAGCCAGTCAGCGTGAACGACCGCTGCCGACCTTGAACAATGATGGTGAAGGAACGTCCACGACTAGTTACGATGACATTCAATCCCATTAAGTGGGTTAGGTTCAAACCTAACGTTGCAGTTGAATCAATTAATCCTGGTGTGCCAGTACGTTTAATCAAGACTAGGCATTCATCAATTCGTCGTAGCGAATTAAACATCGAAAATTTACTGGTGTTGCGCGGGTCCGATTTGACAGCCCGCGGCCGCCGTACATATGGTCCAACGACTATGTTCATAATGATTCCCCCAAACCATTTAGTTGATTGGTTTAATCATAACTAGTGCGAACGATTAGTGCGAAAATTTCGGCGCGTGTTGGCAGTTAGTTGGGCCAGTTTACGGGTTATCTTTGGAAGCTTTACTAACGTTGTGACGGAAAACATCCAGTGTATACAAATTCGCAATTACTGGACGCAATGGCGTTCAGACCATTGATCAGTAATTGCGAATTGCGTAATCGTGATGTTAAAAATGAAGCTAGGCTTTTACTTTGTTGTCTGCTTTTCGTGCTTTAACGGCTAATTCGGGGAACCAAATTGCAATTTCGTGATGCGCATTTTCACGGCTATCTGAGGTATGGATAACATTTCGTAAAATACCGTCTGGATATTCATGAGAGAAATCCCCCCGAATTGTGCCAGGTTGTGCTTCGGCAGGCCGGGTGCTACCAGCTAAACGATGCACCGCTTTGACGACGCCAGTACCACTTACGATAATGGCGACGAGTGGACCTTCCATCATGTAGGTCTCGATTTCCTTAAAGTAAGGCTTACCAACCTTCTCACTGTAATGTTGTTGAAGTTGCTCCGCGGTTGCTTTAATAACCTTTAAGGCGGCAATTTGATAACCCTTGCGTTCTAACCGGGTGATAACCTCACCAATGTGTCCTTCACTGACACCATCGGGTTTAACTAGGACCAATGTTTTTTCAGAATTTGCCATAATACGTGACCTCCTCGCTTTTTGAAAGCGGTATCGTTTATAACTTAAATTGTAGGTGACTTTGAGGGGTACGTCAACTAGAATCGCCGTTTTATCATGAAAATTGCTTGTAAATTGGCGTCAGCTGGTCAATAATTGGGACGCGAGAAGCGGGCTCAACTAGCTGAATTATTTTCTATCGTTGGAAGATATCGCTATAATAAAATTAGTAAATCATAAAAGGATTTGATACTCATGCCACCACTTGATTTAACTCATATTCGACAACATCATACGGTTGCTGAATTAATTGCGCTAGGAAAGGCGCGGCGCCAAGTCACCCCATTTGAAAAATTAGGGACATTTACACCGGTGAAGCGAAACGCCAGTGATTATCTGAAACATGTGCGGGAGATGCTGGTACCAGAACTATTACCATTGCGGCGTGAACGAATGTCCGCTTCGGCTTTTGCATTCTTCCGGGGATCAGTTGAGTTAATGGATTACGATTTGGATTACCAGTCGTCCACTGAAATTCCCGCCGTAGTTTGTGGCGATGCTCATATTGGTAACTTTGGATTCTATGCGTCACCAGAACGGCGACTGGTATTTGACTTAAATGACTTTGACGAAGCTGGCGTCCATCCGTGGGAATGGGATTTACGTCGGTTATTAGTTAGTGTGTTGCTAGCTGCTCGTGATTCTAACTTTAAACCAAAAAAGGTCGAAAAATTGATACAGGCGGCGAGTGCGAGTTATCGGGAAGCACTCAAACGGATGTTTGATCAGACGACGTTAGACCGTTTTTATCGCGATAACGAAGTTCAGGCTGTCTTGAACTTCGGTGGTGCTCCCGAAGATACGGCCGATTTAATTGCATCCTTGGTTAAAAAGGCTCAAAAACGTAATTCAGAACAAGTTGTGCGTAAGTTTACGGTCACTAATAGTCGCGGTGAACGGCAATTTAAGGAGAACGCGCCCCGTTCTGTCCATATTGATCGGCAAACTTATCAAGGGCTAAAGGCCGGAATTAGCGAGTATTTATTGAACGTACGGACCGATGTCGCTTTGCTGTTGTCGCAATATGAAGTTACTGATATTATTCGGCATAGTGTGGGCGTCGGGAGTTTTGGGTCACTATGTTACTTGGTTCTTCTGACGAGTACGGATGGTAGCCATATGGTGTTACAAATCAAGGAAGCTTTACCAACGCGGAAAGTCGGGAGCCAGTCGCGGCCAGCGTTAACGGCCGCCATGGAATTGACGGAAGGGCAACGGATCGTCAGTTCGCAACGCATTTTACAAGCAACCTCGGATGCGTTCCTGGGCTATTTCCAAATGGAAAATAAGAGTTTTTATGTCCGTCAATTTCGGGATATGAAGGAATCCATTGATATTCCAACCCTAGACTGGGGTCAATTCCAAGCCTATGCAAATACGTGCGCAATGATTTTGGCAAAGGCTCACGCGCAAAGTCCAACGGCGGCCATGATTCGGGGATACGTTGGAAATTCGGCGAAGTTTGATGAAGCCATGGCTAAATGGGCCACGGCGTATGTTGAACAAGTTGATAATGATTATCAAGATTTCTTAGATGTTTGATGGTTTTAAACGAAGGGTTGATCAAATATCGCGCTGAAATGCGTGACGATTAGACGTGTATTGAAAATAAAGAAAGGGTCATCGGAATCATTGATACTCCGATGACCTTTTCTGTCGGTAATTAGACATAGACTAAAATATTTTTCTGGAGCGTAAGTCTTGATTTAACAACGTTTTTTGGCGATTGAACAAGTGATTTTGAAAATTGATAGGCTAAAATGGTTGCACTTTTTCAACAACTTGATATACTTACTATTAGTAAGTGAAACGAAGAAATTAGTTTTGAAAGGATTGTTTGATATGACAAAATATGGTGTAATTGTAGGTTCTATTCGTAAAAATTCTTATTCTAAAGGGGTCGCTGAAGCCATCGTTGCTGGGTTACCAGACGACGCTGAAGTAACGTACTTAAATATCGCTAAGTTGCCACTATATAACCAAGACTACGATGCGGATTCACCCGTAGAATATACAGAATTTCGTCAGGCCGTTGCGGCTCAAGATGCGTTCATCTTTGTCACACCTGAACATAACCGTAGCATCCCAGCAGCCTTGAAGAATGCTTTGGACGTTGCTTCACGTCCATGGGGTCAAAGTGTTTGGGGCGGCAAGCCTGCTTTGGTTGCTTCCCAATCGATCTCTGGTATCTCTGGCGTCTTAGCACACCATGTTTTACGTCAATCTTTGGTCTTCTTAGACATGCCAACGATGCAACAACCAGAATTGTACATCGGTAATACTGATAAGTTAGCTGATGAAAATGGTCATATCACAAATGAAGGCACCCAATCATTCTTAGCTGGTGCTGGTAAGCAATTCAGCGAATTTGCAGCGAAGTTTATTGGCTAAATAAGTCGTTAAATATTTATGAATAAGGTCTATCAGTGAAAGCACGTTTAGCCACTGATAGGCCTTATTTTTTATTAAGACTTTGTGCGTGGCACTCAAAAAAATTATTTAAATTATTTATACAAATAATTATGAAGTGCTGACAGAGTCTGACGGCCAAACTTGATTGTTAAGTCCGCTTAATAAACCGATTTTGACAGTTTTGTAATCTGGTGTTTTAGATCGAAATGTAATAGAGTTATATTAATAATTTATGTACGTGAAAGGTAACGATAGCATGGGAACAAAAATTCTATATCAAAAAGTTGCCGCAGATCTTAAACGACGGATTCTAGATGGTGACTATGAAGTAGGTGGCTTAATTCCAAGTGAAGGGGAACTTGAACGTTACTATCAAGTCAGCAAGATTACCATTCGCAAGGCGGTCGAAGTTTTGGTCAGTGAGGGCTACTTGGAGAAGAAGAGTGGTATTGGCACGCGCGTTATTAGTAACGATCTATTTAACAAGTTGACGCAGACGCAGTCGTTTACGGCAACGGTCGGCCAGCAAGGAAAGTTGACCAAAGAGTTGATCAAAATTGAACGCGTGCCAGCTGTCCCTGCATTGCTACCCAGCGAGTCTCAAGGGACGATGTTACGTATTAAGCGCCGTTATTTATTAGATGGAAAACCATTTGCGGTTGTCGATCATTATTTACCGAATACTTTGGTTCCTACTAAACTAACGGCCCTTCGGCATCGTTCACTGTATAAGATTTTACAGGAGAATGGTCAGACGATTACACATTTTCAAGATAAATTCAGGGCTGTCACTCTGGCTGATAGTGAGCGGGCGTTGCTTGAAAGTCAAACGCCATTAGCGATTCGGCGCGAACGTAAGGGGTATGATGGTCACCAGCGGCTAGTTGAATTTTCTATTGCGACTTATCAAACGGATGTTGTCCCGTATCAAATTAATTATGACGTTTTATAAATTGAACCGATACTTGGTCTGATATGCGCTGATGCACTGTGGTGGTCAGCGCATTTTTATCAGGTCGGAAGTTCAGGCGGATGCTATGCAGATAACAGTGGCCGAATATGTTGGGTGAAGACTGGGGCCTTGCCGTTAATGCTGGGGCAATGGCCTTATTTCAGCGGACCTTAAAAGGTGTGTTCAGACATTTAGAGATAGGCGAGGGATAAAAATGGTGTTTATATCAGCTGGTCCAACCAACAAGTTTAAAATACGATTGGGTTTCACTATTTTTTACATCATAACATTATAATGTTATGATGTTTGCCAAAAGGAGGGAACGCCATTCTGAAAATAATACGTGAATTTTGTCGAAACCAGCACTGAATCTGTTCCATGAGAAAGTAAATATGGGGTGGAACGGATGTTGATTATTAGCTCAGCGACCGTAGCAGCATTGGTTGGTCAGGATTGCTGATGTTGCGTAATTAACAATACACTCATTGGTAAACTCATGAAAGGAAATGTACAAACTTTCTTGGCGCGGAGGCTCCTAAGACTTCTACGCATACCATATTTGTATGACTGGTGTAATATGGATAACTTTATCAACATGTTAAATGCTAAAGTTTTGCCAGTAGCGAATAAAGTCGGCACGCAGCGGCATATGACCGCGATTAGAAAAGGAATTATCTCAACGCTGCCATTAACGATTGTCGGCTCGTTCTTTACCATTCTCAATAATATGCCGATTGAAGCGGTGGCTAACTTTTTGGCGCCTTACGCTGAAATTTTGGACGTGCCGTTTCGTTATACGGTTGGAATCTTGGCCTTGTACGCAACGTTTGGAATCGCATCTTCACTTGCCGAAAGTTATCAGTTAGATAAATTAACTAATGGTGTTTTAGCCGTCTTAGCATTTCTCGTGTCGACCGCAGTACCAGTTCACGTGACTATAAATGTTAGCGGTGTCATTAGCAGTGGGCGATACATTAACATTGCTAACTTGAGTGCCTCGTCGTTGTTCGGCTCGATTATTACGGGATTATTGACGGTAGAAATTTTTCGTTATTTAAAGAATCGCAATATTACCATTAAAATGCCAGAAGGGGTACCACCAGAAGTTTCTAATTCCTTCGTAGCCTTAGTCCCAGCTGCCGTTATCCTAGTGTTGTTTTGGGGCATTCGCTATCTTTTGGACTTTAATATTTCCTCATTTTTAAGCACGCTACTGATGCCCCTCAAAGGTGTTTTGGTAGGCAATAGTTTGTTTGGTGGTCTACTGACGATTTTTCTCATTACTGGATTTTGGACATTAGGGATTCATGGGGCTGCGATTATGGACCCCGTTATCCGGCCGTTCTGGGAAATGTCGATTGCCCAAAATATGAGCGAGTTCACTAGTGGCACGAGCGCCCATAATCTGTCGACCATTTTTACTGAACAATTTTTGCAATGGTTTATTTGGATTGGTGGAGCCGGAGGGACGTTAGCGTTGGTTGTGTTGTTTATGTTTTCTAAATCGACCTATTTGCGCGATCTAGGCAAGTTGTCCTTGTTACCCGGTCTGTTTAATATTAACGAACCGATTATTTTTGGGGCACCCATCGTGATGAACCCGATTCTAGGGATTCCGTTTATTATTGGTCCTTTAATTACTGGAAGCTTAGCTTACGTGTTGACAATCACCGGCGTCGTTCCGATGATGATGGCCAGGTTACCGTTTACTGTTCCGGGACCACTCGGTGCGTTTATTAGTACAAATTGGAGTGTTCCGGCGCTGATACTCTCTTGTGTTAACTTTGTCATTGACCTTGTTATCTATTATCCGTTTTTCAAAGTGTTTGAGAAGCAACAGCTTAGCAAAGAATAGAGGGATAGCATGTTTGGAATATTGATATTAGCAGCATTCGTAATCGGCAGTGAATGGTTAGTGAGTCGGGGGGTGATGCCAGCATATTTGATCAAAGCACGAACGGGTCAGACTTTGTGGCGTGCTTTACTGAGTATCCTTGTAACGGTCGGGCTAGTCGGCTGGCTTCATTTACCAGCTGTGATTGCCATAGTAGTGACGATTTATTTTGCAACAATTATTGCGAACCGCTACCTGCAAGTTTTTGAAGCAATGGAACGGGGGAAACGCGGATGACGAAGCGGACATTAGGAATTTCGTTGTACCCAGATCACAGTGTCTTTGAACGCGACCAGGCTTATTTAAAGGTCGCTGCCAGTTATGGGTTTACGCGACTGTTCGTCAGTATGTTGGAAGTACAAGACGGTAAAGAACGAGTTACGGAGAAATATCAGCGGATTATTCAGTCGGCGCATCAGCTGGGCTTCACCACGACCCTGGATGTGTCCCCGAATATTTTTGACCAACTAGGTGTGTCCTATCAGGATCTAAGCTATTTTGCGTCATTAGGAGCGGATGCAATCCGATTAGACGCCGGCTTTGATGGGCATCAAGAAGCCTGGTTATCGTATAACTCACAGGGACTTAATCTTGAACTGAACATGAGTAACGACGTTGAGTATTTGTCTAATATTTTGTCATACAGTGCCAATCGACCGTTTCTTTATGGCTGCCATAACTTTTATCCGCAACGTGGAACGGGGTTGCCCTTTGATTTTTTCGTTGCGTGTTCACGCCGGTTCAAACGAGCTGGAATTGAAACGGCAGCGTTTGTCACGGCGCCAGGCGCAACAATCGGTCCATGGGATATCAATGATGGCTTACCGACTTTAGAGATGCACCGTGACTGGCCGCTACAAGTACAAGTACAGCACCTCTTTTCGACAGGATTAATTGATAGTGTGCTCATTGGTAACGCCTATGCGAAGCAGGAAGATTTGCAAAAGCTCGGCGCGCTTAACCGCTATCAAATCACGTTTGCGGTGACCCCTAGTGCGGACATCCAGCCCGTAGAACGCCAGATCTTACTCGATAATTTGCACGAGCGGCGTGGCGATATCAACGATATAACGATTCGGTCAACAGAGGTTCGCAAACGCTATCATGATTTTAATCGTGTCAACGATGACCGGCACACTTTTCAACGCGGTGATGTTGTGATTGGCAATGAGCAGTTCGGTAAATATCAACATGAATTACAAATTGTGCAACAGCCACACACAGATACTCGGAAGAATCTGGTGGCAACGATCAATCCTGACCAACTCGTATTATTGGATGCAATCGGGCCGTGGGCGAAATTTTCCTTTGAGGTCGCTCATGACTGAGTTATATATTCATAATGGCCGAGATGTTAGCGGTGCGCCCGTGGCAGTTTTAATCACTGACGGAGTCATTGCGGAAGTGGGGACTGAACTGACTGTCCCAGTCGGCTGTCCAACTTTGGATGCCCAGGGATGCTATATTACAGCTGGCTGGATTGATGATCATACGCACTGCAATGCGCACGCGGCGCTTTATTATGACGACGCCGATGCAATCGGTTATCGAACGGGTGTGACCACCGTTATTGATGCGGGCTCCACCGGTGCGGATAATGTGGCTGATTTGTACCAGCAGGCGCATCGGGCGGCTACTAATGTTTATGCCTTGCTTAATATTGCGCGTACGGGCATTGTGGCTCAAGATGAGCTGGCCGATTTGAACCAGCTTTCATTTTCAGCCCTACGAACAGCGATTCAACGTTATCCAGACTTTATTGTAGGACTGAAAGTACGGGTCAGTAAATCAGTAGTTGGCGACAATGGTGTCGAGCCACTCCGAGTAGCGAAACAATATCAAGCGGATCTGACGGCTCAGTTGCCGTTAATGGTTCATATTGGTAGTAATCCCCCTGAATTGGCGGCAATCATCGCGTTAATGCGGCCTGGCGATGTCTTAACACACTGTTTTAACGGCAAGCCGAACGGTATTGTGAATTCCACGGGTGAAGTCGCACAGTATGTTCGGAAGGCGTATCAAAAGGGCCTTATTTTTGATGTCGGTCATGGGACCGATAGCTTCAGTTTTCGAACAGCAGCGCTTGCCCGTACCGCACACCTATTTCCACAAACATTAAGTTCAGATATTTATTATCGTAACCGTCTGAATGGACCAGTTTATAGTCTGGCAGTTTGTGTGGAAAAGCTACTATTGCTAGGATATCGGCTTGAGGAAATTATTCCTATGATTACCACCAATCCGGCACGTATTTTCAAATTAACCCATAAGGGGCAGCTTTGTCGGGGTTACGATGCTGATCTTACAATCTTTCAGACAGTGACGGCTCCCCAGGTCGTTGTTGATTCAACGGGAGAAGAGCGAATTGCGCCCACCCAAGTCATACCCACATACAGTGTTATTGCCGGAAGGGTCTACACGTGTGGTGTAGACAAGTGAAACTAATTATGACGAAAGGAAACCGTGCCATCGGTGAGATAGTTACTCACTGGGGACGTTAGTGAATACATGGATATTTATGAGAAATACGGGTTGAATCCCGTAATTAATGCGGATGGGAAGATGACGATTTTAGGCGTTTCTCAAGTCAGTGATCAAGTTGCGGCCGCCCAAAAGCAGGGCGCCCAGAACTTTTTTGAAATGGCCGAACTGACCGTTCAGACGGGTCGTTATTTGGCAGATTTAATCGGCAGTGAGGACGCGTTGATCGTCAATTCTGCTTCGGCCGGTATTGCGCAAGTGCTGGCCGGTATTATTGGTCGTGGTAACGCCTATCATGTGACTCATCCATATACAACGCAGATCACGCAACGGGAGGTTATCATGCCACTTGGACATGATGTTGATTATGGGGCCCCTGTTGATGTGATGCTCGCGGTTGCGGGAGCCCAACCCGTGTTGGCCGGTTATGCTAATCGATGTACGGCTGAGCAGTTGGCAATGCAGATCACGCCACAAACGGTCGCAATCCTTTACATTAAGAGTCACCATACTGTTCAAAAGAGCATGCTAACGATTGCGGATGCCCTGCAGGTGGCGCATGATCATCATTTACCGCTGGTGTTAGATGCAGCGGCAGAAGGCGATCTTCGTCGGTATTTACAATTAGGCGTGGATGTTGTGATTTACAGTGGCGCTAAGGCAATTTCGGGGCCGGCATCTGGGCTGGTTCTAGGACGTCAAACGTACGTCGAATGGGCACGACAACAGAACTACGGTATCGGTCGGGCCATGAAGATCGGTAAGGAAAACATTCTTGGTTTGGTAGCTGCCGTCGAACAATATTTAACAACCGGTCCCGAGAGTGGCGCATCGATGAAAGCCCGCTTAGCCCCCTTTATTGCGGAATTACAAACGCTACCGAATGTCCAGGTTGAAATGGTTCAAGACGGCGCTGGGCGTGATATTTTTAGAGCGAGTGTGCGGATTGCTGAAGCGGCCAAAATCTGTCAGGCGTTACGGCAAGGTCGACCAGCCATTTATCCACGAGAATATCGTGTTAACGAAGGACTGATTGAATTTGATATCCGCGCTTTGACAAGTGCTGAAATGACACAAATTGTTGAACGATTACGAACCATTATTGAGGAGGAAAGCACATGCAACTGACACCTAATTATTTACCAAATGGGATTTGTTTGAACGTATTGGCTAATTCAGTGACGAACGCGGAAGCTTGTTATGCAGCTGCGGAAGGACACGTGGTGTTGGGTGTCCTCACGAAAAACTATCTGAGTGATGAGTCTGCCATTACTGATATGCGGCGTTACCAAGCCGCAGTGAACAATGCAGTTTCGGTTGGTTTAGGTGCTGGTTCACCGCAACAAAGTGCAATGGTGGCGCGAGTTGCCGCAGAAATCCAGCCACAACATGTTAATCAAGTCTTCACTGGTGTGGCGACTAGCCGGGCGTTGCTAGGTCAAGCCGATACTGTGATTAATGGGCTAGTCGCGCCGAGTGGTGAAGTCGGTTTGGTCAATGTGGCAACGGGGCCACTTAGTTCGCAGTCAGCAAAAGCGAATATTCCCGTTGCAACCGCAATTACAATGCTCAAGGATATGGGCGGGACGTCACTGAAGTACTTTCCAATGCAAGGAACGGCTCACCTAGAAGAATTTAAAGCAGTGGCTGCGGCGTGTGCTGACAATGAATTTGGTCTAGAACCAACCGGTGGACTGGATCTCACTAATTTCCAACAGATTGTACAGATTGCGGTCGCCGCTGGGGTACGGCAGATTATTCCCCATGTATACAGTTCGATTATCGATGCAACTACTGGTGAGACGCAACCGGAAGCGGTCGCCCAATTGCTGACGATAATGAAACAATTCTAATGGGCGGTGACTTATGAAAATCCTAGCGTTTGGGGAAGTGTTACTTCGCTTGACTGTGCCCGAACATTTAATACTGACACAGACTGATGAGCTGAGAATGAGCACCGTTGGCACTGGCGTCAATCTATTAAGTAGTTTGACACACTTCGGTTATCGCACGCGACTACTGAGTCGTCTACTAGACAATGCACTTGGTCAACGAGCAGCGGGCGAACTTCGACGATATGGCATTCAGGATGACTACGTTACCTTTGGTGGACAACATATGGGTGCTTATTTCGTCGAACTTGGGTACGGGTCGCGGCCGGAGCGGGTCACTTATCAGGACCGGCTCAGTAGCGCATTCTGTCAGCAGCCTCCTGATGATCAGGAAATTGCGGCGGCGTTGGTTGGCTGTCAGTTTGTGCATATCTGCGGTATCACGCTGAGTCTGACTGCGCCAGTTCGCCAAGCCGCGCTACGGTTAGCACAACAGGCTCATGCGAACGGACAACGCGTTTGTTTTGATTTCAATTATCGTCAGCAGCTCAATACGGGAGTCGCCCATGAGACGCTTAAAGCGCGATATCAGGAAATTCTGCCATATGTGGATATTGTATTTGGGAGTAAACGAGACTTGACGGCGTTATTAGATTATCCCGATGATGAAGATCGCACTCAATCTGCAAATCGTGAATCCGAGGCAGCACTCTATGAACAATTTGTGCGTGATTATCACATTGACTATTTTGCGGGAAGTTATCGTTATCAAGTTGGCCAGCAAAAGTGGTTTGCTGGTTTTAGTTATCAGCACCAACAACTAGTTGTCGGCAAAGCTCGGCCATTGATGATCTTGGATAGAATCGGTAGTGGTGACGCCTTTGCAAGTGGCATTATTACTGGCCTGATTGAGGGGTGGTCACTACAAAAAACAACGGATTTTGCAATTGCTACGGCGATACTAGCGCAAGCGACAGTTAATGATGCGCCCGAATTCACTAAAGAAATGGTTTTGGCGGATATGGCTAGTGACGGACAATTAGAACTAATTCGCTGATGACGGTGGTTGTCACTTGATAAGCAACATGAAATTAATGAATTTTCAAAGTAACGTAAAAACGTACTTATAAAATCAATTTTGATTTTATAAGTACGTTTTATTGTTGATACAATAACTGATACCAGCAACCGGTTATTATAAGCTGCAGTTTTGATAAGAATCAAGCTTGATTGCTGGTTGCTTCATGATAAGCATGTAATTGAGTGGCAACTAGATGGGCCGGGTTACCGACCGCAGTAACGTGGGCGGGAACGCTGTCTAAAACAATCGCACCAGCACCAATTTTACTGTTGGCGCCAATCTTAATAGGGCCCAAGAGTTGGGCGTGGGCACCAATGAAAGCGCCGCGACAAACATAGGGATGCCGGCGCCCAGCTTGTTCGGTTTTACGTGCGCCTAAAGTGACGCCGTGTAAAATTGTAACGTCGTCTTCAATGACCGCCGTTGCACCAATGACAGTACCAATACCATGGTCAAAGAAGACCCGGTGACCAATTTGCGCGGCCGGGTGAATCAGAATCCCGGTACGCCGGGCCGCATGTTGGCTCAGCAAGGCGGCCAATAATGGTAAACGGTGTGTTTCAAAATAATGGGCAACCCGGTACCAGGCGAGCGCGTGAATACCAGGATAGGTCAACATAACTGTCCGCAAATTGATCGCGGCGGGGTCACGATTGAGAATGGCACGAGCCGTCTGAAACACCAGCTTAATCTGCCTGAATGCTAGCGAACCCGCGCTCAAGGTCTGCTAACAAATCGTCACTGGCTTCAACACCGACTGATAAGCGAATCAGCTCGTCTTTGATGCCATTCTGTAGCCGAATTGTGCGTGGGATGGCACCGTGAGTCATTAAGGCTGGAATTTCAATTAAACTTTCCAATGCTCCGAGACTTTCGGCGAGCGTGATGACTTGTAAATGTTCAACGAAGGTCTGGGGGTTCATTCCTGGTTGTAATTCAAACGAGATCATTGCGCCGAAGCCATTCATCTGTTGCTTGGCAATCGAAAAATCGGGATTATCAGGATCGCCTGGATAGTAAATCTTAGCAACTGCTGGGTGAGACTTTAAGTAAGTAAAGATTTTAGCGGCATTATTCAGGTGGGCTTGCATGCGCAATGCCAGAGTCTTCATACCACGTTGTAATAGCCAGCTTTCTTGCGGGGCCAAAATACTACCGATGGCATTTTGCAAGTAGCCGATTTTTTCGCCAAGTGCTGGCGTCTTGGTGACAACCAAGCCACCGATAACATCACTGTGACCACCGAGATACTTGGAAGCACTGTGTAAAACAATGTCAACGCCTAAATCCAGGGGCTTCTGGACGTATGGGGAGGCGAAGGTGTTGTCGATGATACTCAGTAAATCGTGTGCTTGCGCGAGCTTCGCAATGGCAGCAATATCCGTAATGTGTAATAACGGGTTCGTCGGTGTTTCCAAATAAATCGCCTTAGTTGTGGGGGTAATTGCGGCTTCAACGGCGGCCAAGTCACGCGTATCTACGGCTGTAAAAGTCATGCCAAAGTGTTTCAAAACGGCGTCGATCAAGCGGAAGGTGCCACCGTAGACATCATTTCCCACAATAATGTGATCACCAGCCGAGAATATTGAGAAGACGGTATTAATGGCAGCGGAGCCAGAAGCAAATGCGAAGCCAGCGCTGCCATGTTCGAGGGTGGCAATTAATGCTTCGACGGCGGCCCGGGTTGGATTTCCCGTCCGTGAATATTCGTATTGATTTTGACCGATTTTTGTTTGGCGGAAGGTCGAGGCCATGTAGATGGGTACCGAAGTCGCGCCAGTAGTGGCGTCCTCACTGATACCACCGTGAATTAATTGGGTTTCAAATTTCATTGTTAAAGTCCTCATTTCGTATAGATTTTTTGGCTCAGATAACGCTCACTACTGTCTGGAAAGATGGTCACGATATGACTATTGGCAGGCAGGTTGGTGGCAAGTTGTAAACTAGCGGCTAGCGCAGCGCCGCTAGAACTGCCAATCAGTAAACCGTGGTCACGGGCTAGGTGTCGAACTTGGGCAAAGGCATCATCGTCCGCGATGGTCAGTGTCTGATCGATGCGAACCTGATCGAAAAATGGTGGGATGAATTCGACGCCGATTCCCTCAGTACGATGTGCGTGAGCCGGTCCACCATTTAAAATGGAACCTTCTGGCTCAACGACTACGGCTTTGGTTGCTGAATCTTGGGCTTGAAGATAAGCCGCTACTCCGGCAAATGTCCCACCGCTACCGGCTCCAGCGACGAAGGCGGTTATAGGTGCAGGCATGTCCGCCAGAATTTCTGGTGCCAGTGTGTGGTAATAAGCCGCGGGATTAGCCGGATTCTTGAATTGCATGGGGACGTAACTGTTGGAAATCGTTGCGGCTAGTGCCTCAGCTTTGCGAATGGCACCTTTGATTCCTTCCTCGCTAGGTGTATGAACAATTTCAGCACCCAATGCTTGCATTAAAACTTGTTTTTCCATACTGAACTTTTCTGGGACGACTAAGATGGTACGTAGGTGGTGCGCTTGAGTTGCTAAGGCTAAACCAATTCCGGTGTTACCAGCAGTTGGTTCAATAATCGTTGTCTTGGCGTTAACCCGGCCCCGTTGCAAGCCGTCTTCAATCAGATAGGCTCCCAGCCGGTCCTTAATACTGCCGCCGGGGTTGAACATTTCAAGCTTGGCATAGATGTGACTGTGATTTGGAACCTCGATGGGTAACGCCATCAGGGGGGTGTGGCCGATAAGTTCTTGAACGTGCTGAATGAGCATATAAATTCCTCCAATCGCTGCGGTGGGGTGCCAAAAGCGACAAAAAAGGCGCGAGAATTCGAATGAATTCCTCGCGCCCAGTACAATATCCAGCCATGCTGGACATTGATTTTTAGGATGACACTCCTCAAAAAGTCAATGCTTAACAGGCCGAACATCGCGATAAGCGCGCAGTTCGGCAACAACAGTTATTCAAAGCACTACTTGTTAATTGAGTCATGTCTGATCCTCCTCTGGATTAATTGGGACTAACTATACAAGATGATTTTGAGCGCGTCAAGTGGTGAATGACGATTTGCAATAAGCGGTAAAAGATGAAGATTGGCTGAGAACGTTATTGAATCAGCGTTAGTTTTGCCAAACGGTTGTCATTAAAATAAATATATTAGGTGGTTGAATCAGTTGATTGTGACCGAGGATAAAGATGTTAAAATTTATCCAATATCAGTTTTTCATGTCTTATAATCAAGACGTTTTCCAAGACACATATAACTAGTTTTATTCTGACAATAGCTAGTGAACGTGCTGTTGATAATAACTAAAACAATCCCACCCTGATTAGCAAGTGACTAAACTAGGGTGGGATTGTTCGTGATTATAATTTAAATGATATTACTTATTCCATAAGTATTTAGCATCAAAATCATTATCGAATGATGATAAAATCTTAGGACCGTCATCGGTAACGACAAGGGTGTGCTCGTATTGGCAGCTAAGACTGCCATCTAAAGTGCGAACAGTCCAACCGTCATCGGCAGTTTCGCCAGAACGCCAGTCACCAATATTGACCATTGGTTCGATAGTAATGGTCATACCAGCTTTTAGACGGGTGCCGTGACCAGCTTCGCCATAATGTGGAACATCAGGCTTTTCGTGCATCGTCGGTCCAATACCATGACCAATGTATTCGCGTACAACGCCGTAACCCATTTCGTTTTCAGCGTAATTCTGAATAGCCCAGCCGATATCACCAATTCGGTTGCCAACAACGGCTTGGTCAATACCGAGGTATAGCGCTTTATGGGTCACTTCCATGAGTTTTTTAACTTCGGGTGATGGTGTACCAGCAACAAAGGCGTGGCAAGAGTCACTAAGGTAGCCATGGTAGTTAATAACGGTATCAACTTTTAATAAGTCTCCATCTTTGACCAAGATATCTTTACTAGGACAGCCGTGACAAATCATGTCATTGACGCTGACACAAGTTGAGTACTTATAACCTTCAAAGTTGAGTTCGCCAGGAGTAGCGTCGTGTGCAACGATGTATTCGTAGGCAAAGTGGTCAACATCCCAAGTCGTAATTCCGGGCTTGATGTAGTCTTCAAGGGCGTGAAACAGGCCAACCATGATGTCACCGGCAGCTTGCATCCCTTTGATTTCGCGATCTGATTTAAGCGTAATCATGAGGTTCCTCCAAAAAAATTAATTATATTGTGATGCTAAAAGTTTGTTCCTCTCCAGTATACTGCAAGCATTGTATTGCGACAAAACGCATTGTTTTGACCTGATATTGACAACGCTATCAGTAGGCCGAAATCAAAAAAATATAAAAAAATCAGCACGCCAAAAATACCAAATTGCCGGGGCGCAGTTGGATTAATTGTAAACAATTCAATATAAATTTGGAATTTTACCCTTTTCATCGGCCAAGATAATGATACAATATATTGTGTTGTTTCAAACGGAAACACTACATGTAGTAGTGTGACGTGACTGGTTGGCCAACTAGACACCTACAACCGCATATGAAAACGGAAAGAGGAGCATGATTTTGAGTAATTATTTTAAATTCTTATCACACCAACTAAAAGGTTGGCCACAACAGAACTACTATCTATTCTATTTTAGCCTAGGATGTCAAGTAATGACGTTAGTAAGTGCGCCAATTACAGCATTGTCTATTTTAACATTTATTGGGACCACTTTGGGTGTTCTTTGTGTGTTAGCCATTAATGCGGCTAAGTCAGTCAATGGATTATTAGGCGTCATCTCCGCCGCTTGCTTCATCGTAGTTGGTTTTTCAGCTAAGAACTATTTAAGCATTGGGGAACAATTAGCCTACGTCGTAACGCTTGATATTCCAGTACTATTAAGTGCTAATTGGAACGTCAACATGGTTTCAAAGATTCGGAAGTTTACGGGTAAGACGTGGATCGTCGCAATTGTCGCAACTTTAGTTGTTTATGCCATCTCCGGCTATCTTATTGGTGCCTTAACTGATGATCCCCGGCCATGGGTCGATGCCATTAGTTTTGCGATTTGTTTAACGGCCGGCGTTATTTGCTTCCTCCGTTACAACAACCAGTATTTCTGGTGGATTGCCTCTGGTTTAGCACAAATGGTCCTCTGGTTCATCTCGTTCCGTCAAGGTTCGGCGACACTAGCAATGTTCATTAATAGTTCCGTTTATCTGATGAACGATGTCTTGGCTTTCACTGTTTCACCTTGGTATAACAAACATGAACGCGCTCGGTTGATGGCCGAAGAACAAGCAGCTAGTGATGCAGCTAGCGCGGATGCTAGTGATAATCAGGCATTTGGATTGAATCACTAAAGGTCAGCTAATAAATTTACTGAGACTAGTAGCGTTAATATTCTAAATAAGGCGAGTACTGTAATTCTTTTGGATTAGAGTACTCGTCTTTATTTGAATAGCTCCGGATTGTATCAGTTATCAAATATATGATTTTTTATTGACATTATAATAAACAATGTTAAAGTTTAATAAACAATATTAAAAAAGAGGGATGCTATGGACTGGTTTGTGAATTTAGAACGTGAGGATCAGGAATTTGTTAAACAATTGGTTATTGCCTCAGGTTCTCTAAAACAACTCGCTAAGATTTATCAAGTGAGTTATCCAACCGTGCGAATGCGGTTAAACACGATTATTCAAAAAATTAACTTTATTGAGGACAACGGTGCAAATACGTTTGAAACGAAGGTTATGAAATTGGTAATCGATGAGAAATTATCGTTAGAGGTAGCAAAACAGATTATTACTGACTTTAGGGAGGAACAACATGAGTGATTTTAAAGGAATTCTGATTGGTATGTTGGTCGTTGCAGTGCTCTATATGTTAGATCGATACTTACCAAGGTGGTTTGGGGCAATTCCGGGAGCTGGCTTTTTAGGCTTTATTATTTACATTGTTTTTACAAAAGAGGTCTCTTTATTATCAATAGTAACCGTATTGTTAGTTGGCGAAGCCGTGCTGAATGGTATCTGGATAGATGCACTCGTGAACCGAAAGAGAAAAATGAAAAAAGAAGTAGCAACAATGAAAGCGAAAGATTTATTGCGAAAATAGTAATATTAATGAAATCATCAGATATAGAATCGACATTGGTTGGAGATTGCTGTTAGCGCTCTGCGAATGTCGATTTTTTATTATGGTGCGGACTATCCTGCTAGTTCAACCAATACTGTATAGGTGTTGGCACTTATTATGAAGCAGTTATTGAATACTGAAATATAAGCTCGGATTTTGTGAACTCTAGACATGTCTAGACCTGATCTGGCTGGTATAATCTACAAATTTAATTGGGTTATTATTTAAATATTGACAACTTGTCTAAACAAGTCTATATTCATAAATGAAAACGATAACAAAGGGGTGGTTGCCGTGAATAAAGCGGCCTTAGTTTATCAAGATTTGCTCCAGAAAATTGATGCGGAGGTTTACCCGATCGGGAGTTATTTGCCGAGTGAACATCAACTTTGTGAGCTATATGGGATTTCACGTGAGACTGGGCGCAAAGCATTAGCGACATTGGCTGAGGATGGCTATATTCAAAAAATTCGTGGTAAAGGGTCCATTGTGATTGAGCATCGACAGTATGAATTTCCAGTTTCTGGCATTGTGAGTTATAAAGAGTTAGCCGAAAAGTTACACATTAAGACGCAAAATATTGTTTATGACTATCAACCGGATGCAACGTTACCGGTTGCTGACTTTACGTCACTTGGTACCGAATTGACGGAAGCGCCAGTGACGGCCATCAAACGAGTCCGAGTGATCGATGGCGAACCAGCTATTATTGATAAGGATTATATTTTGAAATCGATCGTTCCGAAAGTTCCCAAGCAAGCGGCGGAAGACTCACTGTACGCGTATTTTGAAAATCAGCTTGGGTTGACGATCGGTTACGCGACGAAGGAAATTACGATGGCGCCGGCAACTGATGAGGACCGCGAACACCTCGCTATTAGTAAGGGCGCCTATGTGGCAGTTGTTCGAAGCGTGACGAGCCTCACGGATGCGCGAGCGTTCCAGTATACGGAATCACGACACCGGGCGGACCGCTTTAGTTTCCGCGATTTTGCTCGGCGAACTAAGAAATAAGATCTGGCATGAGAGGGATAGCGCATGAAATTATCAGAACAAGTGATTTATCAGATTTATCCGAAGTCGTTTTACGACAGCAATGGCGATGGCGTCGGTGATTTACGAGGTGTTATTGAAAAGATCGACTACCTCAAAAAGTTGAATATTGACATGATTTGGTTTAATCCGTTTTTTGTCTCACCACAAAATGATAACGGTTACGATATTGCAGATTACTACCATATTGACCCCATGTTTGGCACGATGGCTGATTTTGAAGAACTCGTTGCAAAGCTGAAGGCAAATGGTATCGGGGTCATGTTGGATATGGTTCTTAATCATACTTCAACTGAACACGAGTGGTTTCAAAAGGCTTTGGCGGGTGATGAGAAGTATCAGAAGTTTTACTATCTCCGTCCTCCCAAGGCTGATGGTAGTCTACCGACCAATTGGGAATCTAAATTTGGTGGTCCGGCCTGGGCGCCGTTTGGTGATACTGGTTTGTACTATTTACATTTATATGATCCGACTCAGGCCGATTTGGATTGGCATAATCCGGCCGTACGACAAGCGTGTGCCGCCGTTGTCAATTTCTGGCGGCAAAAGGGCGTGCAGGGTTTTCGTTTCGATGTCATCAATGTTACCGGTAAAGCTGAGAAGTTGGTGGACGCACCTAAGGGGGTCCCTAGCAAGACGTTGTATACTGACACCCCCGTTGTTCATGATTATTTAAAGGAATTGAACGCGGCAAGCTTCGGCCAGGATGTAGATAGCGTCACAGTGGGGGAGATGTCTTCAACAACCGTTGCGAACAGTGTTGGTTATACTAATCCGGCTAATCACGAACTCTCAATGGTCTTTAATTTCCATCATTTGAAGACGGATTATGTTGATGGACGGAAGTGGTCCCGAATGGCCTTCGACTTCCCACGATTGAAGCAATTATTAGATAGTTGGGCCAGTGGAATGGCAGCTGGTGGTGGCTGGCAGGCTTTGTTTTGGAATAATCATGATCAGCCACGAGCGCTGAATCGCTTTGGTGACGCCGGTCGTTATCGTGTCAAGTCCGCTGAAATGCTGGCGACGGTCATTCACCTCTTGCGTGGAACACCGTTTATCTATATGGGTGAGGAACTCGGCATGACTGATCCGGACTATGACAATATGGCTGATTACGTGGACATTGAGGCATTAAATGCTTATCGGGCTTTAATTCGTAGTGGGTACAGTCATCACGATGCGTTTACGATCGTTAAGACCAAGGCGCGCGATAACTCGCGGACGCCGATGCAATGGGATGATAGTGCCAAGGCTGGTTTCACTACTGGTAAACCGTGGTTGACACCGACTAATCAGGCGACGATTAACGTGGCCCATGAATTGGCTAGTGGCGAGATTTTTGACTATTATCAACGGCTCATTAAGCTAAGAAAAACGATGCCGATCGTCGCGGATGGTGGCTATCAATCGTGGCGCTTAGATGATCCGCAAGTCTTCGGCTATTGGCGGACATATCGCCAACAAAAGTTATTAGTGCTTAATAATTTTTATGGTCAGCCAACAACGGTGACACTTCCGGAAGAAATGGTCGGTGCACAGGTGTTACTTTCCAATTATCAAGATGTTAATGTCACAGCACAATTGACGATGCAACCCTATCAAGCGGTTGCGCTGTTGTTAGGTTAAGAATGGAGGAATGGGTATGGCAAAGGCACAAACAGTAACAATTTTGTCGCCGGTCAATGGGGACGTTATTGCGTTAAATAAGGTTAAAGACCCGGTCTTTTCAGCCGGTATGATGGGACTGGGCTTTGGCGTTCAACCTTCAAGTGGAGAAGTTGTTGCACCAGTCAGTGGTCAGGTCACGATGGTGGCTGAGACGAAACACGCGATTGGGTTCACAACGCCTGATGATCATTTGGAAGTATTAGTGCATCTCGGAATCGACACGGTCGACTTAAAGGGTGCCCCGTTCACGGTCAAAGTGGCCGCGGGCGATGATGTTCAGGCGGGGGACGTGATTGCCACCATGGATTTAGCTGCTATTCAAGCCGCTAATCGTCAGACCACAGTGATTTTAGCAGTGACTAACACTAGTGATAAATTAGAATCGTTGGACGTCGTTACGGGGGCAAAAGCTGCCGGTGACGTGACAGCTACGGGCCGTCTGAACGCCAACACATTTAATGCTAAGCGGCAGAATCGATTACCAAAAGCGGGTAAATATGATCAGTTAGCCGCAGACATCGTGGCTAATGTTGGTGGTGCCGGGAATATTAGTAGTTTGATTCACTGCATTACCCGCTTACGTTTTTATTTAAAAGATGAAAGTAAAGCAAATGATGACGTCGTGCGGGACTTAAAAGGGGTCGTCGACGTAGCAAAAGCAGGCGGACAATATCAGGTCGTGATTGGTCCTGCTGTCACGGATGTCTATGATGCAGTTATCAAGCAAATCGGGCCAGAATTTTCAAATGATTCGGAGACGGCTAAAGCTGTTGCTGAGACTGCCGCAGCAGCTCAGCGGCCAACGACGCCGTGGGGCAAAGTTAAATGGGGTATCAGTAATTTAATTGGTGTTATCACGGGTTCAATGATTCCCGTCATTGGATTATTAGCAGCCTCTGGTATTTTAAAGGGAATTCTTGCGTTACTGAAAACATTCAAGTTAGTTAGCCCGACCGCACCAACGTACGTGATTATTAATGCGATGGGCGACTCGGTCTTTTACTTCCTGCCAATCTTCGTCGGTTTTACGGCTGGTAAAAAGTTAGGGGCAGATCCGGTGATCATGGGAATCATCGGTGGGGTGCTGACTTATCCAGCTATTGTAACGATGGCAAGTGGTAAAGCGACGAGTACGCTTTTAGGAATGGGGATCAACGCGAACTTCTTTGGCTTGCCCGTACACGTTGCCTCGTATACGTATTCAATTTTCCCGATGATTGCGGGGGCCTGGTTAGCAAGTAAGTTGGAACCATGGTTAAAACGAGTGATTCCAACGGTATTACGAATGATTTTTGTGCCATTATTTGAAGTTGTGATTGTTTCCGGTGCGATTCTATTATTCCTTGGTCCAATTATTACTGTGCTTTCAACGGGATTGGCAAATATTATTGTGTGGGTCTACAATTTGAGCCCTGCGATTTCTGGCTTAATCATTGGTGGCTTCTATCAAGTATTGGTGATCTTCGGGTTGCACTGGGCGGTTATTCCGATTGTGGCCAACGATATTGCAACGACGGGTCACAGTTACTTGAACGCGATTGTTTCAGCGACGATGGTTGCCCAGGGGGGCGCAGTATTCGCAATCGCCTTAAAGTCAAAGCTGGCTAACATTCAAGAACTTGCTTGGCCAGCAACGATTTCAGCCTTCTGTGGTGTTACCGAACCAGCCATGTACGGGATCAACTTGAAATATGGTCGGGCCTTTGTGACTGCCAGTATTGGGGCGGCAGTTGGTGGCTTCTTGACCGGCTTGATGAATGTCAATATGTGGGGCTTTACGGGTTCACTAATTGGCTTCACGTCCTTTGTTAATCCGAAGGGCTTGGACTTTAGTTTTTATGGTTTCTTGATTGCATCCGCAGCCACGATTGTCGTGTCCTTCGCCTTAACTTGGATGTTTGGTTTTAAGGATGAGGATGCAAATGCAGTTAAAGTAGCGCCTAAAAAGCGACACTTAGGTGCAACCGCCTAGTTAATGGCGACGTCAAATAATTAATCAACGTTAGGATAAACAAGTATTTTTCCGATTCGGAAAAATGCTTGTTTTTGATATTTAGTCGCCCTAACGAAGTGATGGTAAGTGATGGAGATTGGTCTAATTGTGATGATAGAATTTTAATGGATCATGATTGGACGTGAGACGGTCGTCTTAAGGATTTTTGAAGGTTAGGTTAAGGGTTTTACATGGGGGATGATGATTATGGGAAAAATCGATGAAGTATCCATTTTAGCACCAGTTACTGGTCAAGTATTGTCATTGGCAACGGTTCCGGATCCTGTTTTTGCGGTGGGAAGGGTAGGGCCGGGATTTGGTGTTCAGCCGACAGCTGGTCACATCTTGGCACCAGTTAGTGGTCGAATCACAGTAGTCGCAACAACCAAACATGCAATTGGCATGGTGACTACGACTGGCCTCGAAGTGTTGGTACATCTGGGTGTCGATACGGTGGCACTCAATGGGGCACCGTTTGAAGTTCACGTGAAGGTCGGTGATGAGGTGACGGCTGGCACACTATTAGTCGACATGGATTTAGCTGCTATCGAGCAGGCCCACAAACCGACCACGGTGATCATTGTCGTGACGAACGCTCAGCTGGTACTCACTGACTTGACGCTAGCCCCACTGCCACAAGCTGTCGCGGCCGGTGCAGTCGTCGCAACGGCTCACTTGATAACAGTGACAACAACCGCGTCACCGGTAGTGGCAGCGGTACCGCAGTCAACGACGCGTTACTCGGCATTAGCCACGGCAATTGTAGCTAATGTGGGCGGGCAACAAAATATTAATAGCGTGATTCATTGCATAACACGGTTGCGATTTTATTTGAAGGATGAAGCACTAGCGCACGATGCGGTTATTGCGAACTTGGACGGCGTCATTGATGTTGCAAAGGCCGGTGGTCAGTATCAAGTTGTGATTGGTCCGGCAGTCAACGATGTTTTTGATGCAGTGATCGCACAACTAGGGCCTGAATTTGCGGACGGAGTGCCAGTACCACCGGTTCAGGAGGCATCAAGTGACGTTAATTGGCTAAGCCACGTGCGTAATGGCATTAGTGGTGTCATTGGTGTTATGACCGCGGCAATGATTCCGGTGATTGGCATTTTGGCAGGTTCAGGGATTTTAAAAGGAATCTTGGCCGCGTTAACGGGCTTCAAAGTCTTGGCGGTCACGAGTGGGACGTATATGGTATTTAACGCGGTAGCTGATGCAACGTTTTACTTTTTACCAGTTGTCCTAGGCTTTACTGCTGCCAAAAAGTTAGGTTCAGATCCAATCGTGCTGGCGATTGTCGGTGCTGTTCTTATCTATCCAAGTCTGATAACGGCAGCTAGTAAGGGAGCCACGGCCCAAATCACGTTCTTAGGTGTTCCGACGCATTTAATGTCATATTCGGCATCCGTGTTCCCGATGATTGTGGCTGCATGGCTAGGCGTGTACGTTGAGCGGGGGTTAAAACGAGTTGTTCCGCTGTATTTACGGAGCGTCTTTATTCCGATTATCGAAGCCCTGATTTTGGCGATAGTGGTATTAGTGGTGGTCGGTCCCTTAATTACGATTATCAGTAAGGGCTTGGCCAACGGTTTGGTCGCCGTCTATAATTTTAGCCCGGCCTTATCAGGATTGGTTATTGGTGGTTTATACCAGACGATGGTCATTTTCGGGCTCCACTGGGGCATTATTCCCATTGTGATCAATGATATTGCGACGAATGGGCACAGTTATTTGAATGCAATCCTCTCGATTACAATGGTCGCTCAGGGTGGTGCGGTGTTGGCCGTCTTCTTAAAGTCTAAGGATAAGCACCTAAAGGAGATCTCACTGGCAGCTGCAATTTCAGCCTTTTGTGGTGTTACCGAGCCGGCGCTATACGGGGTCAACTTGAAATACAAACGGGTCTTTGTCGTTGCTAGCATTGCGAGTGGTCTAGGTGGCTTACTGACCGGTCTGTTACGCGTTAATAACTATGCTTTGTCAGGGTCGTTGATCGGTTTCCCCGCGTTTATCACCCCGGGTGTCGGCATCGGGTCAAATTTTTATGGTTATTTGATATCCCATTACGGGACACTAGTGATTGCAACGATGTTAGTTTATGTATTTGGCTTTTCGGATAAGTTGTTAGGTCCTAAGGAAAACTTAAAAGCGACTAATAATCAGTAACTAAAATAAGGCTCCTGCTGAACGTAGCGGGGGTCTTATTTTTATGAACTAATCGCTTGCAAGCGTGCTTGTTGTCGAATCGCTTCAACATAAATGCGGACAAAGTCGGTGCCATACAGGACTGCTAGTTGTTGTTCCAGATTTGGTGTGGGTGGCAACACCTTTAGCAAGGGTCGAATCCATTGATTGGTGGGCAATAGTCGCAATAGATGGTGGCTGGTGAACTGTGAGAATAGGAGATTGCGGCCGAAGTATTGTCCAAGATGATTTTGGAAAGCTGGTTGCTTAACTGGCACCAGTTGGAGACTACTGTTATTCATGTTGCCTAGTAACAATTTGGCCTGACCAAAGTCGTCACGAAGGTCAAAATGCTGATTCTTGTAGGCCTTAGCGATTTCAGGTGCTAATTGGACCAACCAAATGAGCTGATGTTGTTCCAAATGCAGAATCAAGCGCAGTGTCATAATATCAGTTGTCGTGAGTTGATAACTGTATTGTTGCAGAGTGGCTGGTGTTAATTCTTGACACAAGGTCCGTTGAACGGCGTCAAAATTACCAGCCTCCCAACTAATGGTTAATTGATCATGGTTCGTCAGCCATAGCAAATGATCCGCGATCCGCAAGGTCAAAAAGCGCGGGGCAGCCGTCCCCGGCGTCTTTATCATTAGTAGCCAGTAAGAGCTGGCACTAGAACGCGCAAAATTGCGTGCTAAGACGTGCGCACAGGTTGGCAAGGCTAATTGGACAGCCAATTGTAAGCGTCGCCGGTCAGTAGCAGTATTAACAAACTGGTGTGGGTCGTGTGTGATTCGTCGTTTTGCCATAGACATCCCTCCCTCATTAATACACTACCTTAATTATAGGCCAAAAAACGTGGTGTGGCGCATTGAATGTTTGGTTTTAATGATAAACTGTTGTGGATTAGCTTCTCGGTAATTTATATGGATTGCGACATAAAAGGCACGAGTGAATAAATGACAAATTGCAATGATAATTACCGCAATATGGGCAAGTTATTGCGTGATATATGCATTTCGCTTGTTTTAAAATGGCAAATTCTATAATTAATCCGAACAGAAATTAAAAAGCCCAAAGCAATCACTTACAATGGTAGTAGCTAATTCCAACCAAAT